>NZ_JBUZTL010000002.1:0-510809 GCF_055408345.1 Pseudomonas sp. B424 | reverse complement strand
AGGTAGATCAAGAGCAGATCAAAAACCAAAGCAAAGCAAAGCAAAGCAAAGCAAAGCAAAGCAAAGCAAAGCAAAGCAATAGATTGCGCGATACACAAAACCTGTAGCCGCTGACGAGGAACGACCGCTGCGCGCTCGGACGCAGCCTCGTGCTACTCGTCAGCGGCTACAAGCGAGCAAGATACATTCGAGACCAGCGCGCGCCCATCAACCCGGCGGAATCGTCGCCAGAATGCCGATCCCGATGGTCAGCACCAAAAAGCCGCCTAAAAACCATGCCATCTTGTTCATGAAATTCCCCGTCAAACGTTCGTAATAAAACAGGCGCAGAACATCAGCCGACCACACCCGTGCGTGGCTGTGTACTCACGTCCTCGTCTGTCTCGAAAGGTTGACGGGAATTTTGCGCCGCAAACTGCATACATAACAGTCGCAGATAACGCAAAAAAATACGGATCAGTTGCCCGGCAGGACGAAGTGTTCCGGCACAACGCTGCGTTGATACCCGGCAACGACTGCCTGGCTGAGGCTGACCACTGCTTCATGCAACTCCAGCCCTGCACCGGCGCGCCAACTGGCGTACACCGCAAAGCCCGGCGCGGTTTCGATCGGCAAGGCAATCATCGCGCCGCTTTGCAGTTCGCGGCTGACCAGCACCGGTGGCAAGGCGCCGATGCCGAACCCGTCGGCCACCAGCTTGATAATGGCCGCCACCGAGTTGATGCAACTGATGCGCGGCGTGGCAATGCCCTGCTGGTGCAGAAAATTGAGCATGTCCTGATGTGGCCGCGACAAGCGCGAAAAGGTCAGCAGCCGCTCCTGACATAGATCCGCCAGGCTGTCGTAGCTGCGATTGAGTGCAGCATCCTTGGCAACAATCCAGCTCAGGGGGTAACTGGCCAACTGCACATTGCGCACACCATCGGCGCGTAACAGATCCGTCTGGAAGATCAGATCCAGCTGGCCCTTGAGCAGTTGTTCATTCAGATTAAGCGCCGTATCAGCCGTAAGCTCGACCTCGACCTGGGGGTAATCACGGCTCAACGCGCTGATCAGGTCACCCAGCCAGCTGTGAATGACGGTGTCCATCACTCCGATGCGCAGGCGCCCGGCGAAGCTGTCCGCCTGGCCCAGGGACTGAAGCAGGCGCTGTTGGGTGGCGAGCATCTCTTCGGCATAGCCCAGCACTTGATGGCCCTCACGGGTCAGGTTCACCCCTCGAGAGTCGCGCTGGAACAACTGCACCCCAAGCTCGGTTTCGAGGACTGAAATGCGACTCGATATGGCCGCCTGGGTACTTGAAAGCTTTTCGGCGGTCAGTCGAAAGCTGCCAAGACGCGCCACCCAGACGAATGTCAGAAGAAATCGCATGTTCATACAGGACGCCTCACCCAATCAAAACCAGGCCATCACTGTAAACCCTTGCCGCAACCTCAAGCCAGTCGGCTTAAGTCGGTGATTGGTAAAACTTTTTTGTTCAGCGGTGACAACTTTTATTTACTGGACGCACGACCCAAAGCCACCAAACATGACGGGCAATGACCCTTGGGCGTCAAAAATAAAAAAACACGCTGAGTCCGGCAGCGTACCGATTTTTCGAAAGTGTGCCTGACCGCTTTCGTCTTGCTCTCACCAGCCTGCCCTGGTGCTGCGGCAATCAGCTAAGGGATTCCCCCCTCATGCAAACAGTCGTAAATCTTTGGCCCTTGATTGGCGTGTTCGTCATCATCATTGGCTTTGTGCTGCGCTTTAACCCACTGCTTGTGGTAAGCGCCGCCGCTATCGTCACCGGCCTTGCTGCCAATTTCCCGCTGGAAAAAATCATTACCCTGATGGGTGAGGGCTTTCTGCAAACCCGCGCCCTGCAACTCATCCTGCTCTTGCCCCTGGCCGTGATCGGCCTGCTGGAACGCCATGGCCTGCGCCTGCACGCCCAAAACTGGATCGCCGGCTTTCAGCGCGCAACCGTCGGGCGTTTGCTGATCATGTACCTGTTCGTGCGTGAAACCACCGCGGCCGTGGGCCTGACCAGCCTGGGCGGGCATCCGCAGATGGTGCGACCGCTGCTGGCGCCGATGGCCGAAGGGGCCGCCGAGAACAAGTTCGGCAAGCTGCCTGCTCCGGTCCGCCAAAAAGTGCTGGCCATGTGCGCGGCCACCGACAATATCGGCCTGTTCTTCGGTGAAGACGTGTTTGTGGCCTTTGGTGCGATTGCCCTGATGCACACCTTCCTGCTGGGTTCGGGGCTTGATGTCGAGCCGCTGCACATTGCCTTCTGGGGCATTCCCACCGCTATTTGCGCCTTTATCGTGCATGCGCTGCGCCTGTATCGCTTCGACCTGATGCTGTCACGCAGCATGGCCGAAGTCGCCCAAGAACAAACAGACGCAGACGCTTCCAAGGAACTGGCACGATGATTATTTCAATCGAGTACTTCTACTGGCTGGCCGGCGCTCTGTTGCTGATCACCGCGGGCATGATCGTGAGTGATCGCACCCACCCCAAACGCTGGACCAGCGGCCTGTTCTGGGCGCTGTTTGCCATGGTGTTTTTGATTGGCGATCGTCTGTCGCCGTTTGTGGTCGGTGTGGGCGTGCTGGTGATGGCCGGTATTGCGGGCATCGGCGGTGTTGGCCGTGGCAGCCACGCCGAGCTGCATATCAAGGCCGCCCGGGCCAGCGCTGGCCGCCTGGGCCACAACCTGTTTATCCCGGCGCTGTCGATTCCACTGGTCACCGTCATCGGCTCCATCCTGCTCAAAAACACCCAGATCGGTGGCGTGCCGCTGCTCGACCCCAAGAACACCACCTTTGTGTCCCTGGGTATCGGTTGCATGGTGGCGCTGGTGCTGGCATGCATCCTGACCCGCGACACACCGCTGCAGGGCCTGCGTGAATCGCGCCGCCTGACCGAAGCGCTGGGCTGGACCATGGTGCTGCCGCAAATGCTGGCCATGCTTGGCCTGCTGTTCAATGACGCCGGGGTCGGCGCCGCCGTTGCCCACGTCACCACGGCCTACATCAACATGGACTATCGCCTGGTAGCGGTGATGGTTTATGTCCTGGGCATGGCGCTGTTTACCGTGATCATGGGCAACGGCTTTGCTGCGTTCCCGGTGATGACAGGCGGTGTCGGCGTGCCGGTACTGGTGGGGATCTACGATGCAAACCCCGCGGTCATGGCGGCAATCGGCATGTTCTCCGGCTATTGCGGCACCCTGATGACGCCGATGGCAGCCAACTTCAACATCGTGCCCGTTGCGCTGCTGGAGCTGCCGGACAAATACGCCGTGATCAAGGCTCAAATGCCCACCGCATTGATCATGCTGGTGGTCAATATCGTGCTTCTTTATGTACTGATGTGAGGCCCCGATGCGCACTGTGCTACTGACCGGTTTCGAACCGTTTGACCAAGACACCATCAACCCGTCCTGGGAGGCCGTGCGCCCTCTGGACGGCACCCTGGAGGGCGATGTGCGCATCGTCGCCCGCCAGTTGCCTTGCGCTTTTGCCCAGGCACCCGAGAGGCTGCAACAGCTACTGGACGAATTCGGGCCAGAGCTGGTGATCGCCGTCGGGCTGGGCCCCGGCCGTGCGGACATATGCATCGAGCGGGTGGCGATCAACCTCAACGATGCCCGCATCCCCGACAACCTCGGCTATCAGCCGATCGACACCCCGGTCGTGGCACAGGGCCCTGCGGCGTATTTCAGCACCTTGCCGATCAAGGCAATGGTGCGAGCCATAAGAGCTGCTGGCATTCCTGCGTCGGTGTCGCACACCGCAGGCACCTTTGTGTGCAATCAGGTGTTCTATTACCTGCAGCATGTATTGGCCGCAGCCGCGGTACGCAGTGGCTTTATCCACGTCCCGGCACTGCCGCAGCAAGCGGTGCTGTGCGGCGGGCCGTCCATGGCACAGGCGACCCTCGTTGAAGGGCTGCGCATTGCCGTGATCTCGGCGCTGAATACCACAGACGATGTGCTGGAAAGCGGTGGGCAGATTAGCTGAAACCGCAGCGGCAACTGCGGGCAGTCAATGCCCGACAGCTGCCGTACCTGCTTGTCTCTGGCCATGGGGGAAACCATGGCGGCGGGCGTTGAACACGATCCATAGCCCCGCCAGCGCCAGCGTCAGCAATACCCACGGGAAAACCCCGACCCCGACTTGCTCGAGCAACACGCCACCGGTCAATGCCCCGGCGGCAATGGCGCTGTTCCAGACCACCACGTTCATCGACAGCGCAACATCAGCGCCCTCGCCCGCGGCATCCGCCAATGCGGTTTGCAGCAGGGTGGCGGAGCCGCCAAAAGACAGCCCCCAGATGAAAGTCCCGATGTACACCACGGCCGCCGACTGGGCGGACAACCCGAACAGCAGCGAGATCGCGGCAAAGGTCGCCAGGCTCGCCAGCACCGCTTTGCGCAGGTGCCGATCCACCAGCCGGCCGGTCAACCAGATCCCCAGCAACGCCGCCAGCCCGAAGACCAGCAACACAAGATCCACATCATTGCCCAGGCCCGCAGGGGTCACAAAAGGCGCGATATAGGTATAGAGAATGTTGTGTGCCAGCATCCAGGCCAGCACCACTGCGAGCACGGAGCGCACGCCCGGGGTCAACAGCACCTGGCGCAAGCCGATACGTTGCGATGCCGCCTGCCCCGGATAATCGGGCACCTTGACCACGACCCATACGATCAGCACCAGGGTCAATGCCGATATCAGGCCAAATGCCGTGCGCCAGCCCACCAGCGCCCCCAGCCAGGTACCCAGCGGCACACCCAGCGAAAGCGCAATGGGCGTGCCCACCATCGCTACCGCCATCGCCCGCCCCTGCAAGTGCGGCGCGACCATGCGCCGTGCATAACCTGCCAGCAGGCTCCAGGCCAGCCCGGCGGATGCACCGGCAAAAAAGCGCGCAACCAGAGTCACGCCATAGTCTGTTGAGCTCGCGGTAATCGAGTTGAACAGCAAAAAGCCGACAATCGTCAGCAGCAACACATTGCGCCGGCGCCAGCCCTGGGTCGCGATGGTCAGCGGGATGGCTGCCAACAGAGATCCCAGCGCGTAAACCGTGACCATCTGCCCGGCCAGTGCGGATGACACTTCAAGACCATGGCTGACTTGCGGCAGCAGGCCAGCGGGCAAGGTCTCGGTGACGATGCAGATAAAGCCGGTCATGGCCAGCGCCAGCAGCGCGCCCATGGGTAATCGTTCGCAGGTGTTTTGCTCTGACGCCATCACGTGTTCCAACCTTGTCTAGTTATATATCGATAGGTACAAATGTAGGCTGTCGGGAAAGTGTTGGTCAATGACTTTTGTATCGAATAGTATTTATGTCTCGAAACGAAGGAGATTCCAATGGCGCAAATGGGACGCCCGCGTACGTTTGACCGTGACGCGGCAATCACTCAGGCCATGCACCTGTTCTGGGAGCACGGGTACGATTCAACGTCGCTCAGCCAGCTCAAGGCGAATATTGGCTCCGGCATTTCCGCACCCAGTTTCTATGCGGCTTTCGGCTCCAAGGAAGCCCTGTTCAAGGAGGTGATGGAGCGCTATCTGAACACCCACGGCAAAGTGACCGAAAGCCTGTTCGACCCCCGACTGCCCCCGCGCGATGCCATCGAAAGAACATTGCGCAGTTCCGCCAAAATGCAGTGCGGGACCGATCACCCGCGTGGCTGCCTGGTTGCCCTGGGCCTGATGAGTGCCAGCTCACCACAGACCCTGGAGATTTGCGCGCCGCTGGCCCAGGCCCGTGCCCGCAATCGCGCCGGATTTATTGCCTGTGTTGAACGCGGGATCAATGCCGCAGAGCTGTCGGCACACACCGACCCGGTTGCACTGGCCACGGTGTTCGAAAGCTTTTTGCTGGGGCTGACCACCCTCGCCCGCGATGGCGTGCCCCACGCCGTTCTGGATGCAGCAATCACGCAGGTCCTTGGCGCCTGGGATGCACACGCGAACAACTTGAGGTTATCGCCCAATCAGCATTCGTCATTGGGCAGCGCCCCTGACAAAACCTAGAGTGGGCGCCAGATCAATGCCTGATCCTGTGGACGCCGGGTTGCCGGCGCCCACAGTAAATGTTCGGTGAGCACAAAAATCGCCACCCATTCTTTATAAGGACATGTATATGACACGCATCACCGGCCAAAACTTTATTGGCGGTCAGCGCAGTAGCGCCGGTACCGTTCACCTGCAAAGTGTTGATGCCAGCACCGGTGAAGCGCTGCCCTGCCACTTTGTCCAGGCCACCGAAGCCGAAGTGGATGCCGCAGCCCTCGCGGCCAGCGCTGCGTTCCCGGCCTTTCGCAGTTTGCCGGCGGCCCGGCGTGCCGATTTCCTTGAGGCCATCGCCGACGAACTGGACGCGCTGGCCGACGATTTCGTGACCATCGTCTGCCGGGAAACCGCCTTGCCTGCCGCCCGTATCCTGGGCGAGCGCGCACGCACCAGCGGGCAAATGCGCCTGTTCGCCAACGTGCTGCGGCGCGGCGATTTTTACGGGGCACGCATCGATCAGGCACAGCCGGATCGCCTGCCGCTGCCCCGTGCCGATTTGCGTCAGTGCCGCATTGGCGTGGGGCCGGTAGCCGTGTTCGGGGCCAGTAACTTCCCGTTGGCGTTCTCCACTGCCGGCGGCGATACCGCATCGGCACTCGCGGCCGGTTGCCCGGTGGTGTTCAAGGCCCACAGCGGGCACATGGCAACCGCAGAACAGGTGGCGCTTGCCATTGTGCGCGCGGCTGAACGCACCGACATGCCCGCCGGCGTGTTCAACATGATCTACGGCGCGGGCGTAGGCGCTACGCTGGTCAAGCACCCGGCGATTCAAGCCGTCGGTTTTACCGGGTCTTTGTCGGGGGGCCGCGCCCTGTGCGACATGGCCGCTGCACGGCCGCAGCCGATCCCGGTATTTGCCGAGATGTCGAGCATCAACCCGGTGCTGGTGTTGCCACAGGCGCTGGTCGCTCGCGGGGAGCAGATTGCCCGGGAGCTGGGCAGTTCGGTGATGCTGGGCGCAGGCCAGTTCTGCACCAGCCCGGGTCTGGTGCTGGGCATCCGCTCTCCCGAGTTCAGTGCCTTTATCGCATCACTCAGCCAGTTCTTCAGCGTCCAGCCCGCGCAGACACTGCTCAATGCCGGGGGGCTGGTCAGTTACAGCAAAGGCATCAAGCGCCTGATCGAAGTCGATGGTATTCGTCACCTCGCAGGCGCGCCGCAACAAGGCAACCAGGCCAGCCCGCAACTGTTCCAGGCCAATGCCAGCCTGCTGATCGGTGGCGCAGAGGTGTTGCAGGAAGAGGTATTCGGGCCCGCTACCCTGGTGATCGAAGTCGCGGACAAGGCGCAACTGTTGCAGGCGTTGCAAAGCCTGCACGGCCAACTGACTGCCACGCTGATTGCCGAGCCCGGCGACTTGCAGGCGTTCGCCGATGTAGTGCCGGTGCTTGAGCACAAGGCCGGGCGTCTGCTGCTTAACGGTTACCCGACCGGCGTCGAGGTGTGTGACGCGATGGTGCATGGCGGGCCTTATCCGGCGACATCCGACGCCCGTGGCACCTCGGTCGGCACCCTGGCCATTGACCGCTTCCTGCGCCCGGTGTGCTACCAGAACTACCCCGACAGCCTGTTGCCGGATGCGCTCAAAAACGCCAACCCGCTGGGTATTGAGCGGCTGGTCAACGGTACGCACAGCAGCGGCCCACTGGCCTGATTGCGATCAATGGTCTGCGGCGTAAATCACCGTCCGGGCACTGTTGCCCGCCGCGTGTTTGAGGGTGAAGTAGGTGTCGCCCTCATCGGTGAGAATCTCGTAGCATGCCTTGCTGGCTACGCGATTGCTGACGCTGACGTGCTTGATGATTTTCAGCACCCGCTGGAATTTCACGGTCTGGGTGCCGTTGTGCCCAGGCCCCGTCAACACATTCACGCTTTGGAACCAGCCCCGGTTTTTCTTGTTCGACACCAGGGTGCTGGTCAGTGCTTCAAAGCGTTCCAGCCGGGTAAAGCCCCACAGCGTCGGTTCCTCGACCGGTTTGCCCAACGCGCCGATACCGGTAAATACGAACAGGTTGATGGCAGGAGTGTCTTCGCAGAAAAAATCACAAGGCACCAACCCATCGACCATTTTCTTGCCGGGAACAAAGCCTTTTTTATGCACCAGAAACATGCCCACCTCCACTCAATATTGAGCGAAAAGTCTACTGGACCGTGGCGTACAGGGCCGTCAAGGCAATGTAATTTCGGGTAAAGATCACCCCGGCCGCTGACGAGGTCAGGCATTACACGGCAAGAAGATTTCTACGTTCAGCCCGCCACAGGGCTGGTTACTCGCCCAAATCGTGCCGCCGTGCATCTCCACCGACCTTGAGGCGATGGCCAGGCCCAGGCCGAAACCGGTGCCAGCCTCGTTAACGCCGCGCTCGAACGGATCGAAAATACGCTGCAGCCGCGATTCTTCGACGCCCGGCCCATGATCGGTAATCCGCACCGTCAGGCTGCTCGCGTCGTGATTGAGCCAGGCCACCACCTGCACCGAGGTGTCGGGGCGCGTATAGCGCACGGCATTGCGGATGACGTTATCAAAACACCGATACAACAATTCGCCGCTGGCCCGACTGACAAAGACCGGGCATGCATGCAGGCTGACCCGGCAACCTTTGATCTGCGCTTCAAACTGTGCGTCTTCGATGGTCAGCGCCAGTATGTCGATGATATCGACCGGCTCGCGCTCGATACTCTCCGGCCGCCCCTGCACCCGGGCCAGGGTCAGCAACGCTTCGATCAGGGTATCCATGCGCATCGATTCGCGCTCAATACGCTCGACCATGTCTTCGCGGCCCGGGTTTTGCTGTAGCAACCCGATGGCCACCTGCATGCGGGTCAGTGGTGAACGCAATTCGTGGGAGATGTCGTGTAACAGGTGTTGCTGGGCTTGCACCAGCTGTTTCAGTTGGTTGGCCATACGGTCGCAGTCTTCGGCCAGATCGACGATTTCATCGCGCCGCGCGCCCATGATCGGCTTGACCCGGGTTTCGAAGCGACCTTGGGCCACATCGCTCATCGCCCGCCGCAGATACGCCAGCGGCCATGTCAGATAAAAGGCCATAAAGCCGCTGAACAACGCGCTCATCACCGTGCCGATCAACAACAGCATCAACCCCGAAGCCCTCGCTCCGATGCCATTATCCGGCCCACCCGAGGACCTGAGCGACAAAGTGTGGCCATCTTTGCAGATGATTGCGCGCTCAAAAACCGGGTGCAGGACCGGCATGCCAGCCAGCAGTTGGCCGGCGCTGTCATAGACCGCAATGGATTCGTCGGCGGGGTCGTGCCACACATCCAGCAGTTGCTTGCCCGCCTCGATACCGAACTGGCGCAGCAACTGTTCCTCGCTTTCAAGAAGGGTATCCAGATGAGGAGTGCCAGCCCCTGCCCGGCTCAACGTCACAATGCCGATACCGACAAAAAACGTCAGGCTGGTGGCCAGCCAAAAGGCCAGAAACAGCTTCCAGAACAGCCGGCTGGATTGCATCATTCCGCGATCAACAGGTAGCCGAGCCCACGCACGTTCTGAATCCAGGCCTTGGCGTCAGAGCGCGGGCCGAGCTTATGCCGGATGCTGCTGATGTGCACATCAATACGCCGGTCGTAGCGGGTCAGGGGGCAACCCAGGGCATTGAGCGACAAGTCCTGCTTACTTACCACTTGCCCGGCATTGCGGGCCAATTCTTCGAGCAAGCTGAATTCGGTACTGGTCACACCCAGCTCACGGCCCTGCCAAAGCGCCTGACGCTTGCCGGGCCACAACGCCAGCTGGCCGGTCTTGACCACCTCGGTGCTCGCCTGCCCCATCGGTCGTACCCGACGCATGATTGCCCGTAAACGCGCCACCAGTTCGCCCGGCGTGCTGGGTTTGGGCACGTAGTCATCGGCACCCAGTTCCAGGCCGGTTATCCGGTCAATGTTGTCACCACGGGCGGTGAGCAATACCACCGGCACCTGGCTGCGGGCCCGAATGCGCCTGAGCACCTCGATCCCCGACAGTCGCGGCAGCATCACATCCAGCACCACAATGCCGTACTGCCCGGACAACGCGCGCGCCTCGCCCTCTTCGCCGGTATGTACCGCGGTCACCTCAAAACCTTCACGCTCCAGGTATTCGCTGAGCAAACCGGTCAGTTCCTGGTCATCGTCGACAAGCAATACACGGATCATGGCGATCTCTTGAAGGGGGGGATCGGCGCATTATCAGCATTACCAAACGTAGCGTCATTCCCTGCAGCCAACTTTTACCTAACTTGACACTCGGTTAACCGCACCAAACGGCCCGAACTTTTATGCTTGACCTCCACCAGCCTGCTTGCCCTGCGGTATGTCGTCTTGCTGAGCCATATCCGCGCCCGCTTACGCTGCTTGTCGATGTGTCCTGGATAAAAGGTCTAAATGAACTTTCCGCGCCTGCTCTGCTCGGTTGCACTGCTGCTCAATGTCACACTTGCGCATGCCCAAGGTTTCACGATTACTGATATTCGCATCGACGGCCTGCAGCGGGTTTCTGCAGGCAGCGTGTTCGCCGCCCTGACATTGAACGTCGGCGAACAGGCGGATAAGCAGCAGTTGTTGGCGTCCACCCGTTCACTGTTCAAGACCGGTTTGTTTCAGGACATTCATCTGGGGCGCGACGGCGACGTTCTGGTGATCAAGGTTGTCGAACGGCCGTCTGTGGCCAGCATCAACATTGAGGGCAACAAGGCCATTTCCACCGATGACCTGATGAAGGGCCTCAAGCAGTCCGGGCTGGCCGAGGACGAAATTTTCCAGCCAGCCACCCTGCAAGGAGTACGTAATGAGTTGCAGCGCCAGTATGCAGCCCAGGGCCGCTATTCGGCCTCGGTGGACGCCGAAGTAGACGCACAGCCGCGTAACCGCGTCGGCCTGAAGATCAAGATCGACGAAGGCCAAGTGGCGGCGATCAAACATATCAATGTGTTGGGCAACACCGTCTTCGACCAGAGTGAACTGAACGATCAGTTCACCCTCAAAATCAGTCACTGGCTGTCGTTTTTCAAGAACGATGACAAGTACTCCCGCGAGAAGCTGTCCGGTGATCTCGAGCGTCTGCGCTCGTACTACCTGGACCGCGGCTATATCAACATGGACATCGTGTCGACCCGGGTGTCCATTAGCCCGGACAAGAATCAGGTATTTATCACCGTCAATATCAACGAAGGCGCTAAGTACACGGTGCGTGACGTCACGCTGCAGGGCGACCTGAAAGTGCCGCACGATCAGTTGAGCGCGTTGCTGCTGGTGCATAAAGGCCAGGTGTTTTCACGCAAGCTAATGACCTCGACCTCGGACCTGATCACCCGCCGCCTGGGGAACGAGGGCTATACCTTTACCAACGTCAACGCGATGCCGACCCCGAACAAGGACGACAATACTGTGGATATCGTGTTCGCGGTTGACCCGGGCAAGCGCGTTTACGCCAACCGCATCGACTTTCGCGGCAATACCAAGACCGAAGACCGGGTATTGCGCCGCGAGATGCGGCAAATGGAAGGTGGCTGGGCTTCGACTTACCTGATCGAGCAGTCCAAAACGCGGCTTGAGCGTTTGGGCTACTTCAAAGCAGTGAACGTTGAAACACCGGCAGTGGCGGGTGTCGACGATCAGGTGGATGTGAACTACAGCGTAGAAGAACAAGCTTCCGGTTCGATCACCGCCAGTATGGGTTTCGCCCAGGACGCTGGCTTGATACTCGGCGGTTCGATCGCTCAGAGAAACTTTCTGGGCTCAGGCAATTCCGTCAGTTTTGGCTTGACCCGCTCCAAGCACCAAAGCAGATACAACTTCGGTTTTACCGACCCGTACTTCACCAAGGACGGAGTGAGCCTGGGCTACAACGCGTTCTACAACAAAACCGACTACAGCAAGTACCGCAACAAAATTTTGTCGTACTACTCCCTCAACAGCTACGGCGCTGGGGCCACACTGGGCTATCCGATCAATGAAACCTCGCGACTGAGTTTTGGCCTGACCCTGCAACGCGACAGCATTGAGCCCGGCACCTACAGTGCCGATGAGATCTACGATTTTATCCACCGCGAGGGCAATCAATTCACCAACTTAAAGACCAGCCTGGGCTGGTCGGAGTCGACCCTGAACAGGGGCATCCTGGCAACCCGCGGCTATTCGCAAAACCTGGAACTGATGATGACGCTGCCCGGCAGCGACCTGGGCTTTTACAAGGTCGACTACTCCGGCCAGACCTTCCTCCCCGTCAGCACCGCCACCTCGCTGCGCTTTCATACCAAGCTGGGGTATGGCAACAGCTACGGTTCCACCGACGGCCTGCCCTTCTATGAAAACTACACCGCTGGTGGTGAAGGCAAGGTGCGCGGTTTCCAAAGTGGCACTCTGGGACCGCGCAACACTGCAGCCACCGGCACCTACTCCAACAAGGGCCAGAAGTATTACTCTGACCGCGACTCCCAGGCTCTGGGCGGCAATATCATGATTACCGGCGGGGTCGAATATCTGTTCCCGCTGCCCTTTATCAAAGACAGCAAGTCCCTGCGCACCTCGTTGTTCTGGGATGTGGGCAGCGTGTACTCGAGCAAGTGCTACCTGAGCACCACTACTGGCTGCGACGGTGTGGACTTCGGCCAGATGGCCAGTTCCCTGGGTGTGGGCGTCGTCTGGTACAGCGCGATGGGCCCGCTGAGCTTCAACCTTGCGTTCCCGATCCGCAAACCCAAAGACGCCGAGACCCAGGTATTTCAGTTTTCCCTGGGGCAGACGTTTTAAAAAACAGCACGGGATACCTTGACCGGCAACAGAGAATCTACAAAACAGAGGTGTGCTATTACGCCCCTTCAAACTTGAATGCAGGGGCGACTTCGAAGCGACTGGAGACTTCCCCGGAAAAAATCGTGCTTTGATCCGGCCCCAGGTCCAGCTTTTTGACCGCGCCGGTGGCTTTGGAAAAATCGATCTTGTTCAAGTCCACCCAAAAAGTGTTGGGCGTGACCGCCGACTCAAAGAAGTACAGCCCGCGCTTGTGATCGATCACCGATCGCCAGCGGGTCGAGGAGATGTTTGGCTCGCCGGGGGTACTGATGCCGTAAGGCACCGAGACGTTCCTGATCACGCTGAACACACTGGCCAGGGACATGCGCGGGTCCTCGGATTTGGGAACGGCGTTGACATAAAATGACGCCCGCGCAAAACGGTCGGCCGAGCGATTGGTGCCGGGCAGCATCACCGTCCCGCCCACCGATTGCCAGTACGCATTCATTGCCAGCTGCGCCTCGAACGCCGGAGAGTTGGTCATCACCTGATAGCTTCTGTCGTGGTGAATAACCTGCTTGCCATCTATGTATTCAATAATGGCGCTGTCGCCCGAGGCATCGGACATTGAAAGGTGCAACGTCGCCAGGCGGCTCTCACCGGGCACCTTGGCCGTCACGACGGTAAAGGGCTCGGTTTCAAGGACCGCCACCGCTTCGGCAACGGTACTGAAATTATCCAGCACGTACTGCGCCCAGGCAGCGATGCTCAGCCCGGGCTTGCCCTTGTGCACCGGCGGGTACTCTGACTCCACCAGCCATAGAAGGTTGGCCGACAGCCCGGCTTCGTTGACCCCGTCGGTGGTTGAAATATCGTAGCCGGTGGCAATCACGCTGCCGTATTTGGACGTCCACTTGACGGACCCCGGCCCCACTTCCCCGGTACGTTGCATGCCTTGGGGAAATATCCACAGATTGGTGGCCACATCGGTTTTCCAGTCCATGGACCGTGCCGTAATCACCGTGTCGTTGGCACCCAGGTAAACCAGGCGGGTGCAGGCATCGGCAACCGGCACGGCGAGCGCAAAGCCTGCCAGTGACAGTGCCAGATGCCGGGTGTGTTTGAGTAGCTGCATTCCCTTGATTCCTCGGAGTTGATCAGAAGCGCATGGACAGGCCAAGCACCGGGCCGCGCTGGGTCACGTCGTACTTGAACTTGTTGCCGGTAAAGTCGGTGGTTCGATAATGCTGCGACAGCACCCGATAGCCGACCCGAATGATCGTCGGGTGATCCGCCAGGTACATGCGGTAGCCCAGATAGCCCTGGGCGTTCCAGGTTTTTTTGGAGCCCGTGTCCAGGCCTCCGGTGTCGGACTCACCGGAGAGCGTCCAGCGATCCGTCAGGTCAGCCTGCATGCGCAAGCCCACAAACGGGTCCGTCCACTCGGTTTTTTTCTTGGTGCTGAAGCCGACGGAATTGATGTCCAGCTTCGTCGACAGCTTCGTCCAGCGCACACCGCCCGTGGGTTCAATCCGCCAGGTACGAGGCTCGCCAAAAATCGTGGAGCCCCCCAGCTCATACTCATACACGCGGTAGTACACGCCAGCAGCAAGGGTGGTCTGGGTGATCGCCAGCCCCACCTTGCGCCCGAACACCCTGTGCGACTCGTCGGTCTTGGCGTAGACGCCATCGACATAGAAACCCAGGGTGCGATTGGTCAGCTCCAGGTTGCCCATGAACACCGAACTCAAATTATCGAGAACCTGTGAAAACGGCACATCGACTTTGGTATTGACGCCACCGAGCGCCGCCTGCCCGCTCATTGACGGAGCCCATACAAACGGGCTCGCCAACAGCAGCCACTCAGCACTCTCGTTGTTGAGTGCTACGGCGGGCTCATCCGCACGCACCAGCGGCACATAAACCAGCAGCGCCACTGACACAAATCTGAATGCCTGAGTTTTCATCGTTCTGAATGACCGGTCCCGGAATTCGATTAGGTATAGCAAAGAATCCCGGGGCAGCCAGTGTCAGGGTGTCACGGCTACCGGCACGACACTCACCGACGGTTTGGCCAGCAGGTAATAAAGCACGCCCGGCACCACAAGGCCGACGATCCAGGAAATGTCCACGCCCCCCAGTTGCGCAACCATCGGGCCCGAATAGAAGTGACTATCGACAAAGGGCAACTGGATCAGGACACCGGCGACATACACGCTGATCCCCAGCACGTTCCAGCGGCCGTAGCAGCCCTGCGGGTCGGACAATGCCCTGAGGTCGTAACGGCCCTTGTTGATGAAGTAGTAATCCACCAGGTTGATGGCGCTCCAGGGCGTGAAGAAGGTCAGCAGGAACAGGATGAAGTACTTGAAGGTGTTCAAGAACGAGCCCTGGCCCAGCAGTGCCAGTGCAGTCGATGCGGCCACAATCACCAGTACAAACACCATGCGCTGCGTGGGGGTGACTTCCAGACGGCTGCGCCAGCCACTGATCACCGTGGCGATGCACATAAAACTGCCATAGGCGTTGAGGGTCGACACCGTGACCTTGCCGAACACGATACTCAGGTACAGCAAAGAGGCCATCAGCCCGGTACTGCCCAGCCCGACGATGGTTGCCACTTCATGCCCGCGAAAGTTCGCGCCCGCCAGTGCGGCGGCAAACACCCCCAGCACCATTGAGGCCTGGGCCCCGACTACCGTGCCGAGGCCGACAGCGGCAAAAGTCTTCCAGGACGACGTCTTGCTCGGCAGATAGCGCGAGTAGTCCGCGACATAAGGGCCAAAGGCGATCTGCCAGGACGCCGAAAGCGACACCGCCAGCAAAAAGGAGCCCCAGGCGAAGTGGCGATTTTCAAGCAACGCAGAGACATCGTGCAGCGTTATCAACCGGGTGAACAGGTAGGCAAAGGCCAGGATGCCCAGCACGCTGGCCACCTTGCCCACGATGTGGATGACCCGATAACCGAAGATGGTCAGAAAGGCGATGCAGGCGGAAAAAATCAGGATGCCGGTGCTGTCACTGACATCGATCAGCTGGGCAATGGCCTGCCCCGAGAGCACCGCGCCGGTGGCGCTGAACCCCAGGTACATCAGGCACACCAGCACAATCGGGATGGCCGCGCCGTAAACCCCGAACTGCACGCGGCTGGAGATCATCTGCGGCAACCCCAGTTTGGGCCCTTGTGCCGCGTGAAGGGCAACCACTGCACCGCCCAACAACTGACCGATCAGCAAGCCAATCAATGACCAGAACACATCGCCGCCCAGCACCACGGCCAGGGCGCCGGTGACGATCGCCGTGATCTGCAGGTTGGCACCCAGCCACAGGGTGAACTGGCTGTAGAGGCTGCCATGGCGCTCAGCCTCGGGGATGAAATTGATCGAACGGGTTTCAATCAGCGAACTGCGCTGATGACTGTCGCCAGTCTTGTTCATTGGGGTATTTCCTTGTTTTTGTTGTTGGATAGTCGTGTTGCTGCTGACGGCGAGCGTCACCCTGCACGCCAGGCGATCAGACCCTTTGTGTTGCCGTGTTTTCAAGTGGCGAAAATTACCTGCCGCTCAACCACGCAGATATGCCGGGCTCACGATATAGAACACAGGAAAAGAGCGGACCTCCACAAATGAGGAGGGTTAGCCCACGCGCTGAACCCACGGACTGACGGATTTAATCGCAGCGCGCGGGGCCCGTGAGCGGTGTCGAGGAACGCAGTGCAGAGCCCAGCTCTACCTTGCTTTTAACGCCGAGTTGCAAGTAACTGTTGCGCAGGTATGTGCGCACTGTCGCAGGGCTCAATACAAGGATCCTGGCTATCTCCTTGTAGGAGTGGCCTGCGGCGAACAGCAAGGCCGCCGTGCGTTCTCGCGGGGCAAGCACCGAGCCTCGCGACGGTGCTTCAAGCGACAGGATGACATGCTCTGCGTGGGGGCCAAGAGTCAGTAGCGCACGGCCCAGACGAATCACCGAGGGGGCCTTTTGCAGTTGCGGGACCACCTCGGCGGGCAGCACTGAGCCGCTCCAGCCGGGGAACTCGCGCTCAATGACGGCACACAGCCTCGCCCCGACGTACAGCAAGCTGCCATCCATGCGCGCGACCCCGAAGTCGGCCATTCCGGCGCTCTGGTCAAAGCGAATCATGTCCTGGATCTGAAACCGCCATAGTTGCAACAGATGCTCGCTAAAGGCCGAAAACAGGCTGGCCTGCAGTTCGTTGAAAGCAGGTGCATCGGCACCCCGGTACAGGCAGACAAAAAACATCAGGCCGCATTCGGGTAGCTCAAAGCTGATACACATCAGATGGTAGAGGTCATGTCGTCGCGCAAATGCATCCACCTCCTCATCGGGATCAGTGAAGCCGCTTTCGCGTATGACCTTGCCGGGCTGGCTCAATGTGTCCTGGGAAAAGCTGTCACTGCCTGCCCCTTTGTGCCATTCGCCAGCGAACGATTCAGGCAGGTCGATGCGCCCGTGCATCCAGCTTTGAGGGGGCGCATTGGCCTTTGACGTCGACATCTCGCCCCACCATGCGCAGGCAAACGGCACCAGTTGGCGAAACACCTGCAACCCTTCTTCAATAAAGTGGGAGCCCCCGCGTGTACGCGCCAGACGACCCAGTTCAAGCACGCAGCCATTGAACGCCTGCAGCATTGCCATCGACGCCTTGTCGTCATACTGATTACGCGTATCCATCGCTCACATCCCGAGGGCCAAATGCCTTTTTCGACCATGCCATGGGCAGAACAATCACGTCCAGCTCATTCCGGCCGCGGCTTCGCGCACAGGGCAGTTTTGTTCAATACGCCGGTTGCCCGGCCCCGTTAGCCTCAACCCACACTCACAAAACGGAGCACAGTGACAATGAGCGTGTTGATATCAATGGCGGCGTTCGCCCTGGCAGCCTCCATTTCACCGGGGCCGGTTAACGTCGTGGCCTTGAGCAGCGGCATGCAGTACGGCCTGGGCCCCAGCCTGCGCCATGTAATGGGCGCCACCGTGGGGTTTGTCGTGCTGCTGCTGTTTACCGGTTTCGGGCTGCATGAAGTGCTCAGGCAATGGCCGATCCTGACCGATCTGATCCGCTGGGCCGGCATGGCATTCCTGCTTTATCTGGCCTGGAAGCTGGCGACGGATAACGGCCGCATCGAGTTTGAAGGTGACACACGGCAACCGTCATTTCTCAACGGTGCAGCCATGCAGTGGCTCAACCCCAAGGCCTGGCTGGCTGCTGTCGCGGGGATGGGGGCGTTTGTATCCGGTGGCGAGGCCACACTGATCTGGTCGTTCGCGCTGATTTACTTCGTGGTCTGCTACCTGTCTGTAGCCTGCTGGGCCTATACCGGAGCATTCCTGAGCCGTTATCTGCGCAGCGCCAGGCGCATCCGTCTGTTCAACCGAGGCATGGCCGCCATGCTGGCGGGCTGCGCGGTCTCTTTGCTGTGGTTTTAAGCCTTGTACTGACCGGGCGTGACGGCGAGGTGTTTTTTGAATGCCCGCTGAAAATGGGACTGATCGGCAAAACCGGTCTGCTGCGCGATATCAGCGATTGGCGCCCCTTCGCGCAGTTGCGTCTGCGCATGTTGAATGCGCCGGTTGATCAGGTAGGCGTGGGGCGTCATGTGGTAGTGCTGCTCAAAGGCGCGGATCAGGTAAGCCTCTGACAGGCTGGCCGCAGCGCATATGTCCTGCAACCGGATCGTGCGCAAATAGTGCGTATCAATGTACTCGGCAGCACGCTCCACCCGCTGGCTGGCAACCTTGCGCAGCACGACCGGGCTGCCCAGTGCCTGCTGCATCATCGAAAAGAACACAATCGCCGCTTCGTGCTTGGCCAGAACCTCGAGGTGCGGATCGACCAGTTGCGCGTACAGGCAGGTCAGGCCGTTGAACAGTGCGGGGGAGTGGCTATGGGTGGCCGCGACGGGCCGGAACACCCCGTTGTGATCTTCATCCAGCCCCAGACCCGCCAGCCACTGGGCATCGACATACAGCATCACGTATGACCACAGCTGATCGTCGACCGGGTTACAGGCATGAACATCACCCGGGTTCATCACCACCACCGTTCCGGCGCCGATGCCGTGGGAGGTTTTTTCATGCAGGTAGTTACAGCGCCCGGCGGTGATCGCCCCGATGGAAAATATCTCGTGGGAGTGCCGGGCATAGCAGACCTTGCGCCCGTCGGCGATTGAGCGCGCCTCGATAAAAGGCAGCTGCGCATCACGCCAGAACCTGGGGGTTGTGCAGCCTGTATCGACGGCGAGGGGGCTGAGCTGATTACTTGCAGGCATGGTGTCGGGACCGTGAAGAGCATGGGCCGCAATGGATTTAACGGCCTTTGTCTGGCCGTTAGACTAGCACCTGAAAGCACTTGTTTCAGCTCGCATGCGCCACACGAATGACCACCTTCCCTTGCGCCCGGCCTGCTTCGACATAACTCAATGCCTGGGCAGTCTCATTGAATGCAAAGGTTCGATCTACCACCGGTTTTATTACACCGGACTCAATCAGCGCGCTGATTTCACGTAGTTGTTGCCCGTTTGCCCGCATAAATACAAACGAATAAGCCACATCCTTCTTGCGTGCCTTGCTGCGGATGCCATAACTCAATAGACGCATGACCTGCTGCAACCCCCAGGACAGCCCCTGCTCCCGGGCGAACTGCAGCGTCGGCGGGCCGGAAATCGAAATCAGCTGGCCTCCCCGCTTCAGGACCTTGAGCGACTTCTCGAGCGTGTCGGGGCCGAGGCTGTTAACCACGACATCGTAGTCATGCAGTTCTGTCTCGAAGCTCTGGGTTTTATAGTCGATAACGACATCAGCCCCGAGTGCTTTAACCCAATCAACATTGCGGGTACTGGTGGTCGTGGCAACAAACGCCCCGAGATGCCTGGCAAGCTGAATCGCAATACTGCCAACACCACCCGAACCCGCATGAACAAGCACCTTCTGGCCCTTTTTCAACCGCGCGGTTTCGACCAGTACCTGCCAGGCCGTAAGAGCGACCAAAGGGATGGAGGCGGCTTGCTCCATGCTGAGGTTTGCGGGTTTAAGTGCAAGTGCATCCTGCGATACCGAAACAAGCTCTGCGAAGGTGCCCATGCCTTCCTCCCGAGGGCGAGCGTAAACCTCATCCCCCGGCTTGAATTGCCGGACATCACTGCCAACACGCACCACCACACCTGCCAGATCGCTTCCCAGAACCCGCGGAAACCGAGAGGGCAAGATCAGTTTGAATTCGCCCCTGCGGATTTTAGCGTCCAGCATATTGACGCTCGCAGCATGCACCTTGACCAGCACTTCATCGGCTCGAACTTCAGGGTCGGGCAACTGCCCTATCCGCCCGTTGTTCTTGCCGTAACCCTCGATAAAAAATGCATTCATAACAAGCGTCTCCGGGGGGTGGCACCGGGCGGTCACTGCGCCCGGCGCGGTGCCCCCCATATCAATCAGTTCTGATAACGATCGGCCGCATGGGCCATCCGCAGATCCCCAAGCAGTGCCTGGCGGGCGCCATCCAGGGCATCCCAGCGCGCAGCGTCATGCAGTGGCGGGATGGTTACCAGCTCACGGCGGTCGAAACCGACCAAAGCCGCATCCACCAGCTCACCCACTTCCATCACTTCAGGCAGGCTGTTGATATCGATGCCCGCCCGCTCCCAGATTTCGGTACGGGTTGCGGCAGGCAGGACCGCCTGGACATAAACCCCCTTGGCAGACAACTCATGGCTCAAGCCTTGGGACAACAGCTGCACAAATGCCTTGGTAGCAGCGTAGACCGACTGGCCAAACTCCGGTGCCAGACCAACCACCGAACCAATATTGACGATTGCACCGTCACCGGCCTGCACCAGCCGTGGAGCAATCGCGCTGGCGAGCCGGGTCAACGCCGTGGTGTTGAGCGCAATAAGGGTCGTGAGGCTCTGCGCCGTCTGCTCCAGGAAGCCGCCGGACTGAGCCGCGCCCGCGTTGTTGATCAGGATGCCGATGTTCGCGTCGTCGCGCAGACGCGCTTCCACCACCTCCAGATCGCGGGCCAGGGTCAGGTCGGCAGGCACGACATCGACGGCCACGCGGTACTCCTGGCGCAAGCGTGCCGCCAGACTTTCCAGCCGTGACTTGTCGCGGGCAACCAGCACCAGATCATGGCCTCGGCGGGCGAAGCGCTCGGCATAGGTGGCACCAATACCGCTGGAGGCACCCGTGATAAGGACAGATGAATGAGTAGTCATGGAGGTGTTCTCTCAAGAAAAAACCAAGCCGCGGGATACGGCATATCAATCAATGAGCAATTATGATGATGACCATAATCTTAATCGTCAACCACTTTGATGATGATCGACATCCATGTATATTGAACGCCAGAATGTCAGCAGTTTGAACGAGGCATGGAACGATGAGGGTTACCAAGGCACAGGCACAGGCCAACCGGGCGCATATTGTCGAGACGGCTTCGCGCCTGTTTCGCGAGCGGGGCTATGACGGCGTGGGGGTGGCGGATCTTATGGCCGCTGCCGGGTTTACCCATGGCGGGTTCTACAAGCACTTTGGCTCCAAGGCCGACTTGATGGCAGAGGCTGCCGCCTGCGGGCTGGCGCAATCGCTGGAAAACAGCGCAGAGCTCGATATTGCCGGGTTCTTTGACCAGTACCTGACTCGCCAGCACCGTGATGCCCCAGGTGCGGGTTGCACCATGGCGGCCCTGTGCGGGGATGCCGCGCGGCAGCCAAAAGAGGTCAAGGCAAGCTTTGCCCAAGGGCTTGAAAATATGCTGAGTGCGATTGAACGCGAAGGCACCGCGCTCACAGGTGTGGAACCGCAAGCCATGCGGGCGAAGATAATCGACACCATGGCCCATGCCATTGGCGCAATAGTGCTGTCGCGTGCCTGCCCGGATGACTCTGCGTTGGCGGACGAGATTCTCGACGTTTGCCGCAAGCAGATCCTCCCCCCGCTGCGCCACAACGACGTGTAGTCGCAGCCCCGCGCTACTCGAACGCGCTACAAAAGCTTGATCACTTCACTGTAAGGCGTTTGCAAGTCGCGTTCAGGGATTTCCCAGATCACAAGTTCAGGGGGTGTCTGTGTAAACGCAGGGTTGTTGAAGTAACCATTGCCCCCCCCAGAAAACTCCCCGCCATCCTTGGAGAAGTCACCAATCGGTGCACCCAGCGCTTGTTGCAGAAACCCGGCAAAATTGGAGTTGCGTGAAAACGACGTGCCGATCAGCGCAACGTTGGGCAGGTTGGCGTCACCAAACAGATCATCCAGGTTGTCTGCATCAGCTTGCGCCGCACCGGCTTTCTCGCTGATCCGGGTCACCGCAACAGACTCTGGAGCGGGCTGCCAGGCCACGGGTAGCCATTCAAGGCCGGCCAGACGCACCAGATCCCCCGGACGACGTGCCGGGTCTTGCGCCGTCACCTCAAATGCCTTGTGCGGCGTGGCGCTGACTCCCATCCCCTGTACCCGCAGGGCGATAGCTTTGGCCGCCGCTGCGGCGCCCGTTTCGCTCCAGTGCGTGTCAGTGCGCAGGTAAGCTTCGGCGCCTAAGGGTTGCAGCAGCGGGGCCAAATCCACGGCCTGAACCCCGGCCCGGTTCAACTCTTCGACCCAGGTCACGGCACGGTTTTGCAACTGCGCCGGGCGACGCACATCGCACAGTTGCGCACTGGCAATACGGCTCTTGTCCGGCACCACAGCCACCAGCAAAGTGATGCCCCGCGTGGCCAGTTGCTGCTGGATATAACGCACCACCGCGGCCTTGGTCTCGGTATTGGCCCGTGCATGGCGGTTGATGCGCATTTCATCGGTCAGAAACAGCCAGCCCTCACACCCCGGACGCACCCGCGCACCGGTGTCGCCCAGCAGCAGCCAGCTCGCGCCGCGTTCCAGATCTGCGGCCGCCTGGGGCAATGCGGCCTTGGACAGCTGCTTGGCGATCTTGTGGGTCACCTCGCCCTGCAACACGCCCTCACGGCTCTGGTCAGGCGCCAGCAGCTCGACCTTGCCGCTGACCATCAGCCAGAGCGCCGAAGCAAAGCTTGCCGCCAGAAACACGACAAACACACAACCGCCAAGCTGGCTGACACGGGCAGTGAACTCAGTGGGTACAGCCGGTTTGGGTGACGAGGAAGACATGGGCGCGGCCATCAGAACTGGAAGTACAAGAAAGGCACTGCTTCACGGCTCGCGATCAACGCGAACGAGAGCAGAAAACCCGCCACCGGCCACAGGGCCGCGATCGGAGCAAACCAGAACTGGCCGCCAAAACGCTGCTCATACCGGGCCTTGAACAGCGGCGCAATGATGCACGCCACCCCGAGCACAGCGGCCAGGCCATGGGCCGAGCGCAGGGTCACGGCCAGTGCATCGCCCAGGGCAAAAGCGTGCAGGCCGAACTGGCCGGCGTACATGTTCAGCGCCGAATGGAAGTCCGGCGCCCGGAACAGGGTCCAGGCCAGAAACACAAACAGCAGAGTCAGGGTATGCGCCAGCACCGGCGGGATGCCCGGCAGGCTCGATCGCGACCACAACCGGTCGACGCACAACGCGATGCCATGGGCCGCTCCCCACAGCAGATAATTCCAGCTGTCACCGCCATGCCACAAACCGGCGATGGCCATGGTCAGGAACAGGTTGCGGTAAGTCTTCCAGGCACCGCTGCGATTACCGCCGAGGGCGATGTACAGGTAGTCGCGCAACCAGCTGGACAACGACATGTGCCAGCGCCGCCAGAAATCCTGAATGCTGCTGGCCAGGTACGGCTGATTGAAGTTCTCCGGGAAGTGAAAACCCAGCATCAGCCCCAGGCCGATGGCCATGGCGCTGTAGCCGGCGAAGTCGAAAAACAGTTGCAGCGAATACGCCAGGCAACCGATCCAGGCGTCGACAAAGGACGGGTTGTCCAGATGGAAAGCCACGTCGACCAACGGCGACAGGGTGTCTGCCACCAGCACTTTCATGCACAGGCCAATCATGAAACGGCGTGCACCCAGCGAGAAGTTCTGCCAGTCGAAATAACGCCTGGTCAGCTCTCGGCGCACCCAGTCATAACGAATGATCGGCCCGGCAATCGAGTGGCCGAACATCGAAATATAAGTGGCGTAATTGATGAAGCTGCGCTCCACCGGCACCGTATGGCGATGCACATCCACCAGATAGGAAATCGCCTGCAGCACGATAAACGACAGCCCCGCCGGCAGCGCCACCCGCTGCCATTCCAGCGGCATGGCGCCGGGCCAGGTAATCATCTGCATCCAGGTCGCGGCGAGAATGTTGGCGTACTTGTACCAGCACAGCACCGCCGTGTTGAACACGATCAGCGCAATCAGCAGCCGCACCCTGCCCTTCCCGTCCTCGCGGGAACGATCGATCAGCAACCCGCCCACCCAGGCCACAATGGTCAACGCCACGTGCAACGCGAGGAACATCGGGTTCAGCCAGCCATAGAACAACCAGCTGCCGAGCAGCAAAATGACGTTACGCCACTGGGGTTTGCCCAGGGCGTAAATCAGCAGGAAGGCTGGCAGAAACAGCGTCAGGAACTCGAGTGAGGCGAAGACCATGGCAGCAGCAGAATCCGATCAGTGGGACAGAGTGTCCGTGGCGCTCAAAAGACGCGGCCCCGAGGCAGAAGGCACCAGCAGCACGCTGTAGCGCTCGCCCGCCTTGAGCGCGCCCAAGTCCAGCGGCGCGCCGACGTTGGCGTTGGCACACACCAGTTGCACAGACAGATTCACCGGGTTGATCGAACGTCGTTGCAGGCTGCCCACCGGTACTGCCTTGAACAGGTCGGCGGTGCGCCCGGCAGGCCGCAGACTGGCATCGCTACAGGATTTATCGACGTTGACGAAGGCCAGTGATGCCTTGAGGCCGTTGAAATCGTCCGGCGTTTCCCCCACGGCGACTTGCTGGATACCCGCCCCCTGGGGCACGACCACGATGGTCGCGAACTCACCGGGCTCGACCTTCAGATCCAGCGTCAACCGTTGCCCGCCGCTGACCAGAGTGCCCTTGACCGGCCTGGTCGAGTCCACCGCAAACAGCAGCGACGCCGGTTGTGCCGTCTCCAGACGCAAGGGCGGCTGCCCTGCCTGGCCGATCACGTCCAGGGGCGCCGGGGTGGCGTTGATGAAGCGGATGAAGGCGGCGTCCTCATCAGGGCCCGAAGGGTACAACGCCACCTGCGCGCTCGCGAGCGCACTGAACGACAATGCGGGAACGCACACTAGCGCCGCGAACACTTTGTTCATTTCTTGGCATCCTTGATGGCCGGGGTTTGCAGCAGCGCCTTGCTGATGTCATCGCTCCAGGTTTTGTAGCCCGTGGCGGTCATGTGTTGCCCGTCAATCGTGGCCCACTGGCCCGGCCTGGAAAACTTCAACGAATCGATGTAGCTGCACGGTGCGACGTTGACCGCCAGAAATCTGGAGGTCATCTCCACCCGGGCAAAGGTCTTGCCGTACTTGCCGCCTTCGGTTCCCCAGTTCGGGCCAACCCAGACACAACGGGTGCCATTGGCGGCAATGTCCTTGGTCAACCCGGTGGTTTGCTGCCACAACCAGGCTTTGGGGAACGCCGGTTTGGTGTAACTGGCCATGGTGTCGCCCATGACAATCAGCACCAGATCCGGCTTGTCGGTGGCCAGCAACTGACTGATCGGTACTGTCGCGGCCTTGCCGCCCAGTACCACTGCCTTTTCCGTACCCCGGCGCTCGGCACCGCCACACGTGCCCGGTGTGGCTTTGAGCCAGTCACCGGCGTTGGCGCCGCAAATGCCCAGGGTGTGTACTTTTGCACCCTGAGCCACCAGGTCGTTGTGCAGAGTGGCGATCAAGTAATCAGGCGTCGCCAGATGGCTGTCGCCGATCATCAAAATTGTCATGCCCGCGAGAATCGATGCTGCCACGGTGAAAGCTCCTGCTGCTTAATTTGAAGAATACGGAGAAAGGTAAGGACTGACCGGCATCGGCATGCGCCCGGTGAAATCTTCAAACATGTAGCGCAGGTATAAACCGCCGGTCCATTGTTTGTAGTCCTGGGCGTTGTCCATCCCGAAACTGCCGCCCAGGAAGTAGTTGTTGCCCAGGCGGTACTCTGCCGCCGCGCCAAGGTTGTAACCAATGCCGGTTTTGTTCTGGCCCGAATAGCGGGTCGCCAGGCTGGTACCGGAGGCGGCATAGACTTGCGAGACCTGTTCCAGCGAGGCTTGCATGCCGCTGTCGTTCGGGAAGTACGGTGTCGAATCCTGCTCGATGTGCTGCAAGCCCACAGAGCCTCTGAGCGTGTAACTCAGGCGGTCGGTGCGTTGCGACCAACTGACGGGGACGCCGATGGAAAAGAAGTTCTGCGGGCTGAAGTAGCCACCGTTGCCGTAAGTGAAATTGCCCTGATTGTTGTCATAGCTGATGGCTGTGACCCCCAGGCCGGTGGTCAGCTGACGGCTGTCGTCGTTGAGCAGATACCAGTAAATCCCGCTGCCGCCTTCAACCCGGGTGTTGTCCTTGACGTTGTGGCCCAGCAATTTGTACAGGCCCGCGTAGCCGTACACGCCATAGTCACCGTTGTCATAGCCCAGTTGCAGGCGCCCGCCATTGGCGGTGACGCCACCCCATTTGAGACCACTGCGGGCATCCTCGGCACCGGCAAAGGACACCAGGCTGTCGTTCACGGCACGTCGCGACAGGCTGGCACCGTAACGCAAATGACTGCCTTCGCTGAATGGGCGATCAATGCTGACGCCACCCACGGCTGAGCTGTAAAGGAACCCCATGGGGCTCACCCCCAGATCGGCCTTGAGGCCCAGCGACGGCATCTCATAAGCCACGGCCAAACCCACGCCCGTGTCTTTCTGGCGCCCGGCAGAACCGTTGAGGTCGCCAAGTGCGGCGTTCAATTGATCGGCATCGGGGTTGGTCGCAAGCAAGTCGCTCACGGCGGCTATTTGCACATCGTTCGGCCCGCCAAACCGGGTTCTGGCCGAGTCTTTCACGGCGCCGGCATTCAACGACACCGGGGTCACGCGCAGGGCAATGCGGTCATCGCCCACCGGCATGCTGATTTCCAGCGGTGTCTCGACATCGGTGATTTTGCTCAGGCCCGACTCGCTGTCGTTGGTACGAAGGGTCACCCCTTGAGTGATGCGCGGGCTGCGTTCCTGCCTGATCTGGTCAAGGGCACTTTGCATCGACTTGCGCGCCTCAGCCTGCGGGTCGAGCGGACGGGCCACAGCCACAGGACTGGCGTCATCAAAACCGCCGCGCAACGGCTCGGTTTCGGTGGCCGCGGCGCCAAGTTGCATCTGGGCCGGTTCGGGGATCTGCGAAAGGCTGGCTTCGGACATCCGCGACTGGCTGCGCTGCCCGGACGTGCCCACAAAGGGGTTGGCGGCGACAGTTCCGGCAAAAGGGTTGGCATCTGCCTTGACCGGCGCCTGCAACGCCAGCGCACGGGCGTAAAGTTCCCCTGCTTTCGCGTTCTTGCCCTGGGCCCGAAAAATAGCCGCCGCACTGGCGAGCACCATGGCATCGTTCGGGGCCAGTTCGAGGGCTTTTTCGGTGGCCTTTTCAGCCCCACGATGATCGCCGGATTTGCTCAAGGCCTGAGCCATCCCAACCTGCAACCGGGGATCGTCCGGGGCTTTGGCCAGTAGCGGCCGATACAGCTCAATGGCTTTTGCGCTGTTGCCGCTGGCCAGATACATGCGCGCCAGGGCGCCTGCCGCCACCGGGTCGTTCGGCCGCCGGGCCAGAGCCGGAGCCAGCGTGTCATAAGCGGCGACCAGATCGCCCTTCTCACGCAACAGATCGGCCTGGCGCACGGTGTACAGATACAGCACTTCTTCGTAGCTACGCTGGTCGGCCGGGGTCAGCGGCTGGCGCTGCAGCTCATGCAAAAGCTGGCTGACCTGCTCATCGTCACCGGTTTTGAGCAGCACGCCGGCATAGGCCAGACGCAAGGCCGGAGGCGGGTTGCTGCTTTGCGCGATGGCGTTGCGCAACATTGATAACCCGTGCTCCGAGTCCCCCGCGTCGACGTAAGCCAACGCCAGCACTCCCATGGATTGCGGTTTGCCATTGGCCAACAGTTCGGCACGACGCAGTAACGTCAGCGCCTGGGTTGCGTTGCCCTGTTTGGCCAGGGTGGTGGCCTGGCTCACCAGTGCTTGCATTTGAACTTCACTGGCCAGTTGCTGCATGGCCGTAGTGCGCTGGCTGAGAGGAATTCGGTCCAGGGTGCCTTGCGCGCGCGTCCATTCACCCAACTGGCTCGACAGCAAGGCGCTGGCAAACAGGGCCTCCGGGCGGGGCGGGCTTGCCTTGAGCAGTTCGTCCATGGTCTGGCGGGCCAGGTCCGGGTTTTTTGCCTGCAGGTAATACAGCGCCAGATCGTAGCGTGTCCAAACGCCTTGCGGATCGTTGCGCACCGCTTCTTTCTGCGCCGCAATCGCACCCTTGAGATCGCCGCTGCGCTCGGCATTTTTTGCCTGCCCCGCGGCCACCGCTGCGTGCAACGGGCGCATATCGCCAAGGCGTTGCTGCTGGGCCGGGGTCAACGCCTCGACCATTTTCAATGCCTGGCTGGCCTGACCGTTTTGCGCCATCACGGTGATCAGCCCCAACATCGCGTCAGGGTTGTCACTGTCCAGGGTCAGGGCCTGACGATAGCTGGCCTGGGCATTGTCCAGCTGATTCTGTTCGGCCTGCACTGCACCGAGGGCGATGTAACCATCCGCCTGACGCGGATTGCCGGCAATGGCTTGCTGCAACAGACCACGGGCTTTTAACAGGTCATTGGTGGCCCTGGCCCTTTCGGCCCGGTCTAGCAGGCTCCAGTAGCGATTGCCGTCCAGCGCCGCTTGCCAGCGTGGATTACCGCCACGGCCGATGGCACGACTGAGCAGTTCATTGGCGTCGTCGAAGCGCCCCTGACGCTGGCGGACCACGCCGAGGCCGCCGAGGGCGTCGCTGTCGCTGGCCTGCTCTTTGAGCCGTGCCAGGAACGCTTGCTCTGCAGCGTCCAGCTGATTGTCTTGCAGTGCCTTGAACCCCCTCGCCACGTGGGGGTTCTGCTGTGCAGCCAGCCCCGCAGTGCCGCGGCTGTTCATTTGGGTGCGAATGGCAGAGTCGTCCGGGTTGGCCTTGAGATAGGCCTCAAACAACGGCTTGTCCACGGGGCGGGGCGAGCCCGTCCACATCAGACCCTCGCGCCAGCTTTCGGTGGCCTGACCACCCAGCTCCGGCAGGGTCGACAATTGCTGGAGCCGACGCAGGCCTTCAGAGCGTGTGGTTTCGTTACGCACCAGGAGCTTGGCCAGCGCCAACCGGACCCTTGCGTTGTTCGGGGTCTGCTGCTGCAAACGCTCCAGCCCCTGACGCGCTTCGCTCCAGCCGCCGGGCGTGTAGCCCAGAGCGTTGTAGTACTCCAGCGCCAGATCACCCTGGGGCGCCTTGCCAGCGAAGATCTTGCGAAAGACCGGTATCGCCTTCTCAAGCTCGCCGTTGGTGACCAACAGGCGCGCCGTATCCAGTTGCTCAGCATTGTTGCCAGCCTGCAGGGCAATGGATTGCTCCAGCAGCAAGGTCAGGCGCTCGCCCGGATGGGAGCGCCTGAGCTGCGCCAGATAATTGCTGGCACCGTCAATTCGCTTGCCCTTGAGCTCAAGCATACCCAGGCCATAGAGCGCATCTGCCTGTTTCGGATCGATCAGCAACAGCTTTTTCCAGACCTCGGTTGCCCGTGCCTGATCATCCTGAGCCTGCCAGTATTGACCCTGCTCAAGCAGCGCCTTGCCTGCATCGTCAAGTGCGGCAAAGCTGACGGTGTGAATCAGGCTTGCAAGTATCCCGAAGGCTACGGCGTGACAGCGAGCTGACATTGTTTCTCCCACATCTGTTGCTACTTCCCCTGAGCGGGGAAGTGCTTGTCCATAACGCCCGGCTAAACCAGGCTCAGCTCACAAAAGTAATACGGTGGCCAGGGGCACTTCAGCCCTCAGGTTTTGAGTGATCAACTGCACGCTCCGGCTCCCCTTGCAGGCGCCTGTTGGCCCGCGCCCGCAGCGCCAGATAAGCCAGGCCACTGAGCAAGACCACACCCAGACCGGTCAACACCAGCGCCAAAACCACATGGCGCGACATCAACCATTGCAGGTACTTGATCATGCCCAGACTGCCGACGTAGTACTGCTCGTCCGCCACCAGTGCTTCGATATTGTTGCCGCGCACCACCACCAGGCTGCCCTGGATCGACCGGGTGTAATCTTCACCACCGATCAAGGCGTTGGTAGCGTCAGCCAGGCCTTGGGGCTGACCGCTGGCGATGACCACCACACTGCGACCGCTTTTCAGCGGCGACTCAAAACCGGTCAGGTAAGTGCTGTGTGCTCCACCCGAGAACGCCATGGCCAGTTTGGTATTGCGCAGGTTGGCTTCAGGGTCCGGGCTGAACCAGTCACGCACTCGCATCGGCAGATCGGACAGGTGAAAAGCCTGCTGTCCATCGGCATCAGTGGCAGGCAAGCGGTCCGCCCATTGCGTCAGCAGCGGCTGATTCGCACCGGATGCCAGCACCAGCAAGTCCTTGTCCGCTGCACTGGCCACCTGCGCGGCCTGGATCACCTGTACGCCGGTGGCCGGGTAACCGGTGGAATGACCAAAGCGGCCGAGTACGGTCAAGTAGGCATCCAGATCCGCCGCACCGGCGTTGTCCGGCAGCACCACGGCGGTTTGTGACAGGTCGGCCAGGCGGGTGAACGGGAAACCGGCATCCTTGAACACGCCCAGGTTGGGCATGGCGATAAAGTGGTCGTAGCCGCTCAGGTCCAGGGTTGACTCGGGGTCAATGGCACCGCGCATGTTGTCAATAATGATGTCGTTGCATTCACCCTGCTTGATGTAGTCGAACATGTAGCGCAGTTGCAGCCGTGACTGCAGGGAGGCCGAGTTCAGCGGCAGGTAGACGGTGGTTTCGCGACCCAGGCTGTCGTCGGATTTCAGCGCGCTTGATATGCCGCTGTCGAGCTTGTCCTGAGACAGCAAATTCTGCGACTGAATCAGTGCATCGTTAAAACTGATAATGAGCGACGAGTTGCTGGATTTCTCTTGCGGGGTGTAGCGGTACTTGAGGTTCAGCGGAGCGCCTGCATCGCGCCAGGTAAACAGGTCCGGTGCAAGGTTCAGCGGCACGTTGATGTCGCCCGGGTTGTAACCGGACACCAGCAGCTCCTTGGCCGGCATCAACTCACCCAGTTTCACCGGGCGGTCACTGGGCAACCAGTTCGGCGCATCGTAGGGTTTGCGCGGCTGCACCCTGTCCAGTCGATCAATCACCACGCTGCTGCCCGACAAGGCCTGGCTGCCCAGAACCATGGCCGTAGCGGCACGCTTGAGTTCAGCGCCGTCGCGACCGGTGATCACCAGCAACTTGCCATTGGCGTCGTTGGGGTTGGTCATCACGGTCAGGGTCGGGCCCTTGGCGGGTGGCAGGTTCAGGCTGCCCATTTGCAACGCATCCGGGCCGCTGACCAGCACCACAGCGTTGCCGCTGGCCGGGATCTGGTTGTAACCCGACGAGAACCGCGCACCGCGATAGCTGGCCTGGGCACCGAACCACGACGACAGGGCTCCGGCGGCTTCAAGCGTGGCATTGTCGGGCGCTGTGGCGAACACGAACGGCAAGTCCAGGGCGCTGGCATCGCGACGATCGAAGAATGGCAGCGGGATAATCGACAGATCATCGGGCAAGACCAGTGGCGATACGTCAATCCCCAGTTCGGTAGCGTTACTGATCTTGGCCCACAGGCTGGAATGCTGAGGGTCCTCGCAGCTCATGGTGTAGTGCCCGATAAACTGCAGGCTCAGGCGGTTGAACTCGGTAATCAGGTGCGCCGGGATCTGCACAATTTCCTGTTGCAGTTGCCCGGCCTTGTCCTTGGGCAGCGGCAGGCTCGCGGCTACTTCGTCGTTGACCAGCACGTTGATTTGCGACAGTTCCGCCAGCAGCGCCGGTGAGTAGGTGTACTGCAGATTCAGCCTGGCCCCCGTCACGATCGAGTCGGCCCGCACATCGAAGCTGACGCTGTCGGTCGACTCCACACCGCGCAGGCTCATCGGATAATTGCGCCCCAATTGCTTGAGGGTCACGGTGTAACTTTTGGCACCGGGCGCAGAGGCTGGCGGCGTGGTTTCGGCACAAGCAGCAGCGGCGCTTAAAGCCAGCCAGGCGCACGTCAAGCGTGCCAGTGCGCGCGGTAAATCGCGCAGATTAGCGAAGGCTACAGACGTTGAGTTCATCACTTGTCCAGGACGTTTTCGAGCATGGTTGGGGTGACGCGGCGACGGCGGATTTTGTTCCGCACTTCCATGGCCGTGGCTTTGAAGAGTTCGTGGATACCGCGCAGGCCGATGCGGCTGACCTCGCGCAAGGCCACCATCGGGGTATCGACCTGCCCGCTGCCCCAGGTCGATGCCCAGGTGTCGGCGCGGGAAAACGTAAGGCGTACCAGATCGCTTTGCTGGCGCAGGGTCAGGGCATCAAACTGTGCACCCAGCAGCTCGCCACGGCTAAACACGATGACCGCCGGGAACACACTCAGTTGCTGGTTGCGAAACAGCGAGATCTGGACCCGTTCGCCCTGAGGTACGCTAAAACCTTCAGGCAAACGCAAGCCCACACCTTTTTGCGAGAAGTCCTGGGTGACGCCCTCAATGACGCTGCCATCGGCACGGGTCAGGTGCGCTGGCAGTTTGGCGGCGACACGCGGTTCAGCACGCACCTGCCGGGTTTCACTGGCAACCGCCACTGCGGCACTGGTGATGATGACGTTGTAGAGCGTCCACACCAGGTTGATCAGCAGCGTGGTGGTGGCGCCCTCCTCCCCCATTGCCAGACGCCCGAGCCCGTAAATCAGGCCCGCCATGTTGAGGGTCAGCAACACGATGTACGGGCGGGCGAGTTTCCAGTCGAAGAACTTCTCGTCGATGATCCCGCCCTTGTTGGTCACGTTGAAACCACCGCGCTTGGGATTGACCAGTGCCACCAGCACCGGGCCCATGATGTACCAGGCCAGTACGGTCTCGTAGACCTCGTTCCAGAACGAATGGCGGAACCGTCCCTGGATGGTGGAGTTGGTCAGGCTGGCATGGAAGATATGCGGCAATGCATAGGCCGTGATCATCAACCCCGCAGCGTGGAAGATTTGCGCGTCGAAAAACAGGAAGGCCAGCGGTGCCGTCAGAAACACCAGACGCGGCAAACCATAGAAGAAGTGCAGCATCGCGTTGAGGTAGCACAGGCGCTGCCCCAGGTTCAGCCCTTTGCCGAACAGCGGGTTATCCGTGCGGAAGATCTGGGCCATGCCTCGGGCCCAACGAATCCGCTGACTGATGTGGCTCGACAGGCTTTCTGTCGCCAGCCCCGCTGCCTGCGGGATGGCCAGATACGCAGTGTTATAGCCGGCACGGTTGAGTTTGAGCGCGGTGTGAGCATCTTCGGTCACGGTTTCTACCGCGACCCCGCCGATCTCCATCAGCGGTTCGCGCCGGATCACGGCACAGGAACCACAGAAAAACGTGGCGTTCCACAGGTCGTTGCCGTCCTGCACCAGGCCATAAAACAACTCGCCTTCGTTTGGCACCGAGCGGAAGGTGTCGAGGTTTTTCTCGAACGGGTCCGGGGAAAAAAAGAAGTGCGGGGTTTGCAGCATCGCCAGCTTCGGGTCTTTCAGGAACCAGCCGATACTCACTTGCAGGAAGGAACGGGTCGGCACATGGTCGGCATCGAAAAACGCCACGAACTCACCGCTGGTAGCCTTCAACGCTTCGTTAAGGTTGCCCGCCTTGGCATGGCGGTTGTTGTCGCGGGTGATGTAGTTGACATTGATCTGCTCGCAGAACTCGCGAAAGTCTTCGCGACGGCCGTCGTCCAGCACGTGGACGCGCAGCTTGTCTTGCGGCCAGTCCATGGCCTGGGCGGCAAAGATGGTCAGTTTCACGATATCAAGGGCTTCGTTGTATGACGGGATAAACACGTCAACTACGGGCCACTCGCCAGGCGGGCTTTTGAGCAGGACCGGTTGGCGATGCAACGGCCAGGCCGTCTGCAGATAGCCGAACACCAGCACCACCAGGGCATAAATTTCGGCGAGCACCAGGCCATAACCGAACGCAATGTCGATCCATTCGTCAAAGTCCAGCGTCTCGGTCAGACGCCAGTACATGTAGCGCAGCGAAGCCGTCAGCGACAGGCCGATCAAGATCAGGTGGTCAGGCGCCCGGGGATCCTGCGCAGTACCAGCGCCGCACCGAAGCAGCCGATGCCGAAAATGCACTGCGCGTAAAAATCAAACGGCGCGGTGATAATCAGCAGGCCCAACAGGCCGCAAAATACAGTTGTGCCAATGATCAGCGCCCGACGTGCCGCTGCAGGCCACTGACCGATACGATCGGCCAGGGACTGGGCCCAACGCTGAAGACGGGTGTGTGTCACTGGTGGCTCAGTGCATACCTTGATCACAGGGTGCAGATCTTGGCAGTGGCGGTGTTCTGCAACCGGGCTTTGAGTTGCTCACCGAGCAGCAGCATATCCTGGCAGGCCGTTGATGATCCGGGTGACGTCAACGGGTTACGCCCATACGCCAGGGCTTCGCCAAGTGTGTTGTCCATTGCAATGACCGCCAGCAGCTGCGCGCCCAGACGGCGCTTGAGCACTTCAAGCATGTCCCGGGAGAACTCGCGGCCGGCGTCAAACTGATTGACCACATAACTGCAAACCGGGGGCGCCGGCCGCACGCCGGCAGCACCGAGCAGGCGATCCATCTGGTCCAGGGCGATAAAACTGGCGGCATCGGCAGTGGTAACCACGATCACTTGATCAGCCACGTCCAGCGCCTGCTCCAGATACGCCGAGCGGCCGGTCGGGGTGTCGAGAATCACCACGTCGTTTTCACCCAGGCCCATGCGGTCCAGTTGCCGGGCCAACCAATGGCGGTCCAGAGCCATGGCGCTTTGCAGAGCGTCATGTTCCTCATCACTGAGCACGCCATGGGGCAACAACTGCGCACCGGCGAAGCCTTGTTGCAGCCTGTCGCTCCAGAGAGTGTCGACCTCGCTGGCACTGCCCAGCCCTGTCACGCCGGGCTCGATCCCCAGGTGATATTGCAGCGCATTTTGCGGATCGAGATCGATGGCCAGGGTTTTGCCGCCTTCCATTCGCAAGCTGCTGGCCAAGCCGGCGCCGAGAGTCGTCTTGCCAACGCCGCCCTTGGGCGAAACAAGCGCCACGATATACGCCTTGCACTTGGGCGCCAGCGGCTGTGTTTGAGTGTGCAAACCCTGCGTCCGGGCCTGACGGGCAAGGACCACCTCGGCGAGCAAATTACGCAGCGGTGACGCAACGTCTGCCGCCGTCATAGGTGGCGCTTGAGTCGGCGGGTGCTGCGGTTCAACAGCGCGACTCACTGGCTCGGCTGCCGGGGCAACCGGCGAGACGGCACAAAGCGCTGCCCTGACCGGCACGTCTGCAACCCGGGGTTCAACCGCACCACCGGTTTTGTCCAGCAAGAGAGCCGTTTCCTGGTAATCGAACTGACTTTCGAACTCGTGATAGCTGTCCGGATTTGCCCCGAATCTGCTGAATAAATTCGATATATCGTCGGTACGATTCATAAAAAAGCTCCCTGGGTGCTGACTATTAACGCCGTGTGTCCTGCTACGGCGCGGCAAAAATAAGCCATCACAATGATATCGTCAATATTTTGAACACAATTAAATTATTATATTAATCAGAACGTCAAAACATCACGAATTAGCCAATATATTGACGCAAATAGTGCGATTTTATTTGGCGCCATCTCTCCGACATTTATCCTCACGTCATGTCTTACAAAGAATAAGGCATTGAAATATCTGAAATTTTTAAAAAAATTAACCCAACCTGACTGGAGTCATCCGAGCGCCCCCTTACCTGCACGTTACGTTGCTGAATGATTGAACCCACGTGAACAGTTGGTACTTTCTGACAGGGCCCATGGAGCGCAATTAAATCCAGAAGTGATTAATCGTCTCTTTTGTTATTGCTCTTTCGTTTTCATGTCCGAGTTTGATAAGAGCGAAATTTCTGGCTGACCTCGACCCGCGCAATGAGTGCCGACATCCCCATCGTCAAGGCGATACTCGAGGCGTATGAGGGAACGGGCGATGCCTACGTCTATGGCCCGATTTATGTCGGCGCCAGCGAGCGCGGCAAGGGCCTGGCACAGAGCCTGTTCGCACAACTGCGCCTGCAGCAGCCGGGACGCGAAGGCATTCTGTTTATTCGTGAAGACAACGAAGCTTCACTCAAGGCACATCTGCGAATGGGCATGAACCCGGTGGCCGAATTCCAGTTCAATGGCTTTCTATATCGAGTGTTTTCATACATCGGATAGCAGTACTAAAAGGGGGGGGGCAATGGCCTACGACAAGTTGCCGGTCGTACTACACTCAAACGATCCATCGCTCTCTGGCTTTAAATCGCGGCAAGCTGCCTGCAGGGGTGAGCGTCAACTCAACAGCAAGGTAAGGAGAGCAGCATGTCTGAACACTTCAAAAACCTCAGAGGCGACACCCCTTTTGGCGCAGCAAGCCCGCTAAACAGACGAGAACTTGCCGTTGCCGCTGCGTTGACCCTGATCCAGTCCAAGGTTTTAAACTCAAGCGGCCCTGCCCAGCTTCAATGGGAACTGGATAATCTGGGCAAATATGCTGATCAGATACAGGCCGCGCTTGAGGTTGAATGACATGGCTGCGCCAACTACTGGCTCATGGCGGGAGTTGGCCGGGACAGAGGCCAACCTGTGATTTGTACCCTTTGCTAACGGTAGTCATGAATGGGTGACGAGAAATGCCTGCGCGCAACCATAAGCCACGCGCAGGCGCAGACTGACAAAACAGCTTATGACATCAAGCGGCCGCGCCCACGCGTGGAAGCAGACGCATGCTCTCAATGACCTGGTTTGCCAATGGCGTTACCACAACAAGGGCATTCGGTACCCAGACACGCGGGCGTGCCGGTGCGCCTACGAACCAGATGCTCTCCTTAGCGCCAAAACTCTCATGGGCACCTGCCATGCTCGGCAAGATGGTGATCGCATGCTTGCCCCGCTCACCTGTCACGTCCAGCTCGACCCTGCCGTCATCGCTCATGACATACCTGGACTGGTAGTAGCCCGTGGCTGCAACAATGGTGTCGAAGCCATGCACCTCCCCACCCCAGCTGACATGCCATGTATTGGGGCGCCTGTCCGAGTAATCCATGGCACTTATTTCACCGCCCTGCACGCAGAGAACACCGTCATCAATGTACTTCAACAGTTTGCGGGCGTTGGGCAGTGCCAGTGCCGTGATGTACCTGTAAAGCAGACGCTCGAAGCGAGGATGGAATGAACCGTCGAAATAGACGTCCTCCTTGTTGTGCACGCCATTAATGGCATGCATGAAATCAACCACGTATTCCTGCCACTGACTGTCACCACTCTCTGCAATTTCGACTTCCTCCTTCAACCTGCCGAGAACAGTCGATGAATAGGAGAACTGCTGGCTCCAGTCTTTGCCAATGTTCTGGCGCAATACCTTGGAGAAGTACTTCACGTATCTGTAGTGCAGGGAAGGACTGTATGACTTTCGACCTTCCTCCCCTGGCGCCATGACGGATGCGATGTCTTCGCCAACAAATGCTGCCTTTGGGCTACGCATGAAACGCGCGCGTACGGCGGGGAATTCTCCCGACGGGGACAACATGGTCACTTGATGCCCGTCGCGGCAGAGAACGATCGCACTGTCGATGGCCGAGAGTTTGCTACCCATCACCAGTACCCGGGACTTTTCAGGAATCATCGCCAGCATGCTGGCTTCAGGGTACGGATTCTTGATGAAGCTCGAATGGTTGAAAAAAGGTTGCGCAACAACCGGTAAACGAGGCGGCCCAAAGCCCGTGCAGAACACCACATCAGTGGCCATCAGTGATGAAGACGGCACCTGGGGCGAGTCGACAAACTCCAGTTCATAACGGCGGTGGCCATGAATCTTCAGGGCCTTGAACGTACTCGACACATATTTGACGACCACCCCCTGCTCCCGCGCCATGGCGGAATACTGCACAAAGCGGTTCGCCAGGTATCGGCCCACCAAAAACCGTGGAACAAAGCTCTCGGCCGTAGAGGCGTAGCCTTCGCAACTCAAGTGCTCGAGAAAATCCAGGGGCACGTCGTGCAACACCGACATGGTATCGACCGAGGTATTACAGAGAATGTCGCGATCCGTATTAGAGAATGCTGTGCCCGGGCCGACGGGGTGCGGATCGATCATATAGATGGTTCGCGCAACACCCGCCCTGACCGCAGCGATAAAAGTCGCAACGCCGGCAGCACCGGCACCGACTATGGCAAGTCTGTTCATGGGAATGCCTCTGAAAAGAGTAAGAACGCAGTGGCTGACCACAAAGGCAAAGCCGCATTGATCATTTGCCAATGTTCAATGCGGCTTCACGCGCGATTCACTACACCGCGCATGCCTCGATAATCGATACGTAGCAGCCCGTATCAATAGTGCGGTTCAGTCGCAGATCAGCGCTTGCCAACAACTGTTCGAACTCTTTTTTGGTCCGCTCCCTGCCACCTTCGTAGATACCCATGCACAACAGGTCCATCAGCTTCCCTGAATGCGGGGTGTTTCCCTCCGGAATGAGGGGATCCATGATGAGGATGCGTGCCCCGGGATTCATGGCTTTGCGGATGTTCTTCAGGATCAGTGCTGCCTGCTCATCAGGCCAGTCATGCATGATGTACTTGAGAAGGTAAATGTCTGCCTTCGGCGCGGACTTGAAAAAATCGCCAGAGCTCAGCTCCCACCGGGAATTGTCTCCCAGCTCCCCCAGACGATTCCTTTCCAGAACGTGCGACTGGTCGTAGAGGATGCCGTGAAGACTGGGGTTGGTCTGCAGCACACGCAACAGCAAACCGCCAAAACCTCCCGCAATGTCCGCAACAGTGGCTCCGTCAGGGAACTCATAACTGCGCACCAGGAAAATATTCTCCACTTGCGACATGGAGGACATGCCGACGTGAAAATCCTCCGCCTGGGCACCAGCCTGCGACCAGTACTCAAAAAAGGATTTGCCGTACAAATGCCTGAAGGGGGGATTACCACGGGCACTCTCGATCAGTTCACCGATGGGGCGCCAGAACGTCTCATCGGTCAGCATCAGCACAGCAGAACGTAGTGAATGATCAGCATCGGTACGCAGATAATCTGCCGCCGCCGTGAGCTCAAAAACGCCGGGCTCAACCTCGCGGAAAATATCCCGTGTTGCGGTCACTCGCAGCAGTCGCTGCAACTTCTGAGGCTCTGCACCCACGGCCTGCGCCAGATCTGTTACTGACTTGGGCCCGTCAGCCAGATAATCGGCGACCCCAAGTTGCGCCACTGCCCGCAGAGCTGCCTGATAGGTATAACCCATCGTTTGATCCAGCAAGTGGAGTGCGGCATCTTCGTTCTTGAGTACCAACTGTGTTTGTATTTGCTTCGTCATATATACCTCTATCCTTGAGTATTAATGAACCGCGCATCCTGGAATTAAAGATGCAATGCTTATTCGGTTTTTCCGAAACCTGCTTACCCGCAGGGAGCCGGAGTGTAGTGCCGCAAATAACAAAAGCAAATTCGGAACTACTCCCATCCAGGAAGCACAGCGCCCAACGGGGCCGCGCGATAATTTGTTTCCGACAAATGGCTTCGCTCAAGCTGATTTATTACAGTTTCAATAAAAAACATACGCAGGTTGCTATTCTCTCTTGCAACGCTTGTTGCAAAACTGCGCGCTTCGTGAGTTCGCGACCACACTGATACTCATAACGCACACGCAAACAATGAGCGCAAAGCGTGGCAATAACGAACGTGATTTTTTACTGACCATTATTGTGCTGATAATCATCGGTTTTTACGCAGCGGTTAAAGATGAGCGGCACATCAGAGACAAACGCTACAAACACTTAAAAAACATATTGCAGCAGCATGAGATCAAATCTTTCGAGAGCCTTAAAGAGAGCACCTGGACCCGATAGTCCCGCAAGCAGTTCGCTACTGATTTCTAAACTTTAAGCATACAACTTGATGACACCAGCAACTTAAAAACCATCAATCAAAACAATCCTTCTTCACAGCGTCGGACAGTGCAAGGAATGAAGAAACTCAACCCTTTGTTCTTTGCGAAAATCCGATCGCCATAAAGACGCATCCAGGAATCCACATCCCGGCTATTGAAGTAGCGAGGCCTGCAGCAAACAGCGACATCCCTACTACGAATAATGGCTGTTTGAATGAATTTTCCATAACGCTAAACCTCCCGAACAACTAATCCCATTTACTCACACACTAAGCCCGGGATCAGCGCAAAGCATCAGAGAAAACCTCGTAGATGAGCCCGGTTGCAATCGCAACCAGTATCAGCTCAGTACCCGCTTGCCGCCATTCGTAGCCCTCATAATGAGGCAACTGGCCAAGCAACCTGCCATCCAGTTTCTTGGCGATACCTGGAGGAAGGGGCTTTCCTCTGGCCAGGTTCTTTTGTATTCCGGGTGGCAGCGAAGGTCCCGGACTCCAAAGGTCCCGGTGACCACTGAGCACTCCCAATACGCTGGCCTGGTCAATGCGGGGGCCGCGATCCCGATAATCTCCATTCGAGGCATGCCCTTTATTTCCCTGGCCACCTTGAGCGTTGCCTTTTCCATTGCCTTGTCCCTTCCCATTGCCGGGGTCGGCCAGAGCCGTCACCGCCCCCAGGGCCAAAGCAAGACAGGTAACAGTCGCCACAAGCAGGCGTGACTTAAACATGGCCATTTTCTCCGGAAGGGAATACCCATTGAAATGTAGTCTGTATTCCCGATTTCAGCTCCGCACAGCTCATGTAGCCCTCACGCTGCCTGCCTTTACGGCCTCATCCACACAGTCAAACTTGGTGCCCTCCCCTCCGGGCAGCGGAATGACGACCGATAGTAGCAGTGCATAAATAAACCCGCAGAAAACCGTGCAAGTTAACGCGACCGAGCTTCACTTACATATAAAGGTTCTTACCGAACAACCAGCGCCAACGACAGCCTGTCGCTAACTGCCCGATCCCTCACGGGAGGTCGCATCGGAGTGTGATCTGAATACCACCAACCTGAGCGAACGCAACGGCTGACAAACGCCAGGAAGATCGCACTCCGATGCGTGCACATCACTGCAGACCGGCCCGGTACAATCACCCGGTCATCCTGGTTTACCTGGCATCCTGTGTGCTCCCGAGCGGGGAGCCAGCCGTGCTCAGCAATAGACTGAAAAAACATTGTAGACACATCAAAAAAAGCCCTCTCTATTCCAGCGAACATCGATGCTGAAAAGCGATAATCCTCAAATGAAGATGCGCCCCGCAATGGCTCATTGAAGATTTTCACATTCTTGGCGACAGCAACGCATATCGCCAAAGTCAAAAACTTGAAACCTGTGTTTCGAGGTTAAATATCAAGCACTTCGGAATGCCCCACCCGAAGATCCAGCCCAAACCTGCGAGGTTAATCACGATGAGTGCCACATCGACAACAACTCCTGCAGAACCCATAGCCGGATATTTTTGTTCGGCGACTTCAGCTCCATTGCACAAACACTTCTTGCCAGGATGGGCATACAGAAAAGATATCGAGTACCTGGAGGTGGGAGCTGATTTGGCGTTCTGGGGTGGGGGTTTTGCAAAAGTTTTGCAAAAGTTTTGCAAATCGCAGACAACAAAAAAGGGCCCACCTTTCGGTGAGCCCTTCTAGACCGCCCAGCAGAGCGGATTTTGTTTGGTAGGCGCGATTGGACTCGAACCAACGACCCCCACCATGTCAAGGTGGTGCTCTAACCAACTGAGCTACGTGCCTGCTGTGGGGTCGCATTCTATAGATTTGCGGAGGGGTGTCAACACCTTTTTTGCAGCTAACCCTATGAATAGTCGAATTATTTATTTTTACCGCAAAAATGCTCATCTGCAGGTGGCTGGCGGGCGGATTTCAACTCAGGTAGCATCGGGCTTACTCGTAAAAAATATAAAACAGAGGCTGCAGAATGTCGAACACCCCATATCCCCAGTCCTACTATGCGGCTTCAGCTAATCCTGCACCTGAGCGCCCTGCCCTGCAGGGTGAGGTTGAGACTGACGTCTGCGTGATCGGTGCCGGCTACACCGGGCTGTCGAGCGCGCTGTTTTTGCTGGAGGCCGGGTTCAAGGTCACGGTACTGGAAGCCGCGAAGGTGGGGTTCGGCGCTTCAGGGCGCAATGGCGGTCAGATCGTTAACAGCTATAGCCGCGATATCGATGTGATCGAACGCACGGTCGGCGCCAAGCAGGCACAGCTGTTAGGTCAGATGGCCTTTGAAGGCGGCAAGATCATTCGTGAACGCGTGGCCAAATATCAGATCCAGTGCGACTTGAAAGACGGCGGTGTGTTTGCAGCCATCACCGCCAAGCAGATGGGCCACCTGGAAGCGCAGAAGAAGCTCTGGGAACGTTATGGCAATACGCAACTGGAGCTGCTGGACCAGCGCCGCATTCGTGAGGTGGTCGCCTGTGATCAGTATCAGGGCGGATTGCTGGATATGAGCGGCGGGCATATTCACCCGCTCAATCTGGCGCTGGGTGAAGCCGCGGCCGTTGAGTCGCTGGGCGGGACGATTTACGAACAGTCACCCGCGATTCGTATCGAACGCGGCGCCAACCCGGTGGTGCATACGCCCGAGGGCAAGGTGCGGGCCAAGTTCATCATCGTGGCCGGCAATGCCTATCTGGGCAATCTGGTGCCCGAGCTGGCATCCAAGTCCATGCCGTGCGGCACCCAGGTGATCACCACCGAGCCGCTGAGCGAAGAGCTGGCCAAAACGCTGTTGCCACAAGACTACTGCGTCGAGGACTGCAACTACCTGCTCGACTACTATCGCCTGTCCGGCGACAAGCGCCTGATCTTCGGCGGTGGCGTGGTGTACGGCGCGCGCGACCCGGCCAATATCGAGTCGATTATCCGGCCAAAAATGCTCAAGGCCTTCCCGCAGCTCAAGGACGTGAAAATTGACTACGCGTGGACGGGCAACTTCCTGCTGACGCTGTCACGCCTGCCTCAGGTTGGCCGTATTGGCGACAATATCTATTACTCGCAAGGTTGCAGCGGTCACGGGGTGACTTACACCCATCTGGCCGGCAAGGTGCTGGCCGAGGCTCTGCGCGGTCAGGCGGAGCGCTTTGATGCCTTTGCCGACCTGCCACACTACCCGTTCCCCGGCGGGCAACTGCTGCGTACACCGCTGACCGCCCTGGGTGCGTGGTACTACAGCTTGCGGGACAAGTTCGGTTTTTAATGTTCTGCGGGAGCTGGCAATTCAGCTCCCGCAGCATTTCAGTAGTGTGATTCCAGGGTCTTGATCGCCGTGGCACCCGCCTGCTCCTGGCCCGAGCGTGACAAGTCGTTGGCCGCTTTCAACCAGCGGGCCTTGTCGACGCTGGCCGGCAACTGTGTCGGCGACACTATCAGTACTGCCCAGCCGCCGGCGTCCATCCACGCCGTCTTGAACGTGTCGAAGTCCATCAACCGGCGTCGCTCCATGCCTGCACGCAGCATGACCGTGCGCTTGGTGCGGTTATACCCCACCAGCATCGCGTAGCGCGGCTCGGACCAGAGCCTCCCATCGCTGAAGCGCAGCATGACCGGGTAACCCGCCGCCACTTGGGTCAATAACGCCGACAGCGACTTGTCCAGCGGATACACCATCAACCCGTACCCGGCAGCCAGCTGTTCTATATTGCCCTGCAACGACGCTTCCGCTCCCGGCAGCTTCAGGGGTTTGGTCAAAAGACCCGGCGTCACCCTGACCTTTTGCTCACCGAGCATGGCCGCCAATGTTTGCGGGGCGCCTTGATGGGCATTGCCGCGGAAAAAGGGCACGCCATTGAGCTCGACCCGTTCCGGCAGGCCGCGAAGCCCAGGCGGCTCGACACTGGCGCAGCCCACCATCGCCAAAGTAAACAATGCCACCAGCCACAGTCGCGCCGATCTCAACTCAATCACTCCCTGCATATTCCCTCGCTTTGAATGAACGCCAGACCATCAGGCCCGCCTTGGCCGTCGATCATAGGGCGCCAACCAGGCAAGGTATAGCCTTAAGCCACAGCCCAATGGCCGGGATAGAGCAAATCAGTTAGTCCACCACGACCTTCGGTCAATAGACTGCAACACTGCTGCGACTAGACTGTCCTCTGCTTAGCGTGTGTTTGAGCCCGTAGGGGGCAAAGGAGGCACTGATGAGCCCGATACTCACTATTTTCCTGCTGATTGCCGGCTGGCTGACCGTCGCCGGCGCCATGCTGTGGGGCCTGATGCGCATCAGCCGCCATCACCACCCGCAAGTGCAGCCAAAGCCGCAAGCCACACCTGAAAAACCGGTAGCCGCCGCGGCAAACGCCCACTAGCCCACAAAAAAAAACCGCCCACCCCAAACAGGGTGGACGGCTTTTTAACAGCAACTTGCGATTACTTCACCAGGGCAGCCTGGCGTTTTTCCCGAACCCGGCGCGCCAGGATGTTGAGTGTTTCAACCGTGGCGGAGAACGCCATCGCCGCATACACATAACCTTTGGGCACGTGGGCACCGAAACCTTCGGCGATCAGGGTCATGCCGATCATGATCAGGAAGGCCAGGGCCAGCATCACCACGGTCGGGTTGTCATTGATGAACTTGGCCAGCGGCTCCGAAGCCAGCAACATCACCAACACCGCCACCACCACTGCAATCACCATGATCGGCAAGTGCTCGGTCATACCGACCGCGGTGATGATGCTGTCGATGGAGAACACCAGGTCCAGCATCAGGATCTGCCCGATGGCGGCGGCAAAACCCAAGGTGACTTTCGACGACACGCTCTCGGTCTTTTCTTCCGCCTGCGGGGTCATGCTGTGGTGGATCTCGCTGGTGGCTTTCCACACCAGGAACAAGCCACCGGCAATCAGGATCATGTCCTTCCACGAGAAGGCTTTGCCCAGCACTTCAAACACCGGCGTGGTCAGTTGAACGATGTAAGCGATCGTGCCCAGCAAGCCCAGACGCAGGATCAGCGCCATGCCGATACCAATGCGGCGCGCCTTGGTGCGGTACTGCTCAGGCAGCTTGTTGGTCAAAATCGAGATAAAGATCAGGTTATCGATGCCCAGCACGATTTCCATCACGATCAACGTGGCTAAAGCGACCCAGGCTGCGGGGCTGGCAGCCAGTTGTAAAAGATATTCCATAGGTGTGTTCGGACTCTGCAGTAGGACGAGTTAAATAGCTTTGGACGAGTCTTTGTTGTCTTGCTCAGGCTGCTCTTTTTCGATCAGCCCGCCTGTAGCATCACTGAGCGCCTGTTCAGCCGCCTTGTGCGTGTCATCAATCGCCTGTTTGGCGGACTCAGCGGTTTTGCTCAACATTTGTTGCGCCGCTTTTTCTGCCTGATCGCAACCGGTCATCAGTACCAGGCCCGCCACCAACAGCACAGCTACACCTGCTTGTTTAATTTTCATGCTCATTCCCCTCTCTAAATCGACGGCCGCCTGAGCGGCTGCGCATGACGCGGGATTCTAGAGGGTCAAACACTTCAGTAAAATTCGTATTTTTAAGCGCTATACTTCGGTTTTTACGAACTGTTGCAGAGTCTATGCTCAATTACCGCCAACTCCATTACTTCTGGGTCGTAGCCAAAACCGGCAGCATTGTTCGCGCCTGCGAGCAGTTGAACCTCACGCCACAGACCATCAGCGGGCAAATCAGCCTGCTGGAAGACACCTATGGCCTGCCCTTGTTTCGACGGGTCGGGCGCCAACTGGAGCTGACCGAAACCGGGCGTCAGGTGCTGCCCTATGCCGAGCAGATTTTCCAGCTCGGCAGCGAACTGGAAAGCAAGTTACGCATGGCACCTACGGAGCAGCAGATTCTGTTTCGGGTCGGCGTGGCCGATGTGGTGCCCAAGTCGATCGTGTACCGCCTGATCGCCCCGACCATGGAACTGGACAAGCCGATCCGCATTACCTGTCGCGAAGACAAGCTGGACCGGCTACTGGCGGACCTGGCGATTCAACGTCTGGATCTGGTGATTTCCGACAGCCCGATGCCTTCCCACCTCGACATCAAGGGGTTTAGCCAAAAGCTGGGGGAATGCGGCATCAGTTTCTTCGCCACTTCAACACTGGCCAAAAACTATGCCGAAAACTTTCCGCAGTGCCTGCAAGGTGCGCCGCTGCTGATCCCGGGACCCGAGACGGTACTGCGCAGCCGCCTGCTGCGCTGGCTGGCCGAGCAGCAAATACAGCCGCGTATCGTCGGCGAGTTCGATGACAGCGCACTGATGCAGGCCTTCGGCCAATCCGGAATCGGCGTGTTTATCGCTCCGAGCGTGATAGCCCATGAGGTGATGCGTCAGTTTGATGTTGAGCTGATCGGCCACACTGAAGCGGTTACCGAGTCGTTTTACGCCATCACCGTCGAGCGCAAAATCCGCCACCCCGGCATCGTTGCGATCACCGAGGGGGCTCGACGCGAACTGTTTACCCCGCGCTAGCGCACACGGGGCCTGCCCTGAAGGTCATCAACAGCAGCGCCAGCAAAATCGAGATCAGGATAAACCCGGCGGCGGCAAACCCCAGGCTGCCCAAACCGTAGTTATCAATCACCCGGCCGCCCACCATGGCGCCCAGGCCGATCCCCAGATTGGCCCCGGCAATGTTCAGCGACGCGGCAAAGGCCGGGGCATGAGGCGCGACTTTCATCAGGCGTACGTGACTGACCAGGAACATGGCCGCCTGTGTCACCCCCCAAATCCCCATCGCCGCCGCCAGGCCCAGGGTTGAGTGAATGCTGGGGATCAGGGCCACCAGGCCGCCGATCATAAAGGCACAGAACACCATCGAGGCAATCAGCGGATGGCGGTCCACCATGCGCCCGCCCAATGAGTTGCCGATCAGGCCTACGGCGCCAAAGCCCATCAGGCACCAGCCCACCAGCGTGCCGTCAAAACCCGCCAGCCGCTCAAGAATGTCGGCCAGGTAGGTGTAAGCGGTAAACATGCCGCTGAACACCAGCACCGACAGCACGATATGCCCAATCATCAACGGGCTGCGCAACAGACCGAATTGTGAACGCAGGGTGACAGCCTCCTTGACCACGTGTGTGGCGGGCAGGTAGATCCACAGCAGCAGGGCCTTGGCCAGCGCGACCACGGCCAGAATCCCGAAAGCACTGCGCCAGCCCCATGCATCCGAGATCAGGGTCCCGACCGGGATGCCAAATACCGTTGCACAGACAATCCCGAAGCCGATTTTAGCAATCGCCCGCCCGGCGTAATCCGGGCCTACGATGTCCACCGCAGTTTCGCTGGCCAGGGCCCAGAACACCGGCAAGCCCAAGGCTGGCAGCAGCCGCGCAAATGCCATGACCCAGATATTCGGCGCCAGTGCCGCCAGGGTATTGGCGAAGGCGAACATCAGCAAAATCGCAATAAACAGGGGCTTGCGCTTGAAGCGCGCAAACCAGGCGGTCAAGAACGGCCCAAGGGCCGCGACCGTGAACGCAAACAGAGTCACCAGTAAACCGGCCTGGGGCACGCTGACTTCAAGGTCACGGGCAATCGAAGGCAGCAGGCCGACGATGATGAACTCGGTTGTAAGCACGGTAAAACCGGCCGCAGACAGCAGCAGGATGGGCAACAGCATGAATAACTCCAGAGACAACGAGGCCAGCGAAAGCCCGAAAGGCCCGCTGATTTGAAGAAAAAAGGGGATGCGCAATAGTAACAGAATGATTCGTCGCGAAGCCACGTTGCCCGGCCTTGTTTCAACACAGATGTGGCAGATTGCCCCTGCGTAGGAAAGCGCCTACATCTGTATGATAAAGTTACCCCCCTGCCGACTTGCGTCGATCAGCCTGCCCGCTTGCCGCTGATCGCCCCATAGTTTTTCAATGCACCACCCAGAACAACTAGAGAAACCCTATGACTGCTGCTCCACCTACCCTGATGCACAAGCTCAAGAGCACCAGCCTGGTGACCCAGATCGTGATTGGTCTGTTCGCCGGCATTTTGCTGGCCTGGCTTGCGCCCTCCGCAGCGCTCTCGGTGGCCTTTATCGGCAAGGTGTTTGTCAGCGCCTTGAAAGCCGTTGCACCGATTCTGGTCTTTGTTCTGGTCATGGCATCGATTGCCAACCACAAGCACGGGCAAGAAACCCATATCCGCCCGATCCTGGTGCTGTACCTGTTCGGTACTTTTGCCGCCGCCTGCGTGGCCGTGGTCGCCAGCATGCTGTTCCCGTCGACACTGGTGCTGGTCACTGAAGACATCGCCATTGCCGCGCCGGGCGGTATCAGCGAAGTGCTGCAAAGCCTGTTACTGAGCGTGGTCGACAATCCGGTCAGCGCACTGATGAATGCCAATTTCATCGGCATTCTGGCCTGGGCCATCGGGATGGGCATCGCCATTCGCCATGCCGGTGACACCACCCGCACCGTACTCAGCGACCTGTCCAACGGCGTCACCGTGATCGTGCGCGTGGTGATTCGCTTTGCACCGCTGGGCATTTTCGGCCTGGTGGCTTCGACCCTCGCCACCTCGGGCTTTGGCGCCCTGCTGGGCTATCTGCACCTGCTCACGGTGCTGATTGGCTGCATGCTGTTCGTGGCGCTGGTGGTCAACCCGCTGATCGTGTTCTGGAAACTGCGCCGCAACCCGTACCCGCTGGTGTTTCTGTGCCTGCGCGAAAGCGGGATCACCGCGTTTTTCACCCGCAGTTCGGCGGCCAACATTCCAGTGAACATGGCCCTGAGCGAACGCCTGGGCCTGCATGAAGACACTTACTCGGTATCGATCCCGCTGGGCGCCACCATCAATATGGCGGGCGCGGCGATTACCATCACGGTATTGAGCCTGGCCGCCGTGCATACGCTGGGGATTGTGGTCGACATTCCGACTGCCATTTTGCTGAGTGTCGTGGCAGCCGTGTGCGCCTGTGGCGCATCGGGTGTGGCGGGAGGTTCGCTGCTGTTGATTCCGCTGGCGTGCAGCCTGTTCGGCATCCCGAGCGAAATTGCGATGCAAGTCGTGGCCGTGGGTTTCATCATCGGCATCCTGCAGGACTCTGCAGAAACCGCGCTCAACTCGTCCACCGATGTACTGTTTACTGCTGCGGCCTGCCTGGCCCAGGAAGACAAAGCCCTGCAACAGGGCTAAGTCAAAACGGCTTCAGGAGCGCCCGGGCGGGCAGTTCCTGAAGCCGTCACAAGGCGGCTTGCTTAGAACGCGCCCATGTAATCACGCTTGCCGACTTCAACGCCGTTGTGACGCAGGATCGCGTACGCAGTGGTCACGTGGAAGAAGAACTGCGGCAGGCCATAGGTCAGCAGGTAAGCCTGGCCGGTAAAGCGTTTTTCTTTCGGCGTGCCCTGACGGGTGATGATTTCGATGCCTTCCTTGCCGTCGACCTGCTCGGGCTTGATCCCGTCAACAAAGGCCAGCACCTTGCTGATCAGCGCTTGCAGATCAGCAAAGGTCACTTCGCTGTCGTCGTACTTCGGCAATTCGATTTCAGCCAGACGGCCCGAAACGCCCTTGGCAAAATCAACGGCAATTTGCACCTGACGCACCAGCGGGAACATGTCCGGAGCCAGACGGGCCTGCAGGAACACACTCGGGTCGATGTTCTTGGCCGTCGCGTGGGCTTCAGCCTTGGTCAGAACACCGCTCAGGGCGTTGAGCATTTGCTTGAACACGGGGATGGAAGCGGCGTACAGGGAGATAGTCATTTAAGTCTCGACAGTCTGTGGGCGGGAATGATGTGTGCGGCGATTATAGACACGCCTGTAGTCTTGCGGTGTATCAAGATCAACCATCACCCCTTCACTGGCGACCGTTACCGGCATAACTGGCTCGCGGCTATACAACAACCGACATAGCGTTACCTCCAGGACACACACATGCCCTCTGCACATGCTGGTACACACCTCGCTACACCTAGCGGCGACCCGGTCCAGGTGCTCTATCGCAAGATCACCTGGAAACTCATTCCGTTCCTCTGCTTCTGTTATCTGGCGTCCTATCTGGACCGGATCAATATTGGCTTCGCAAAGTTGCAAATGCTGGGCGACCTGCAGTTCAGCGAGACTGCGTTTGGCCTGGGCGCCGGGCTGTTTTTTGTCGGTTACATCATTTTCGAGGTGCCAAGCAACCTGGCCCTGGAAAAGGTCGGGGCCAAGGTCTGGATTGCCCGGATCATGATCACCTGGGGCCTGCTTTCGGCCTGCACCATGCTGGTCACCACCCCTACCCAGTTCTATGTTGTGCGCTTCTTGCTGGGCGCGGCCGAGGCCGGCTTTCTGCCCGGCGTCCTCTACTACCTGACCACCTGGTTTCCGACTCACCGACGGGGCCGCATCATTGCCCTGTTCATGATTGGCATGCCGCTTTCCAGCGTGATCGGCGGGCCGCTCTCGGGCTGGATCATGGGTGCGTTCGACAACACGGCGGGGCTCAGGGGCTGGCAATGGCTGTTCATCATCGAAGCGATCCCCAGCGTGTTGCTGGGCATTCTGACGTTCTGGGCCCTGCCCAACAGCCATCACACCGCAAAATGGCTGAACGACGAAGAAAAAGCGCTGCTTGAAAACGAGCTGCGCCAGGACGACGCCGAAGGCAAAAACAGCAAGCACAGCTTTCGCGACGGTTTCTTCAATCTCAAGGTCTGGATGCTTGGCGGCATCGACTTCTCCATCCTGCTCAGCGCTTATGCCATGGCGTTCTGGATGCCCACCTTCATTCGCAATGCGGGCGTGGCCGACAACTTCCACATCGGCGTACTGACCGCCCTGCCCAGCGCCGCCGCCCTGATCGGGATGCTGATGATTGGCGCCAGCTCCGACCGTCATCGCGAACGTCGCTGGCACATCATCGTGCCCTTCCTGATCGGCGCGGCGGCCATGGCCGGCACGACCTTCTTCAGCCATAACGTGTTTGCGACCGTCTTTCTGTTCGCCATTGCCTCGGCCGCCATCATCGGCGCCGTGCCGGTGTTTTTCAGCTTGCCGGCAACGTTCCTCAAAGGCCGCGCGGCTGCTACCGGCTTCGCCCTGGCCTGCTCCCTGGCCAATATCGCGGGGCTGGTGAGCAACTCATTGATGGGCATCGCCATCGACGTGACCGGCAGCGGCTCCGGCGCGCTGTGGTTCTTCGCCGGCTGTCTGCTGCTGAGCAGCCTGCTGGTGATCGCCCTCCCCGCCAAACTGGTCAACCGCTGATCAACAACAAGGAACAACCTGTGGGAGCGAGCAGGCTCGCTCCCACAGCAGGGGTTACATGACAGTCGCTCTACCGCGTAAAAGACTCCACAATGGTCGCTGGCAACGGTTACTCAAATTGGAGAAGAAAATGGAAGTTCCCGCTAGTCAGCTCTCAGATAGCACACAGATCGAATCTGACACCGGACCTCTGCTCAACAGCACCGAGATCCGCATTCTCGGCTCCTTGATCGAGAAACAGGCCACCAACCCCGAAACCTACCCCTTGACCCTCAATGCGCTGGTGCTGGCCTGCAACCAGAAAACCAGCCGTGAACCGGTGATGAACCTCAATCAGGGTCAAGTCGGGCAAAGCCTGCGCGCACTGGAAGGCCGCGGCTTTACCCGACTGGTCATGGGCAGCCGCGCCGATCGCTGGGAGCACAAGGTCGACAAGGCCCTGGAACTGGTCCCCGGGCAAGTGGTGCTGCTGGGGCTGTTGTTTCTGCGGGGCCCGCAAACCCTGAACGAGCTGTTGACCCGCAGCTCCCGCATGCACGATTTCGAAGATACCGATCAGGTCCAGCACCAGATGGAGCGCCTGATTGCCCGTGATCTTGCACTGCTGGTACCGCGCCAGAGCGGCCAGCGCGAAGACCGCTACATGCATGCGCTGGGTGACCCGGCCGATATCGACACACTCATGCTCGCCCGCCAGCAACCCGCAGAACGCAGCGGTGGTTCAGGGGTATCGCTGGAGCGTTTCGAAGCCCTTGAGGCACGCATCGCCGCCCTTGAAGCGCGCCTGGCAGAGCTGGAGTAAAGCTTGAATCGGGCGAGGCAACTCGCCCGACACGGCCCTCAACTGCGGGCAAACGCCACGGCGGCCTGGAACTGCCCGGCCGCAGGTCGAACTCCGGTGTACAGCACGAACTGCTCCAGCGCCTGAATCGCAATCACCTCAAGCCCCGTGATCACCTGCTTGCCTTGAGCACGGCCGCGCATGATCAATGGCGTTTCCACCGGAATGGCCACCACGTCAAAGACGATCTCGCAGCGATCGATGGCATCGGCCTCAAAGGCCAGATCATCGGCTTCTGCACCGCCCGTCATACCCACTGGCGTGACGTTGATCAGCATCTGCGGTCGGTGTGCCCCCAGCTCCGGCTTCCAGTCATAGCCACAATTTGCCGCCAGCGCGGACCCGGTCGCTTCGTTACGCGCCACGATCACCCCGTTGCGATAACCGCCATCGCGCAGCGCCGAAGCCACTGCCTTGGCCATCCCGCCACTGCCCAGCAAGGCAAAGGTGATGTCCTTGGGGACTTTGTGAGTGTCGAGCAGTTGCGCAATGGCGATGTAATCGGTGTTGTAGGCCTTGAGATGGCCGTCGGTGTTGACGATGGTATTGATCGACGCGATCGCCCGGGCCGAAGCATCCAGTTCGTCCACCAGCTCGATCACTGCCTCCTTGAAAGGCATCGATACACCGCAACCACGAATCCCCAGCGCCCGAATACCTGTCACGGCACCCGCAAGGTCTTTGCTGCTGCAAGCCTTGTAGTAAAAGTTCAGGCCCAGCTGTTCGTATAGATGATTATGAAAACGCAGTCCGAAGTTGCCCGGTCGGCCTGACAGCGATATGCACAGCCGGGTGTCTTTATCCGGATTCATTTGCATGCTCATCTCCTCCTTGCTGAATGCTTTTAGATAGACGGCACAAGCCGTACTGAGAGTTTTGTTGGATCATAGCGCTATTGCCTGCGCTGAAACGTCTCAGCGCCCGCAAGACCTTACACAAAATTTACCAACGTGCTCCGCAGTTTTTAAAAAAAACACGGTCTTAAGGTTATCCCCGCGATTATCCGCGGCCTGGTGCAGGCCAAAACGTCGGGGCTGAAATTCGAGGAATAGTCATGCTGCGTACCCTCCCCAAAGTCGCTTTGCTCATCGGCGCGCTGGCTGTCGCCGGCCAGGCATCCGCCCATGGCGGTTGGGATGCCGGGTCTGCCATTGTTGGCGCGGTGGTCGGCGCCACCGTTGTCGGTTCGGTCATGGCCAACCAGGGCCCGCGCCCGGTTTACGCTCAGGAGCCGGTCTACGTGCAGCCGCAACCGGTTTACGTCCAGGCCCCTCCGGTCTATTACCAGCCGCAGCCGGTGTACGTCCAGGCGCCTCAGCCCGTCTACTATCAGGGCTACTACGGCCGGCCACACCCGGTGTACTACGGCCCGCCCCGTGGCTATTACGGCCCGCCACGCTGGTAATCCCGGCATGGGTAAAGCGGCAGGCCTGTTCAGCTGCCGGCGGGGCCAAATAGATAATGTGAATGTCGCGGATGAGACACCGCGCTGGCCCGGACTGCGGCATTATGGAGCGCAAACAGCGCGATCATTGCCACACCCATAAAAACAAGGACGACGTTTATGCCTACACAAAACCCGCACCACACCATCGGGTTGTGCACCTCCAGCAAGGTGTACAACACCCTCACCGAGCTCAAGCAGCTCGAAGGCCATCGCACGGCCAAGCTGGTGTCACTCCTGACCCAGCACCTTGTCAGCAAAGGGCTGATGAGTGATCAGGAAGTCATGCACATGCTCGATCTGGTGGTTGACTGACACCTCATCGACATCAATGACGACTATCACGCGCAATGATTTTTTGTGCAGCGGCCCGGGCCGTAAGGTAGCGTCATTGTTCGAAGGAGGTTTATATGCCCAGTATCCAAGTCATGTCGGTCATCGGCAGCGCAGTACCCGCTCCCTTACGCGCACACGGCCTGCTGGCGTGCTGGTATGTGGTCAGTGACGGCGTTGCCGTCAGCGGCCCGTTTACCTCTCGCGCCGCTGCACAAATCAAAGCCACCAGCGAAACAGATAAAACAGCGCCACGCTCAACGCAACACTGAGCAGCACGTTACGGCTCCAGAGCATCAACCCTGTCGCACACAGCCCGGCCAGCAGGTACGGGTTGCCCGGGTTCAGGTCGAGCCCGCGATCCTTGACGAAAATGATCGGCCCGCAAATGGCCGTCAGCATCCCCGGCACTGCAAAACCCAAAAACTCTTTGACCCCGCGGTTCAGGCGAATCGGTAACCGGGGCTCCAAAAACAGATAGCGGTTGAAAAACAGAATCAGCGTCATCCCGCCAATAATCGCCCAGATCACGCCCAGCACCCCTCCATTCGCTTGCACAGATAACCCGCGACAATCGCCGTGGAGCCCGCCAGCAATCCCCGGGGCGCGCACGCCAGCGTCAACGGAAGGCAGGCAACTGTGCCGCGAACAAACGCGGTTCGAGCAAGCGAATCAGACATCAAAAAACATCCCGGCAGTCAGCAGCGGCAAAGAGTCGCAACCCGGGCGACAAAAGTCTTGAACGATCTTGCTCAGCACCTTTCAAAAGCATTACGCGGACCGCCTGAAATGGTCAGACGGGTTTGACGGGCGACCAATCCTGGTCTTTAGTCAGCCGCGTTCACATGACGTTAATTCCGATCAACCGCTGCCACGAGGAACCACCATGAAAGACCTGAAATCCGCCAAGGAAAGCAGAAAGGCCGATCTGCGGACACCTACGGCGCTCAGCGAAAAAGCCTGTATCGACATTGCAGCCGAAGTGAACGCACTGCTGGCTGACACCTTTGCCATTTACATGAAAACCAAGAACTTCCACTGGCACATGTCCGGCCCGCATTTCCGCGACTTCCACCTGTTGCTGGACGAACAGGCCGATCAGATCTTCGCCACCACCGATGCCATTGCCGAGCGCGTGCGCAAGCTGGGGCGCACCACCCTTCGCTCAGTGGGCCATATCAAGAAGCTGCAGCGCCTGCTGGATAACGATGCTGATTTCGTGACCCCCGAAGGCATGCTGGCCGAACTGCGCGAAGACAACATCCAGCTGGCCGCCTACATGCGTGAAACCCACGACATGTGCTCCGAACTTGGGGATGTGGCGACCACCAGCCTGCTGGAAAACTGGATCGACGAAGCCGAGCGCCGCGTCTGGTTCCTGTTTGAGTCCTCGCGGACCAAATAACCCGAAACCCTGCCACGGGCCTTTGCCCGCACCAGGACGATGAATTTTGTTTCACCTTTTTGGCGCCCGGCGAGTTGTATAGTCGCCTCGATCATTGCTCATTCAATGAACCCCTTGGCCCGCACTCTCCCCCGCGGGCCTTTTTTTGCCTGTCAAACGCCTTGCTTGAACACCAGTGCCTTGAGGCCGCACTCGGTATCCGCATCCGGGAACTCTGGCGGGTTGTCCAGGCGCTGCACAAAACGCAGGCCAGGTGCGTCCCGGGTCACGCCATCAATCAGGAAGTCAGAGCCCAGCGCGGGGTCGTTCATGCACGCCAGTACCGTCCCGTTCTCACTGAGCAGCTCCGGCAAACGGCGCACCACGCGCTGATAATCCTTGGTCAGCAGAAAACTGCCTTTTTGAAACGATGGCGGGTCGATGATCACCAGATCGTAGGGGCCGGTACTTTTCACCTTGCCCCACGACTTGAACAGCTCGTGGCCGAGGAAGGTCACCTTGCTCATGTCATGCCCGTTCAGGCGATGGTTGTCGCGCCCGCGGCTCAGGGCTGCCCGGGACATATCCAGGTTGACCACATGCACGGCACCGCCCTCGATCGCGGCCACCGAAAAACCGCAGGTGTAGGCGAACAGGTTCAGCACGCACTTGCCCTCGGCATTGGCCCGCACCCAGTCACGGCCATAACGCATATCGAGAAACAGCCCGTTGTTCTGCTTGCGGCCCAGGTCAACCCGATAGCGCAACCCGCCCTCGGTCAGGGTCCACTCATCAATCGCCTCACCCACCAGCCACTCGGTGTCGCTGTTCAGCGTATAGCGATGCTGCAGCACCAGCGTGTGCGCCCCGCTGGCTTGCCACCCGGGTGATTGTGCAAGCGTCATCAGCTGTTGCTTCAAGGCCTCCAGCTGTTCGGCTGGCGGCTCTTTGAACAGCGAAACCAGGACCACGCCCTGCAGCCAATCCACCGTCAACTGCTCAAGCCCCGGCCAGCAGCGTCCGCGCCCGTGAAACAGCCGACGGGTTTCGCCGGGTGCGCTTTGCAGGGCAGCCAGTAAGTGAAGGTGCAGGGTGGTCAGTGCTTCAGGAGTCATCGGGCAGGCCGGTCATTTTCAAGGGCCGGCATTTTACACAATTGCGCAGCCCTGCCTAATCAACGCGGCAAGCGCTGGCCACAGACACACGGCTCATCAAGAGCATTAAATTATCGTTTTACAATCATTTATTATCGAATTACGATGTTTTGTCGGCGCATAACCCCCTGCCATTTCAGCGCAGCGCCCGAACATTTAAAAACTATCCGTACAACCAGAAGGATTGTTCGATGAAAACTGATCAATTGGCCGAACGCAGCCGAATCCTTGCAACAGCCACCCTGGCTCTCGTCGTGGGCATGCTGCTGACCAATATCGCTTACTGGATTTTCCCCAACGCCATCGCTACCTACGTCGGCGGGTTCAGCCTGAGTGCCATGAGCAAAACACTGAATGCGGACATCCTGCTGATGCCCTGGTGGCAAGTGTCTGGGGCCATTGTCCTGTCCAGCATCCCGCTGCTGATACTGGCCAAGGGGTTAATGGCGCTGCGCAGCCTGTTCCTGGCCTACAGCAAGGGCGAGTACTTCTCGTCCGAGTCTGCCGAGCTGTTGGGAAAAGTGGGCAAAAGCGTCTCTTTGTGGGTGCTGGCCACCCTCTTGCTGACACCGGTCATGAGTGTCTGGATTACCTGGTTGCGGCCCGCTGGCGAGCGATTGCTCACCATCAGCTTTGATCCGTCGCATCTTGTTGCCTTATTCCTCTCCGCTTCTCTTATGATCATCGCCCGCAGCCTCTACAACGCCTGTTCGTTGGCACGGGAAAATCAGCAGTTTGTTTAAAAGAGGCCAAGATGCCGATCGAGATTAAGCTGGACGTCATGCTGGCCACGCGCAAGGTCAAATCCAAAGACCTCGCGCAGATGGTCGGCATAACCGAGCAGAACCTGTCACTGCTCAAGCAGGGGAAAGTCAAAGGTATAAGGCTCGCTACCCTGGAAGCCATTTGCATCGCACTGGATTGTCAGCCGGGGGACTTGCTGCACTATCAACCGGAGCCCTGAGTACGCCTCCTCGCCTGTGGGGCCACAGCTTCACAGGCGTTGTACCTGCAAAATCCCCGCCCCCTCCTGCGTTTCCGGCCCTGTTGCCACGTCACAGCCCCATGTTCAACGCTCACCTCTGTTCAGCCAGCCAACAGCCTTGCGCTGCCAGGGTCGCCGCGGCACAAATCCTTGCCTGACCACTCAAAACATTGAACATGAATATTCTCTGATAACCCCCTGCGAAATCAGGCATTTCTGCCGGCATTGATCCATACTGACAAAATGTAACGATATGTGTGTAGCAGACGTTGCAGCCCGCTACTTCCTAACCATTTTCGAGTCATTCTGCGTGAAAATTCATCTTTCTATTTTAAGCCTGTGTTTGGTTCTGGCAGGCACCAGCGCTTCTTCAATCGCCGCAGCGGCTGAAAGCACCTTGGCTCCCAGGGATACCTCACAACTTCACATTGCCTCAGGCAGCGCGATGCTGATCGACCTGCAAACCAACAAGGTCATTTACGCCAGCAACCCCGACGCCATCGTCCCCATCGCCTCGGTGACCAAGCTGATGACCGCCATGGTGGTGCTGGACGCCAGGCAGTCGATGGATGAGTACATCTCGGTCAATATCAGCGACACCCCGGAAATGAAAGGCGTGTTCTCGCGGGTCAAGATTGGCAGCGAACTGTCGCGCCACGAAATGATGCTGATCACCCTGATGTCCTCGGAAAACCGTGCAGCGGCCAGCCTGGCGCACCACTATCCGGGCGGCTATGTGGCCTTTATCGCCGCCATGAACGCCAAAGCCAAAAGCCTGGGCATGATGAGCACCCACTACGTCGAGCCGACCGGGCTGTCGATTCACAACGTCTCCACCGCGCGGGACTTGAGCAAGCTGCTGGCAACGGCACGCCATTACCCGATGCTCAGCCAGTTGAGCACCACCAAAGAAAAGACCGTGGCGTTCCGCAAACCCAACTACACCCTGGGCTTCCATAACACCGACCATCTGGTGAAAAAGGACAAGTGGAATATCAAAATCACCAAGACCGGCTTTACCAACCAGGCCGGCCATTGCCTGGTGCTGGTGACCGAGATGGGCAACCGCCCGGTATCGCTGGTGATCCTGGACGCCTTTGGCAAGTACACCCACTTCGCCGATGCCGGCCGAATCCGCAACTGGGTTGAAACCGGCAAAAGCGGCAGCGTGCCGGATGTAGCCTTGCGCTACAAAGCAGATAAAAACCTGCACAAGCAACAAATCACCACCGGGCAAGCCGCGAAGTAAAAAAAAGCAGGCACTTGCCCCGGGGAGAGGTCGGGGACAAATGCCTGCGTACTGCTCATCAAATACAGCGGAAAAAAAGAACCCCGCCTGAAAGACGGGGTTCTTTGCTAGCGCATGCTCAGATCAGTTTTGCAGAGCAGGCTGCGAATCCCCATTGATCGGGATACGTTTGGCTTTCGCCTCTTCCGGCACGACCCGCTGCAGGTCGATGCTCAACAGGCCGTTGCTCAAGCCTGCACCTTTGATCTCGATATGATCGTCGAGACGGAAGGACAATTTAAATGCCCGCTGTGCAATACCCTGGTGCAGATAGGTCACGTTGCTGCCCGCACTTTCCGAGCTGCTTTCACGCTTGCTGCCGCTGACGGTCAACACACCTTTCTCCACTTGCAGGTCCAGGTCTTCTTGTCTGAACCCTGCCGCCGCGATCACGATGCGATAGCTGTCTTCACCGTGTTTCTCGACGTTGTAAGGCGGGTAGCCGGTTGGCTCATTGCGCAAAGCGGTTTCAAACAAATCACTAAAACGGTCAAAGCCGACAGAATTACGGAACAGTGGCGCCATAGAAAATGCGTTGCTCATAATTTCATCCTCCTGATTTCAGCGAGATTTGATTTACGCGACCCGGTTTCGGCATCGCGTACCCCTTAGATAGGGACCGCCAAAAGCATTTCAAGGCTTTTTTTTGAATTTTTTTTCAGACGCTTCAGGCAGCGTCCGAAGGCGGGTTATTGACCAGATGCCGGACCTTTTCACAGTCTGTTTCACGGCGCATGGCATTGAACAGCACCATGGCTTCAGGGTAGTTGCGGGTCAGCATCGCCAACCATTGCTTGAGCCGGCCCGGCGCCGAGCGCGGGGTCAACTGGGCTTCGGCCTGGGCCCAGAAATCGCGGATCATGGGCTGCAGGTCGGCCCAGGTCATTTCCACCACTTCTTCGCCGGCGCGGGCAGCGACGATCTGCGCGGCCAGGTCCGGGCGCGACACCAGACCGCGACCGAGCATGATGTCTTCGGCGCCACTGATTTCGCGGCAACGACGCCAGTCTTCAACCGACCAGATATCGCCATTGGCAAATACCGGCACCTTCACGGCTTCCTGCACCTGGGCGATGTACTCCCAGTGGGCTGGCGGCTTGTAGCCATCCATCTTGGTCCGCGCATGCACCACGATCTGGCTCGCACCGCCCTCAGCCAGAGCAATGGCGCACTCATTGGCGCTGTCCGGCGTATCGAAGCCCAGGCGCATCTTGGCCGTCACCGGGATATGCGCGGGCACCGTGCGGCGCACTTGCAGCAAGATCGCGTGCAGCAGTTCGGGCTCCTTGAGCAGGACCGCACCGCCACGCGACTTGTTCACCGTTTTGGCCGGGCAACCAAAATTGAGGTCAATGACCCCCGAGCCCAACTCGCAGGCCAGTGCCGCGTTGTCTGCCAGGCAGGCGGGGTCGGAACCCAGCAGTTGCACACGCAGCGGCACACCGGCGCGGGTTTTCGCGCCATGCTGGAGTTCAGGGGCGAATTTATGGAAGTAGGCTTCTGGTAATACCCGCTCGGTGACCCGAATAAATTCGGTCACACACCAGTCAATACCGCCGGTGCGGGTCAGGACATCACGCAGGATGTTGTCGACCAACCCCTCCATCGGCGCCAAAGCAATTTGCATGGGTGACTCTCATCAAAAACGTGCGGCAGTTTACGGGGTTCTGTGACCCAGGGGTACGAGCAAACGCTACGGATCAGACCGTCACGACAGCCGGGCAATAACCTTCCAGAAACTCGGGCGGCAGGCGCTTGGGCTTGCCGGTGGAGAGTTCGATGCAGACAAAGGTGGTTTGCGCACGCAACAGGGTCACGCCATCGCCGGGGCGCACGAGCTGAAAGTGACGGGTCATGCGCAGACGCTGGTCACAATCGACAATCCAGGTCGCCAGTTGCAGCTCATCGTCTTCATAGGCGCTGGCCAGATAGTCGATTTCATGCCGGGATACCGCCATGGCACGGTCGAGACGACGGTACTCGGTGAGGTCCAGCCCCAGACGCTGGGAATGGCGCCAGGCACAACGCTCCAGCCAGACAACATAAGCCGCGTTATTGGCATGGCCAAAACCGTCTATGTCTTCGGCCTGCACCTGCAGATCAATAATGAACGGTGCTGCCAAATCCCAACTCATGCCCTGCCCCCTGACACACAAATAAGGCGCGCAGTGTAACGCACCCGGCCGGTGCAATGGCATGGGTGGGCACAGACAGAGGGAAAAGGTCGCGGACTGGCCAAATTTCAGACAAACAAAAGGGTCATTCAATAATCGAATGACCCTTATAAATCCCGCAAAGCGGGTAATCGTGGCGTCCCCTAGGGGACTCGAACCCCTGTTACCGCCGTGAAAGGGCGGTGTCCTAGGCCACTAGACGAAGGGGACACAAACCCTTCTAACAGTGATCAGACCTTGGCCTGATCGATTCAACGTCAGTGTGGCCCGACGTTGAACTGTAAATTGGTGGAGCTAAACGGGATCGAACCGTTGACCTCCTGCATGCCATGCAGGCGCTCTCCCAGCTGAGCTATAGCCCCGATTTATCGCCTGGCGGCGGAGCATCACCGAAGTGCTGCTTCTGTAAAACTGGCGTCCCCTAGGGGACTCGAACCCCTGTTACCGCCGTGAAAGGGCGGTGTCCTAGGCCACTAGACGAAGGGGACACAAACCTTCTAACTGATCAGCGCTGAGTGCTGATCGATTCAATACCGGTGTGGCCAGGCATTGAACTGTAAATTTGGTGGAGCTAAACGGGATCGAACCGTTGACCTCCTGCATGCCATGCAGGCGCTCTCCCAGCTGAGCTATAGCCCCAAACAGTCACTGCAGCGTGTTGTTGCTGCTTGTTTCGTGTTGCTGTGTGGACGGGGCGCATATTAAGACCGGATCGGTATGCTGTCAAACATATTTTTAAAGTTTTTTAAAAAAATTTGCCGTGAGAACAACCACTTACCTTCCCTGCCCCGTAAATACTGGTCCAAACCCACCTAGAGGCTTTTATAGGAGCGGGCTTGCTCGCGATAGGAACGACGCGCTGTGCAAGGCAATACGTGTCGATACCATCGCGAGCAAGCCCGCTCCCACAGAAAAAAACCGCCTGCGATGATTAACTCATCGCGTTAAACAGCTTTTCCCACTCCTTGTTTTCTTTCTTCGACACGCCGCCCAGCAGATCCAGCGCCTGGCGCAGACGGAAGCGGGTCAGGTCCGGCCCCAGGATCTCCATCGCGTCCAGCACCGAGACCGAGCTGGCCTGCCCCGTGATCGAAGCAAACATCAGCGGCATGGCATCACGCAGCTTCAGCTCCAGGGATTCAACCACAGCCTGAATGCAGCCGGTGATGGCGTCTTTTTCCCACTGGCGCAAGCTCTCAAGCTTCCACAGAATCAATTGCATCAACTGACGCACTTGTTCGTTGGACAGTTTCTTGTGCTCAAACAGCTTGGCATCCAGCTGCAAGCCACCCGAGAAGAAGAACCCGGCCAATGGCGCGATCTGACTGAAGGTCTCAACGCGACCCTGCACCAGCGGGGCGATCTTCATCATGTACTCGGGGTTCAACGCCCACTGCTGCACGCGGCTGGCAAACTCTTCCAGCGGCAGGTCACGCAGCCATTGACCGTTCAACCAGGACAGCTTCTCGACGTCAAAGATCGGCCCGCCCAGGGACACCCGGCTCAGGTCAAAGTTATCGACCATTTCCTGCAGCGAGAACTTCTCGCGCTCGTCCGGCATCGACCAGCCCATGCGGCCCAGATAGTTGAGCATGGCTTCCGGCATGAAACCCATGCGCTCGTAGAACGTCACCGAGGTCGGGTTCTTGCGCTTGGACAGCTTGCTCTTGTCCGGGTTACGCAGCAGCGGCATGTAGCACAACTGCGGCTGTTCCCAGCCAAAGTATTCGTACAGCAGGATCAGCTTCGGAGCCGATGGCAGCCACTCTTCGCCACGCAGCACGTGGGTGATGCCCATCAGGTGATCGTCGACCACGTTGGCAAGGAAGTACGTCGGCAGGCCGTCGGTCTTCATCAGTACCTGCATGTCCATGCGATCCCACGGGATCTCGACATCACCGCGCAACAGATCCGGTACCACGCACACGCCTTCGGTCGGCACTTTCATGCGGATCACGTGCGGCTCGCCGGCAGCCAGACGGGCCGCCACTTCTTCTTCGGACAACAGCAGCGCACGACCGTCGTAGCGCGGGGTTTCGCCCTTGGCCATTTGCTCGGCACGCATCTGGTCCAGCTCCTCGCTCGTGCAGAAGCACGGGAAGGCATGCCCCATATCGATCAGTTGCTGGGTGTATTTCTTGTAGATCTCGCTGCGTTCGCTTTGACGGTACGGACCGTGAGGACCACCAACGTCCGGGCCTTCGCTCCAGGTGATACCCAGCCAGCGCAGGGCATCGTAGATCTGCTGCTCGGACTCGCGGGTCGAGCGCAACTGGTCGGTGTCTTCGATCCGCAGGATGAACTCGCCGCCATGCTGCTTGGCAAAGCAGTAGTTGAACAAAGCGATGTAAGCGGTGCCGACGTGGGGGTCGCCGGTAGGCGATGGCGCAATGCGCGTGCGAACGGTGGTCATGGGCGGTCTCGAAGTGGAGATAAAACAAAGGGCGAATGGTAACAGGCCGACACGGCTTGGCTCCAGCGCAGCAGGCCGACAAGGGCACATCCCCCGCCCCACGGCTGAATAACGCGCAAATAGAGCACCTGCAGCAAGTTCGATAAAAAGAAACCGCCCGGCAGAGATGCTAACCTCTGACCACGCTTAATCCCCTTGGCCGGAGTCCTCCATGGCCCATGTCGTACTGGTGTTGGTTGAAACGGTAAATGACTACTTGCCACTGCTTGAGCGCGAAGGTTTCGAGCTGATACTGGCACCCACACCGTCCAGCCGCGCCGAAGCCATTGCCGAGCATGGCGCACGGATCAACGCGGTGCTGACCCGTGGGCCGCTGGGTTTATATGCCGAAGAGATCGCCGACATGCCATCGCTGCAGATTATCTGCGTGATCGGTGCCGGTTATGAGCATGTGGACCTGCAGGCCGCCAGCAACCGCGGGGTCGTCGTCACCAATGGCGCCGGCGCCAATGCCTCATCGGTGGCCGACCACGCGATGGCGCTTCTACTGTCACTGGTACGCGGCATTCCCCAGGCCGATGCCGGCATTCGTCGCGGTGAATGGAACAAGCTGCGCCAACCTTCGCTGGCGGGCAAGCGCATGGGCATCCTCGGCCTGGGCGCAGTGGGCATGGCCATTGCCAAACGCGCAGCCAACGGGTTTGACATGAGCATCAGCTATCACACCCGCCAGCAACGTCACGACATGCACTACACCTACTGCAAAAACGTGATCGAACTGGCCAGTTCGGTAGATTTTCTGATCGTTGCCACACCCGGCGGCAGCGAGACCCGACACCTGGTCGATACAGCCGCGCTATATGCCCTGGGCCGCGACGGTTACCTGATCAACATCGCCCGGGCCAGCGTAGTCGACACCCAGGCCCTGATCGATGCCTTGGCCAAGGGCAAAATTGCCGGGGCCGGGCTCGATGTATTCGATGAAGAGCCACAAGTCCCCGACGCACTCAAATTGCTCGGCAATGTGGTGATGACCCCCCACATGGGCGGCCAATCACCGGAAGCCGCCCAGGGCACCGTACAAATGGTGGTCAACAACTTGCTCGCCTACTTTGCCGGGCAACCCGTATTGACCCCGGTACGTTTGCCCGAACCTCAATAAGCACGGAGTTTAAATTAAGCCCCCGACAGCTCGTTATACAAAACGACTCCTGTTTATTGAGGTGCTGTCATGTCCGCCGCCGCCACGCTGGTACACAACCTGCGCAAACGACTCAGCAAACCCACCGGTTACCGCCTGTTCGACATCCAGCTCAAGCGCCGCATTGCCCTGAGCCCTTCGCTGACCCGCCTGGTATTCAGCGGCGACGATGTGGCGCTGATGCGCACCCTGGCACCGGACCAGCGGGTCAAGGTGCTGTTCCCCGGCGCCAATGGCGCCGCCCCCAACCTGCCCAAACACGGCGACTGGCGAGCGGCCCTGCGTGACTTGAGCCCCGACCAGGCGCCTGCCATGCGCTCCTACACGATTCGCCACCTGCGCCCCGAAGCGGCCGAGCTGGACATCGACTTTGTGTTGCATGGCGAAACCGGCCCCGCTTCACGCTGGGCGATGCAGGCCAACATCGGCGACCGCCTGCAAATCAACGCCCCCAACGCCGCCTGCCCGGACGACCCCGGCGGCTATGAATGGCAACTGCCCCAGGGGGTGCGCAAAGTGCTGCTGATCGGCGACGAAACCGCACTGCCGGCCATTGCCGGCATCCTCGAACAGCTGGCCCTGCACCCGGACACACCTCAGGTGCAAGCCTTTATCGAAGTGCCCGAAGAGTCCGACTGCCAGCCTTTGCTCTGCGGCCCCAACACCAAAGTCCACTGGCTGCCCCGCGCCAGCCTGGGCACAGAGCATGGCGACGGCATGCTCCTGGCGGCCCGCGAACTGGCAAGCCTGCCGCCAATCCGTGTACAAACTGCAGATCACGCCGAACTGGAAGACCCCGATCTGGACAGCCAGCGACTATGGGACCGGGCCAGCGCCAAACAGAACGAGTTTTATGCCTGGGTGGCCGGGGAGTCAGCGGCGGTCATGGCCATCAGGCGGTTTTTCGTCAATGACTGCGGGCTGGACCGCAAGGGGCTGACCTTGATGGGGTACTGGAAGCTGGGTCGCTCGCTTGGCTAACAAAAACGACCGCACTGACAAGGTACAGAATGTGGGAGCGGGCTTGCTCGCGATGGCATCGACATGTTTTACCGGCTGAACCGCGCCGCCTGAATCGCGAGCAAGCCCGCTCCCACAGTGGATGTGCGCCAGACCAAGCGACACTGGTAATATTTTATTACAAATACAGCTTCGGGTTTTGCGCATCTCATCCGTCCTACATGGATAAGCAATCGCTTCTCAATGGCGATTACACACCCGCCCTGCTGCGAGTTTGCCGTTTCCCATGTCCAAAAAGTCCCGTTCCAAACTATGGTTTCTGGTGCACAGCTGGTTGACGCTGCCTGTCTGGTTCTTCGTGTTGATTGTCTGTGTGACCGGCACCCTGGCCGTGGTCAGCCAGGAGATCGTGTGGCTGGCCACTCCCGAAGCACGCGCCAGCCAACCGTCGGATGATGCGCCGCTGCTGACTTACGAGCAGGTATTGACCGCCATCCACAAGGCCGAACCGGCGCTGGCCGTGCAGTCGATCAGCCGCCCGGACGAGTCTCACTTTGCTCTGGTCGCCGACGTGGTGTACCCGGACGGCCGCTCGCCGTCGCTGTACATCAACCCATATACCGGGGCCATTCAGGGCGAGAGCCCGAACTTTAACTTCAAGGCCTTTACCCGCGCCCTGCACGGCTGGTGGCTCGTACCGTTTACCAATGGCTACAGCTGGGGCTGGTACCTGGTGTCATTCCTTGGCTTGCCGTTGCTGGCATCGCTGGTCACCGGGCTGGTGGTCTACAAGAAATTCTGGAAGGGCTTCTTCAAACCCAACCTGCGCTTCACCCACGGTGCGCGGATTTTCTGGGGCGACTTCCATCGCCTCTGCGGCATCTGGTCGATCTGGTTTATTGCGGTGATTTCCATCACCGGCCTGTGGTTCTTGATCCAGGCCTTTATGTTCGATAACCAGATTTCGATTTCGACCGCCGGCAACCCGCCCGTTGTGGCACGCCAGGATGTGCCGATCATGGCGGACGGCAAGCCCGCGCCACAGATCAGCCTCGATCAGGCAGTGAAGATTGCCGCCGAGAATATCCCGGGGCTGGAAGCCAGTTTTGTCAGCCTGCCAAGCAATGCCTACGGGCATATCGAAGTCGGCGGCCCGGGCTGGTACCCGCTGCTGTTCCAGACGGCAGATATCAACCCGTACAACGGCGCGGTTGAAGGCTCGCGCATGATCGCCGACCGCTCCGGGCTGGAGCTGGTGACCGAGTCGATGCGCCCGCTGCACACCGGCGACTTTGGCGGGCTGTGGGTCAAGCTGATCTGGTTCTTCTTCGGCCTGGTCCTCAGCATGATGGTCTTGAGCGGTCTGTTGATCTGGACCAAGCGCACCGCACTGGCCACCGCCAACGCCCTCAAGCGCAGCACAAAACCACCCCGAACCAGAACCGTCACGGCGCATAGCCCGCAGCCAGAAGAGGCCAATGTATGAGCAAGGCAGTGGCTGCACCGACCCCGTCCGCCCTGAGCCGGTTCTGGCATAAATGGCGGTTCCACATAAACATCCTGCTGCTGTTGGTGCCCCTGGGCTTTATGCCCAAGTACTTTGCCGACGCCTCGCTGTTTCGCGGCGACAGCGGCCTGGGCGAGCGCGACATCGGCACCGTGCAGGTCGGCCCCTGGAGCCTGCAACTGGCCGAGCTGCGCAACGAAGCCCCGCGCCCCGATGGCCCGGCCGGCTATATGAAGAGTTTTAACGCGGCCCTGTGCGAGACCTGCATCGATCAGGTCAAGGCCACCTACCTGCGTATCGGCAAGCCACGCAGCCTGCGGGCCGCCGGGGTGATTTTTTTCGGTACGCCGTACCGCATGGGCGCCACCTTGCCGGTCCCGGAACGCACCAAGGCCGACGCCGAGCTGTGGATCACCCTTGAAGGGTGGGACGGCTCCATGCACCAGGCCTCCATCCCCCTGAGTCAGGCTTCACCGGTAACGGTCGCCTGGCTGGCCCAACGAGGAGCCAAATAATGCCTTCGCGCCTGTTGAACAAACCTGCCCTGGCGGCGGGGTTTATTGCCTTGCTCGGTTTTTGCGGCCAGGCACTGGCCCATAACCCGATGTGTGAATGCAAGGCCGTCGAAAACGGGGAAATCCGTTGCACCGGTGGCTTTTCCGACGGCAGCGGTGCACCGGGCGTGACCCTGGATGTGATCGGCTACGACGAAACCATCCTTGTACCCGGCAAGCTGGGAGCCGATTCGACCCTGACCTTCAAGCGCCCGGACTCCGAGTTTTATGTGCTGTTCGACGCAGGCCCCGGGCATATCGTTGAAATCGACCAAGCCGATATCGAGGCCCCATGAGTACTCAAGTCGTGCGTCCCGCCGGGGCCGGGCATGAAACGCTGTACGTGTTGCTGCTGTGCCTGCTGATTCTGACCGTGGCCGGTTCCGTGGTTGCCTGGCGTCACGAGTCGCAGGAAGTGACCTCGGTGGCCGCCCATCAACTGGATGCGCGACGCGACCTGAGCGCCGCCGAACAAGGCATCTACGCCGACCTGCGAGTCACCCTGGACGAGATCCAGTTGCTGCGCGAAGAAGCCAGCGCCCTGCCCCAACCCGCGCAACTGGCCACTGAAGGCTTCGCGCCCTTTGCCAGCGATGCCAGCTCCGTCAGCCGGGGCAGCCATGTGTGGCAATTGCTGGGCGAGCAGGCCTACCTGGGCATCAGCCCCAACCCTGAGGTGGCGGGTTCGTTTTTGATGCGCATCAGCATCGAGCCGGATATCTGGCTGAACCGCAATCGGGACATAAAAGCCCCCACCGACTTCAGCGATGCCGCCTTGAACCAAAGCGGCTGGCAACAAGTGATCGCGCAATTCGATGCCGGGGTTACCCGCCAGCACCGTCACTGAACCCACCGCGTTACCTGAGAGAAGACTGCTCGCCATGTCGATTTCATCTGTATTGCGCCGCCGCACCTTGCTGCTGGCCGGCCTGTTTGCCCTTTGCCTTTCACCCATGGTCAGTGCCGACACCGCGCCTGCACCGCTGGCCAAGCCACTGCGCATCGGCATCACCCTGCACCCCTATTACAGCTACGTGGCCAATATCGTCGGCGACAAGGCCGAGGTGGTGCCGCTGATCCCGGCCGGTTTCAACCCCCACGCCTATGAGCCGCGTGCCGAAGACATCAAGCGCATCGGCACCCTGGATGTGATCGTGCTCAATGGCGTGGGTCATGATGACTTCGCCGACCGCATGATCGAGGCCAGCGAAAAACCCGCCATCCCGGTGATTGAAGCCAACCAGAACGTGCCCTTGCTGGCCGCCACCGGCAACGCGGCACGGGGTGCGGGCAAGGTGGTCAACCCGCATACCTTCCTGTCGATCAGTGCCTCGATTGCCCAGGTCAACAACATCGCCCGGGAACTGGGCAAGCTCGACCCGGCCAATGCCAGGACCTACACCGCCAATGCCCGTGCCTACGGCAAACGCCTGCGCCAGATGCGCGCCGATGCTCTGGCCAAACTGACCCGGGCACCCAACGCCGACCTGCGCGTGGCCACGGTGCACGCAGCGTACGACTACCTGCTGCGCGAATTCGGCTTGGAAGTCACCGCCGTGGTTGAACCGGCCCACGGCATCGAGCCCAGCCCCAGCCAGCTGAAGAAAACCATCGATCAACTGCGCGAACTGGATGTGAGGGTGATTTTCTCCGAGATGGATTTCCCGTCCACTTATGTCGAGACCATTCAGCGCGAGTCCGGGGTCAAGCTGTACCCGCTGTCGCATATTTCCTATGGCGACTACAGCGCCGACAAGTACGAAAAGGAAATGACCGGCAACCTCGATACCGTGGTCCGGGCGATCCAGGAGGCAGGGGCATGACCGCAGCCGAACGCTTGTCTGTACAGGCCTGCGGGCCCGGGATCGAGTTTGATCAGGTGTCGCTGACCCTGGGCCGGACCACGATTCTGGATCACGTCAGTTTCAGCATTGTGCCCGGCAGCGTGCATGCGCTGGTGGGGCCTAACGGCGGTGGCAAAAGCTCGCTGATCAAGACCTTGCTGGGGCAAATGCCCCACCAGGGCCGTCTGTGCCTGAACTGGCCGGGCGAACCGGGGCTGATCGGTTACGTGCCGCAAGCCCTGGAGTTCGACCGGGGCTTGCCCATGACCGTCGACGACTTTATGGCCGCCATGTGTCAACGCCGCCCGGCCTTTATGGGGTTGTCACCCAAGGTCGCCCCGGCCATAGGCGAAGCGCTGGAACGGGTCGGCATGCAAGACAAACGCAAGCGGCGCATGGGCGCGTTGTCCGGCGGTGAGCGCCAGCGCGTCTTGCTGGCTCAGGGCTTGATCCCCGCCCCGCAACTGCTGGTGCTGGATGAACCCATGTCGGCGCTGGACGAGGCCGGCGCACAGGTGTTTGAACGCTTGCTGGCGGACTGGCGCCAGGCCGGGGTCACGGTGGTATGGATCGAGCACGACCTGGCCGCGGTCAAGCGTCTGGCCGAGCGCGTCACCGGGCTTAACCGCCAGGTGCTGTTCGACGGCCCGCCCGGGCACACCCTCAGCCCGGAACGTTTGCTGACCCTGTTTTCAACCCATCCCAAGGCTCACGGGAGCGCCCGGTCATGAGTTATGAAGCGTTCCGCCTGATGGTTCAGGGCTGGGCCTCGGCGGGGTATTTGCCCGAAGTGCTGGCCTACGGTTTTGTGGTCAACGCCCTGCTCGCCGGTTTGCTGATCGGCCCGGTGCTGGGCGGGCTGGGTACGCTGGTGGTGGTCAAGCGTTTCGCGTTCTTCTCGGAAGCCGTGGGCCATGCGGCACTGACCGGCGTCGCCATCGGCATCCTGCTGGGCGAACCTTACACCGGGCCGTATGGCAGCCTGTTCGGTTACTGCCTGCTGTTCGGGATTTCACTCAATTACCTGCGCAACCGCACCGGCCTGGCGCCGGACACCCTGATCGGGGTGTTCCTCTCGGTGTCATTGGCCCTGGGGGCCAGCCTGCTGCTGATTCTGGCGGGCAAGATCAACGTGCACATTCTGGAGAACGTCCTGTTCGGCTCGGTGTTGACGGTCAACGGCAACGACTTGCTGGTGCTGGCGATTGTCGGCGCCATCGTTCTGGGCCTGAGCCTGCCCCTGTACAACCGCATCATGCTGGCCAGTTTCAACCCGCAACTGGCCGCCGTGCGCGGGGTGGCGGTGAAGTCGCTGGACTACCTGTTCGTGATTCTGGTGACGCTGATTACCGTCGCGGCGGTCAAGGTCATCGGTGCGATTCTGGTGGGTGCCCTGCTGGTGATTCCGGCGGCCGCAGCACGTCTGCTCAGCCAGTCGCTGAAGGGGTTTTTCTGGATTTCGGTGCTGATCGCCACCGTCAGCACCTTGTGCGGCATCCTGCTGCCCATCGTGTTTGACCTGCCGATCCCGTCCGGCGCCGCCATTATTCTAATGGCCGGTATCGCCTTCGCCCTCGCCGCCATCGCCCGAGGCGTGGTGCCCGGCCTGAAAGGGAATATTGGATAAATGATTACTCTGCGCAAACACTTACTGGCCCTGGCCATCACCGGGCTGCTCAGCACCCCGCTGCTGGCCGCCGACACGGCCACACAACCGGTACGCATCCTCGCCAGCCTGCCGATCACCTACGGGCTGGGCGAGTTGCTACTCAAAGACAGCAACGTGACCCTGGAGCGGGCCGCAGCGGCCAACCTGCCCGGCAGCCGGCAAAGTGCCTACTTCAGTGGTCGCGGCGCCCCGGCGCTGCACAAGCTCGCGACCCATGCCGATGCCGTGATCGGCCTGCGTTCGCTGTGGAGCGACGACCCGCTGTACCCGATGGCGCGGCGCAGCAATATCCGCATTGTTGAAGTGGACGCGGCGCGGCCGGTGGATGGCAGCCTGCCGGGCATTGCCGTGCAACCGGGTGCTCACGAGGATGGCCTGAACAGCCAGCCATGGCTGACCAGCAACAATATGGGGCGCATGGCGGATGTGATCGCAGCCGACCTGGTGCGTCTGGCACCTGCTGCCAAACCCCGGATCGAAGCCAACCTGGCGAACCTCAAACAGCGTTTGCTCAAGCTCAGCGCCGACAGCGAAGCACAGCTGGCCAAGGCTGACAATCTGACCGTGGCGACCTTGTCGGACCGGCTCGATTACCTGATTGGCGGGTTGAATCTGGAGCGGGTCGAGGTGGATCACAAGGGTGACGAAACCTGGACCCCCGAGTCGCTGCAAGCGTTGACCCAAACTCTGAAAGACAACGACGTGGCCCTGGTGCTGGATCATCGCCAGCCTGCGCCGGCGGTGAAGGCGGCGATTGCCGCGGGCGGCAGTGAGCTGGTGGTGGTGGCGGCAGACGGAGCCGACCCTGTGGCCGGGTTGCAGGACACTATCGACACCATCGTCAAGGTGTTGAGCCACGGTTGAACCTGGTCACCTGACGCGTTGCGACGATTTCAACGCGCCCGCCAATTCGTAGCCACTGGCGAAGGCTGCGTTTGGCGGCGCAGCCGTCGTAAAACAGGGGCCTGCAGTGTGGCAGACAAATCCCGGATTCAGGTTTTACGGGGGCAGCCTCACTCCTTCGGCAGCTGCTGCAGGCCTGGTATCACCCCGCCCCCTTCACCTGCTCATCAGCATGGTATGAGGAACGCACCAGCGGGCCCGACGCGACGTTTTTGAAACCCATGCGCTGGCCCTCCTGCGCAAACCAGGCGAAGGTATCCGGGTGCACGAAACGCTGTACCGGCAGGTGACTGCGAGAGGGTTGCAGATACTGCCCCAGGGTCAGCATGTCGACCTCATGCTCGCGCAGGCGCCGCATCACCTCGATCACTTCCTCGTCCGTCTCACCCAGACCGAGCATAAGCCCGGACTTGGTCGGTACATGGGGCACCCGGTGTTTGAAGTTCTGCAGCAGGTCCAGTGACCACTCGAAATCCGACCCCGGCCGCGCGGCCTTGTACAGCCGCGGCACCGTTTCCAGGTTGTGGTTGAACACATCGGGCGGCTCTTGCTCGGTGATCGCCAGCGCTACGTCCATGCGCCCGCGATAATCGGGCACCAGGGTTTCAAGCTGCACCCCCGGTGACAGCTTGCGAATCTCGCGCAGGCAGTCGACAAAGTGCCGGGCGCCGCCGTCACGCAAGTCGTCACGGTCCACCGAGGTGATCACCACGTACTTGAGGCGCAGGTCGGCGATGGCGATGGCCAGGTTTTTCGGTTCGTCCATATCCAGCGGCTTCGGGCGACCGTGCCCCACATCGCAGAACGGACACCGACGGGTACAGATATCGCCCATGATCATAAAAGTCGCGGTACCACCCGAGAAACACTCGCCCAGATTCGGGCAAGAGGCTTCTTCGCACACACTGTGCAGCTTGTGTTTGCGCAGCAGCGCCTTGACCCGGGCCACCTCGGGTGACGCGGATATAGGCACGCGAATCCAGTCAGGTTTGCGCGGTATCACTTCGGTGGGCAGGATTTTCACCGGAATACGGGCGACCTTCTCGGCTCCGCGCAATTTGACCCCGGCCTGCAACGGCTGCGGGCGGGTGGCGACAGACAGGTTTTCGCTCATGTGCTTGCTCCACTCTTTACGACTTCAACCAGATCAGACCGAATACACCGGGAACAAGGCGCACATTTCGCCAACCTGCCGGGCAACCCGGGCCTCAATGGCGGCATCCCCCGGATGGTCGAGGATGTCGCAGATCCAGGTTGCCAGCGCGCGGCACTCGGGGGTCTGCAAGCCACGGGTGGTCACAGCTGGCGTGCCGATGCGCAGGCCCGAGGTCACGAACGGCGACTGCGGGTCATTGGGCACAGCGTTTTTGTTGACGGTGATTCGCGCACGGCCCAGAGCCGCATCGGCGTCCTTGCCGGTAATGCCCTGGCGGATCAGGCTGACCAGAAACAGATGGTTGTCAGTACCGCCGGACACCACGTCATAGCCGCGTTGCGCGAACACTTGTGCCATCGCCTGGGCGTTTTTGATGACCTGGAACTGGTAGTCCTTGAAGCCGGGTTCCAACGCCTCCTTGAAGCACACAGCCTTGGCCGCGATCACGTGCATCAGCGGCCCGCCCTGCCCGCCCGGGAATACCGCCGAGTTGAGCTTTTTCTCCAGATCCGCATCAGCCCTGGCCAGGATCAGCCCGCCGCGCGGACCGCGCAGGGTCTTGTGGGTGGTGGTGGTGACCACATCGGCGTAAGGCAGCGGGTTGGGGTACAGGCCAACGGCAACCAGACCGGCGACGTGGGCCATGTCCACGAACAGGTAAGCCCCGACCTTGTCGGCAATGGCGCGAAAACGCGGAAAATCCAGGGTCTTGGAATAGGCCGAGAAACCGGCAACGATCATTTTTGGCCGGTGCTCCAGCGCCAGCCGTTCAACCTCGTCATAGTCGATCAGGCCATTGCCATCGATGCCGTATTGCACGGCGTTGTACAGCTTGCCCGAGGAGCTGACCTTGGCACCGTGGGTCAGGTGACCGCCGTGGGCCAGGCTCATGCCCAGGATAGTGTCGCCCGCTTGCAGCAACGCCAGATACACCGCCGAGTTGGCCTGCGAGCCCGAGTGTGGCTGGACGTTGGCATAACCGGCGCCGAACAGCGCCTTGGCGCGGTCGATTGCCAGTTGCTCGACCACATCGACATATTCGCAGCCGCCGTAATAGCGTTTGCCCGGATAGCCTTCGGCGTACTTGTTGGTCAGTACGGTGCCCTGGGCCTGCATCACTTGAGGGCTGGTGTAGTTCTCCGAAGCGATGAGCTCGATATGGTCTTCCTGGCGTTGTGCTTCGCGGGTAATTGCGTCGAACAGAGCAGGGTCGAAATCGGACAGGGTCAGGCTTCTATGGAACATGGTGTTTTCCTTTTTATTAGAGGTTCACGCTTGCAGCATGGCCGGGTGGTCAGGCGTTTTCGGCCACAAGGGCGTCGTAGGCTTGCTGGTCCAGCAGGTCGTTGAAGGCTGATACGCTTTCGATGCGAATACGGAAAAACCAGCCCTCGCCCATGGGCGAGGTATTGACCAGCGACGGGTCATCAGCCAGCGCTTCGTTCACCGCGACGATCTCACCGTTCAGCGGCATGGCGATATTACTGGCGGCCTTGACGGACTCCAGCACGGCAACCTCATGACCTTCACTGAACGCCCCCGTATCGGGCAACTGCACAAACACCACATCGCCCAACGCCTGCTGCGCAAAATCAGTAATCCCGACGGTCAATTCGCCGGACGCTTCCAGACGCAGCCATTCATGTTCAGGAGTAAAACGCAGAGTGCTCATGGACTTTTCTCTTGTTATAGATGTGTCCTGGTGCAGGACGGACAGGCCACCGCAGGTACGGTGCAACTGACTGAACAAGAGCAAGGGTGGTGCCAAGTTGTAAAAACACCTTTAAATCAATGTCTTAACTTAAACTTCAGGGGTTTCGACCAGGTCGTCGGAGCGATATCGCTCCGCATGTGGCGGGGTTATTCGGGGGCAGGTCCTGCAAGGGCGGGGCCTGGGCATGACCGGAGCGAAACCGCTCCGGTGGAGCATTTTCAAACCACCTGAATGTTCCCTGTAGATACTCTGTTCCCGGTCAAGCACTGGCGAAGTGTTTCTCGCTAAACGGCTTGGCCGGATCAAAGGCGTCCGGGGCGGCAGGCCGGTCTGTTTGGCGGCGAGGTCTGCGAGGCTCGCACATCTCATCTGTGGGAGCGGGCTTGCTCGCGATGCAAGCGGCGCGGTATTTGAGTTGAATCGCGCCGATGCCATCGCGAGCAAGCCCGCTCCCACAAGGGGTTGTGCAGTTTCAAGCCTTTGCCTTTGCCTTTGCTGTAGCCAGGGGAATGTACGAACAACGCGAATGCCCCCATTCCAGTTGGGCGTGTGTGGCGGATATGTACTTGGTGTTGCAGTTATTCATCCCGAGTACATATCCGTTCGATGCGCCACGGCGTTTTACGGGTTTCGCCCTTACGGCGAGGCACTTTTTCCAAACGCCGAAAAAGTACCCAAAAAGGCTTGCCCCGGCGTACGGCCCTCGCTGCGCTCAGGTGTCCCGAAGGGGCGGGCAGATCAAAAGCAATGCCCGCCGAGGCGGCCGACCGGCCGGCCTGTTTGCCGGCGAGGTCTGCGAGACTCGCTCATCTCCTCTGTGGGAGCGGGCTTGCTCGCGATGCAAGCGGCGCGGTATTTGAGTTGAATCGCGCCGATGCCATCGCGAGCAAGCCCGCTCCCACATGGGGTTGTGCAGTTTCAAGCCTTAACCTTTGCTTTTGCTGTAGCCACGGGATTAATCAAGCGACACGAACGCCCCTCACAGGAGGCTGAACGCAGGTGCTGTTATGGGGGTGGCGCGGCAGGACGCCGCGCCAGCCGCGATGGGCCATGGATGGCCCGTCGCGGCGTGCCCCCATAGCAGTGCCGGAGTGAAGGCACCGGGGGAGCCTGGGCGACCTCGGCCGTATGGTAGGGCAAGGACTTTTTGGTTCCTTTTGGGTCCTTCCAAAAGGGACTCGCTGTAAGAGCGAAACCTGTATTTCAGTTGGACGCTGATAACGGATATGTACCCGGTGTTGCAGTTATTCATCCCGGGTACATATCCGTTCGATGCGCCACGGCGTTCTACGGGTTCCGCCCTTACGGCGGCTCACTTTTGTCAAACAGCCACAAAAGTAAGCAAAAAGGCCTTGCCCCGGCGTACGGCCTTCGCTGCGCTCAGGTGTCCCTCGCTCCGGTCCCGCTCCGTGGGCACGCCGTGACGGGCCATCCTTGGCCCAGCACGGCTCTCCCGGCATCCATGCCGGAAGACCCACTGCGCAGAACCTCCACTCGGCCTCCCGAAGGGGCAGGTAGATCAAGAGCAGATCAAAAACCAAAGCAAAGCAAAGCAAAGCAAAGCAATAGATTGCGCGATGCACAAACCCTGTAGTCGCTGAGGAGCGCAGCGACTACAGATCCATGGGCCCACCGCTTACCGCGAGGCTATCCCGTACTTGCGCAGCCGCTGTCCGATGGCGGTGTGTGAGGTTTGCAAGCGCAGGGCCAGTTGGCGGGTAGACGGATAGGTCACGTAGAAGTGTTCCAGCAGGGTCTTCTCGAAGCCCTGCATCGCCGCTTCCAGGCTGACGACCTCTTCGGGATCGGCCTTGTTGCTGGTCAATTCAGTACCGGCCAGTTCCAGCCCGTCGCAATCAATCACGTCGCCCTCGCTGGTGGCCGCAGCGCGGAAGATGACGTTTTGCAATTGGCGCACATTGCCCGCCCAGCGATTGCCCAGCAGCAGCGGATGGGTCGCGGCGGCGAGCCGGCAGGGTGGTCGGTGGATCTGCTCGCAGGCCTGACGCAGGAAGTGCTCGGCCAGCAGCAGGATGTCCATGCCGCGCTCCCGTAGCGGCGGTACCAGGAGGTTGAGGACGTTGAGGCGGTAGTAGAGATCCTCGCGGAAAGTGCCCTCCCTCACCATGCGCTCCAGATCACGGTGGGTTGCGCAGAGCACTCGTACATTGACCTGCACTTCGCGCTCGCCACCAATGCGCCGAAAGCAGCCGTCGCTCAAAAACCGCAGCAGCTTGGCCTGCAGGTACGGTGACATCTCCCCCACTTCATCGAGAAACACGGTGCCACGGTCGGCCAGCTCCAGCAGCCCCGGCTTGCCGCCACGCTGGGCACCGGTGAAGGCCCCGGCGGCGTAGCCGAACAGCTCGCTCTCGGCCAGGCTCTCGGGCAGCGCCGCACAGTTGAGCGCCAGAAACGACGCATCGCGCCGGGCACTCAGCGCATGGCAGGCGTGGGCCACCAGCTCCTTGCCGGTACCGGTTTCACCCTGGATCAACAGCGGCGCATCCAGGCTTGCCACTTTGTGCAGGCGCGACTTGAGCTCTTCGAGCACCGCTGATTTGCCCAGCAATGCCTCCAGCCCTTCGGCCGGGTCGCGGAGCAAGGACGCCAGCCGCTCGCCGATACGGCTCGGCGGGTACAGGGTCAGCAGACCGCCCACCAGCACATCTGCCCCGCCGCTGATGGGCGTGGCATCGAGGAGTAAATCTTGGCCCTTGAAGTTCACTTCGCACATCGGCAGACGAAAGCCCTTATCGATCAGGGTGCGGGCCAGATCCGGTGCGGCGAACAGTTTCGACAGCGGCTCCCCTGTGGGGTCGCGCCCGTAAAGATCCGCCAGTTTGGGGTTGGCCAGCAGTACACAGCCGTCGGGGTCCACGGCCAGCACAGGGTCGCTCATGGCCGCGAGCAAGGCCTCAAGCTGCAGGCGCCGACGCTGGCCCGGAAGGATCGCGACCAGCTCCACGGCCCGCACGCCTTTTACCAGGAGCAGTGCATGGTTGAGTTCATCCAGAACCGCTTGGGACAAGGTGGGCGCGTCGATGTAGACGTTCGGCGGGCTCATTTCCACCGCATCCAGGTTGAGGTTACGTGCGCCCAGCAGCATCAGGATTTCCTGTGTGATGCCGACGCGGTCCTTGAAGGTGACGTGAATTCGCATGACCAATCGCTCCCTGATAGCAAACAACGAGGGGGGCGGCACGTTATGTGCCGCCCCCCTTGGCAGTACCCATGTCGTGAAAGCGGCAATCAGTCTGGCTGGCAGGCCAGGCTCGCTACTTCCTGCTTGTTGCGCAGGACCGAGCGGTAGCCCAGAGCCAGCAGCACAAACCAGACCGGCACCAGATACAGCGCCTGACGGGTATCGGTTTCCAGCGCCAGCAATGCCAGGATGAACACGAAGAAGGTCAGGCAGACCCAGACCATCACCTTGCCACCGGGCATTTTGTACTTCGAGGCACGGTGCAGGTGATCGCGTTTTTTGCGATACGCCAGATAGGACAGCAGGATCATCGTCCAGACAAACATGAACAGCGTGGCCGAGACCGTGGTGATCAGGGTGAACGCCTCCATCAGGTTCGGCACCACATAGATCACCAGTGCCCCCGCCAGCAGGCAAATACAGGAGAAGATCAGGCCGTTGGAGGGTACTGAGCGCCGGGACAGGTTCTTGAACTTGCTCGGGGCATCGCCATCCATCGCCAGACCGAACAGCATGCGGCTGGTGGAGAACACGCCGCTGTTGGCCGAAGACGCCGCAGAAGTCAGCACCACGAAGTTGATGATGCCTGCAGCAGCCGGCAGACCGGCGAGCATGAAGAGTTCAACGAAGGGGCTCTTGTTGGCCACCACATCGCGCCATGGGGTAACCGCCAGGATCGCAATCAACGCGAACACGTAGAACATGATGATGCGCAGCGGAATCGAGTTGATCGCCCGCGGCAGGTTGCGCTCCGGGTTTTTGGTTTCGGCTGCGGTGGTACCCACCAGTTCGATGCCCACAAAGGCAAACACGGCAATCTGGAAACCGGCGAAGAAACCCATCACGCCGTGGGGGAACATGCCGCCGTCATTCCACAGGTTGGCCAGGGATGCGGAGTTGCCGGTCGGTGACTGGAACGCCGTGGTCACCATATACAGCCCGGTGCAGACCAGCGCACAAATGGCCACGATCTTGATCATGGCAAACCAGAACTCCAGCTCGCCGAACATTTTCACGGTGATCAGGTTCAGCGACAGCAGCAGCGCGACGCAGCCGATTGCCGGCAACCACAGCGGAATGTCCGGGAACCAGAAGTGCGTATAGCCGGAGATGGCAATAACGTCGGCGATGCCGGTCACGATCCAGCAAAACCAGTAAGTCCAGCCGGTAAAGTAACCGGCCATGGGGCCCAGCAGATCGGCCGCGAAATCGATGAACGACTTGTACTTGAGGTTCGACAGCAGCAGCTCGCCCATGGCGCGCATCACGAAGAACAGCATGAAACCGATGATCATGTAGACAAAAATGATCGAGGGGCCTGCGAGGCTGATGGTCTTGCCCGAGCCCATGAACAGGCCGGTACCGATGGCACCGCCAATGGCTATCAACTGGATATGACGATTGGACAGGCTGCGCTGCAGTTCTGGTTCTTCTGTGGCAGGTCGGTGATTTTGCATGAATCATCCTCTTATTGTTCTTGTACAGGGTCTTCACACCGGACAAACATCATGTTTATTCGATGCGGACAAAAGGACATGAGCACGTTCTGTGCCAGCCTCGTACAAGCGGTCAAGGGGGCCGTGTATGCGCCGTGGAGTCTGTTTACCTGGAATGGAATCACTCCACAAAATGCCGCCTGTGGGTGGTTCGCAAGAGCGCGGGTACTGTAAACCAAGGTCCAACTGAAGTTGTAACGAAATCAGTCCATTGGAGCGCATTCGCACCGCTGCCGATGCGATGCTGCTCCCATGGATCAGGCGTCGATACCTTTCAACGGCATGCGCAGCTCAACCCGCAAGCCATCGGGCTGACTGTCGAAGACCAGCTCACAGCGACACCGCTCGACAATCGCCTGCACGATCGCCAGGCCCAGGCCGCAGCCGTTGCTGTTGCCGTTGCGCCAGAAGCGCTGGGTCATGTGTTGCAGGGTTTCAGGCGGGATGCCGGGGCCATGGTCACGCACCACATACCGCACCTGGGGGCCGTCGATGACAACCGACAGTTCCACCTGGGTGCCGGGTGGTGTATGGCGCAAGGCGTTGTCCAGCAAGTTGCGCAGCGCGGCAATGGCCAGCACCGAAGGGACTTCAAGCGCGGTGTCCGGCAAGTCGTCAGGCAGGTGCAGACGGATGCGCTCGCCATCGCCCCCGGTCGCATCGTGGATCGCCAGCCGCGCCACTTGCCCTGCCGAACAATTGACCCCGTCGTCAAATGACAGGCTGCCCTCCACCCGCGCCAGCAGCAGCAATTGCTCAAGGGTGCGGTGCAAGCGGTCGGCTCCGGCTTCGGCATGGGCCAGCGACTGTTCGCGGGCCTCGCCGTCGGTCATGCGCGCTACTTGCAGGTGGGTTTTGATCGCGGTCAGCGGGCTGCGCAGTTCATGGGCAGCATCGCCGGTCAGGCGCCGCTCGCGCTCGATGGCTTTGGCGATACGCGCAAACAGCTGGTTCTGCGAGTCGAGCAGCGGCTTGAGTTCGCTGGGCAAGGGCGAGATTTGCAGCGGCTGCAGTGAGTCGGCGTCACGCCGCATCAGGGCATCGCGCATCCGGTTGAGCGGCGCCAGGCCCTGGCCGATCCCCAGCCACAGCAGCAGCAGGCAGACCATCAGCGCCATGCCCACCGGCACCGATGCCGCCAGCAGTACAGACAGGTTCAGTGCCTCGCGCTCCACCTGCCGGTCAGCGGTGGTGATGCGCACGTCGCCGCGATCCAGGGTAAAGGTGCGCCAGGTGGCCCCGTCGATGGTCTGGTCATGAAAACCCGCCGCCTGGGATTGCATCGGCTGATCGGGATTGTTGTGGCTGCGTGCCAGGACCTCGCCGCGCAGCGAACTGACCTGGCAGGCCATGCCACCAGGGATAGTCAGCTGTTCGGCGCTGAAGTGGGTGCCCTCGCCTTTCACCGGCAATTGCGGCAATTGCTCCAGCAACCCGGCCACCATGCGCGCCGAGGCGACCAGCCGCTGATCGAGGGAAAACATCATTTGCTGACGCAAGTCGCTGAGCATCCAGGCCGCGGCCAATGCCCAGACCAGGACAAATGCCGAGCCAATGGTCAGGCTCAGACGCAGGCGCATGCTCATCATGTGCCGGACCCGGCACCATCGGCCGTGCCCAGGCGATAGCCCAGGCCCCGCACGGTTTCAACGATGCCGTTGCCCAATTTGCGCCGCAGGTGGTGGATATGCACGTTCAGGGCGTTGCTCTCCAGTTCGTCACCGAAGCCATAGATGCTGTCCTTGAGTTGCTCACTGGACAGCACCCGCCCCCGGTTGTGCAGCAAGGCCTGCAGCAGTGCCTGTTCACGGCGGGACAAGTCCACCGGCTGGCCTGCAAGCAAGGTCACGCGGCTGCTGGGGTCGTAACTCAGGGGGCCGTGTTCGATCAGGTTGACGCTGCGCCCCGCTACCCGGCGCAGCAAGGTGTGCAGGCGGGCGGCCAGTTCGCGCAGGTCAAAGGGCTTGAGCAGGTAATCATCGGCACCGGCTTGCAGGCCGTCTACCCGGTCGGTGACAGAATCGCGGGCGGTAAGGATCAGCACCGGCAACTCCAGCCCTTGCTGACGCAACTGTTGCAGCAGCTTGAGGCCGTCTTCGTCGGGCAGGCCCAGGTCGAGCACCATGACATCGAACTCGGCAGCTTTCAGCATGGCCCGCGCCGCAGCCGCCGTGCTGACGTGTTCAACCGTCAGGCCCTGGGCCGTCAGCCCGGCCTTGATGCCGCTGGCGATCAGTTCGTCGTCTTCGCAAACCAGTACGTGCATGCTGATACCCGCGTAAATGAGCCGATTAAAAGGCGATGGGATTAAGGGCCGATTATGCCGTGAACCGATTGATGTGGATCGGTTAATGATCGGTTAATCGCAGGATCACACTGTAGCGTCACTTGAACTTGCCCAAGGCTTAACTCATGCGTTTGCTGCTGTCCTTGTTATTGATGTGTCTGGTGGGCGTGACCCAGGCCCAGACCGCGAACAATCCTTTCTCACAGCCCGACTTTCTGCCGGTCAACAAGGCCTTTGCATTCAGTGCCGAACCCTTGCCCTCAGGCGAAACCCGTCTGCAGTGGAAAATAGCCGACACGTACTATCTGTATCAAAAGCGTTTCAAGTTCGACGGGCTGGAGGCCGCGCATACCCCTGAGCTGCCTCAGGGGCTGGAACACAGCGATGAGTTTTTTGGCGCAACCCAGGTCTATCGCGACCGCGTTGAGCTGCTGATCCCGGCAGGCGCCAGCGGTCAGGTCAAGGTCAGCTGGCAAGGCTGCGCCGATGCCGGGCTGTGCTACCCGCCACAAAGCCAGACCGTTGACCTGGGTGGCACGCAACCGGTTGCAGCCCAGGGCCAGGCACAGGACCAGTCGCTGGCTGCCAGCTTGCAACAGCGCTCCCTGGGCTGGAGTTTGCTGCTGTTCTTCGGCCTGGGCCTGCTGCTGGCCTTTACCCCTTGCTCGCTGCCGATGCTGCCGATTCTGGCCGGGCTGGTGGTAGGCAGCGGTGCCACGACCGGACGCGGGTTTGCCGTGGCCGGCAGCTATGTGGTCAGCATGGCGCTGGTGTATGCCGGGCTGGGCGTGCTGGCAGCCCTGCTGGGCGCCAACTTGCAGGCACTGCTGCAACAACCCTGGCTGCTGGGCAGCTTTGCCGCGCTGTTCGTGGTGTTGTCGCTGCCGATGTTCGGCTTTTTCGAACTGCAACTGCCCGCGGCCCTGCGTGACCGTCTGGAAACCGCCGGGCGTGGGCGCAAAGGCGGCAGCCTGGTGGGCGCAGGCATTCTTGGCGCGCTGTCCGGCTTGCTGGTTGGGCCGTGCATGACCGCGCCGCTGGCCGGTGCCTTGCTGTATATCGCGCAAAGCGGCAACGCGGTTGAAGGCGGCCTGGTGCTGTTTGTGATGGGCGTCGGGATCGGCGTGCCGCTGTTGTTGCTGGTCACCGTGGGCAGTCGCTTCCTGCCTAAACCCGGTGCCTGGATGAACCTGATGAAAGGCCTGTTCGGTTTCCTGTTCCTGGGCACCGCACTGCTGCTGGTACGGCCTGTACTCGACGAGTCCTTGTGGGTCGGCCTGTGGGGCGTACTGCTGATCATTTTCGCCAGCAGCCTCTGGCAACAGGCGCAGGCATTCCTGCGCGCCAAAACCCTGTTCAGCCCCCTGAGCCTGCTGGCAGGTCTGTGGGGCAGCCTGTTGCTGGTGGGTGCAGCCGGCGGCGGCACCGAGCTGTGGCAACCGCTGCAGGTGTACACCGCCAAGACCGTGGCGGGCAGCACCGCAAACACCGCCCATGATGCGTTCATCACCATCAAGGACCCCGCCGCCCTGGACCGTGAACTGGCCAGCGCCAAGGCGGATGGGCAATGGGTATTGCTCGACTACTACGCCGACTGGTGCGTGTCATGCAAGGTCATGGAGAAACAGGTCTTTGGCCAACCGCAGGTGATGGAAGCCTTGCAGGGCGTGCGCCTGTTGCGTCTTGACGTGACCGCCGATAATGTCGCCAGCCGCGAGCTGCTCGGCCGCTATCAAGTACCCGGCCCGCCCAGCTTTGCCTGGATCGGTCCCGACGGGGTTGAGCGTCGCGGACAACGCATCACTGGCGAAGTCAACGCCCAGACCTTTTTGAATCACTGGAACGCCACTCGGGAAACCCTCTAAATGCTCACCCTGACCATCGGTTCGTTTGCGCTGGCCATCAATCACCTGCTGCTGATCCTGGCCCTTGCCCTGGCAACACTGGTGGGTTGGCGCGTGGCCAAACGCGGTGGTGAAAACCCCGAGTCAGTGCTGTTCAGCCTGTTCTTGCTGGGTTTGCTGACGGCACGCGTCGGCTTCGTCATCAGCTACTGGCGCTACTTCAAGGAAGACCCGCTGCAAATGCTCGACTTGCGTGACGGCGGCTTTTTGCTGTGGCCGGGGCTGGTGGCCGTGGTGGTGGGTGCGTTGATCTGGGGCTGGCGCCGCAGCGGGTTGCGTCGCCCTTTGGGCTGGGGCCTTGGCAGCGGGCTGGCGTTCTGGCTGCTGGCCAGTTTCTCGTCCAGCCTTTACGAACAGGGCACGCGCCTGCCGGAGATGGTGATGCGCAACGCCCATGGTGAATCGGTAGAGTTGAGCAGTTATCAGGGCGGCCCTCTGGTGATCAACCTGTGGGCCACCTGGTGCCCGCCGTGCCGGCGCGAAATGCCGGTGCTGCAGAACGCGCAGAACCAGCATCAGGACGTGACCTTCCTGTTCGTCAACCAGGGCGAAAGCATGCAGAGCGTCAGCACCTTCCTTGAAACACAGGGTCTGAACCTCAGTAACGTGCTGTTCGACAGCGGCGGCCAACTGGCACAAAAAGTCGGCTCGATGGCCCTGCCGACTACCCTGTTCTACAGCGCTGAAGGCCGCCTGCTGGGCAGCCATCTGGGCGAACTGTCACAAGCCAGCCTGGCCCGGGCCATGGAACCTTTCGAACAGAACAATTCAATGTCGGCCCAACAGGCCGACCCTGCAAGGAATCAGCAAAAATGCTTAACCGCAAACTGTTAACCCTGAGCATGACCACACTGCTGGGCGCCTCGCTCCTGCAGTCGCCTGTGTTGCAGGCTGAAGAACTGCCGCCAGCCATCAAGAAGATTGAAGCCAAGGGCGCAAAAATCGTTGGCAGTTTTGATGCGCCGGGGGATTTGCGCGGGTTCGCAGCCCAGTACCAGAACCGTGGCATGGCGCTGTACCTGACCAAGGACGGCAATGTGCTGGTGGGCAACCTGTATGACGCCGACGGCAAGGACCTGAGCCTGGCACCGCTGCAAAAGCTGGTGTACGAACCCATGGCCAAGCAAGTCTGGACCAACATGGAAAAGAGCAACTGGATCGCCGACGGCAAGGCGGATGCACCCCGCATCGTTTACCTGTTCAGCGACCCGAACTGCCCGTACTGCAACATGTTCTGGGAGCAGGCACGCCCTTGGGTCGACTCGGGCAAGGTGCAATTGCGTCATATCATGGTGGGCATTATCCGCGAAGACAGCCCGGCCAAATCCGGCGCCCTGCTGGCCGCCAAAGACCCGCAGCAAGCCCTGCACGAGCATGAGAAGGCCGGCAAGGCCAGCAAGCTCAAGCCCCTGGAAAAAATCCCGGCTGACGTGCAGGCCAAGCTCGATGCGAACGCACAGCTGATGGAAGAACTGGATGTCGCCGCGACCCCGGCGATTTTCTATCTGGACGCACAGGGCAACCTGCAACAGCAACAGGGTGCGCCGTCACCGGACAAACTGGTGCAGATTCTGGGGCCCAAGTAAGTGCCGCAGGCTGCGATCATCAGATCGCAGCCTGCAATCGTTCTGCCTTCCCTTCTTCAGCCCGCGCAACAACGAGCCCGCACGCCCGCCAGGTGCGCGTGTGAGGCATGTCTCAGTCCGCCCCGAGAACGGGTATTAATTCTGTTTCTCAATTGACAATCATTATCATTAAGCCTAGTTTGTGACCAGCTGTGTAGGACGCCTCCCCCGCCGGGGCCCTCACTCACTCATTCGCAGCAGGTGATCTCCATGACGGAACAAATGTCCACAGGCAAGTGTGACTCACCCCTTCTTCAGGCCTTTGTTGAAAACCGGCTGGTCCTGGTCAAGATCGCAGCCCGTATCACCGGCTGCCGGTCCCGGGCCGAAGACGTGGTGCAGGATGCGTTCTTCCGCTTGCAGTCGGCACCGCAGATCACCACGTCATTCAAGGCACAGCTCAGCTACCTGTTCCAGATCGTGCGCAACCTGGCGATCGATCACTACCGCAAGCAGGCGCTGGAATTGAGGTACTCGGGCACGGAAGAAGAAGGTTTGAATGTGGTCATCCACGGCGCGTCTCCAGAAACCTCACTGATCAACTTCTCGACCCTGGAACACATCGCGGTGGCGCTGACCGAACTGCCGAGCCGCACCCGCTATGCATTCGAGATGTATCGCCTGCACGGGGTTCAGCAAAAGGACATTGCCAGGGAGTTGGGCGTGTCGCCGACTCTGGTCAACTTCATGATTCGCGATGCCCTGATTCATTGCCGCAAAGTGTCCGGAACCCAAGCCGACACATTCGCCCGCCGCTGAGCGCCCCGCCTGCCTGTGGGAGCCACTTCCCGCAGGCGCTGCAACACTCACCCTCCTAGAAAGGCTCTACTGCAACCACTGCAATTTTGTAGGGCGCAAAAATAGCCACCAGCTCACCATTCTCGCGAAGCTGTTGCAGCATCCGGGCAAAATGCTGACCCTGGATCGGTGCTTCAGGCCGCAACAGGGCGAAGTGACGGTAGGTCTGATCGATACGCTCGGACACCATGACCTCTGACCTGGCCTGCGGGTCATGGCGCAGCAAGTCGATGAGGTTGGAGCGGGTAATCAAAGCGATATCTACCCGCCCGCGCTGAACCATCAACAGGTTGCTTTCGTGGGAGTACGTAAGGGTCGCGTTGAAAGTGTCGGTCAGAAATGTCGGGGCGGCATTGAATCCGGCAAAGGCATAGTGATACCCGCTAAACAGCGCGAGCCGTTTGCCGTCCAGATCATCGAAATAGCTTTGCTGGCGATCGGGGTGCTTTTTGGCGACAAACACTTCAGCGTCTTCAAGGCCCATGTCGACTGCGTTGTACGCATGCACCTGCCAGCCCCAGGCCGGGTTTTCAAACATCATCATGTCCACCCGCCCCTGCTCGAAATCACGCTGGCGCCGCGGGATGGAGCTGGGTACAAGGACAAAACGATAATCGCCCTGCAACAGGTTGAGTGCATTGAGCAATTGCGACAACAGCCCCGTGCCGCCACCCCGTTCCGGGCGTACGGTGTATGGCGGAAAATGCGCAGCCCCGACCCTGACTTCCTGAACGGCCAACGCCGGCGCCACCCAGATCATGCCAAGGGCCAGCGCCAGACAGTGGGCCATCTGCATTGGCAAACACTTCAAAACCATACACATCCGGCGCCGCCCATGGCGGGAACTTATTGATCGACACACGACCTGAGATCGAGCACGCACACCATTAAAGCGCATATAGACTAGCAAGCAAGCGATTGACTGGCCCACTACAAAATAAGCGCTTTGGCCGGTGCTTTAGCTACGCTCCAACTTCAACGCCGATGCTGTTAAAGGAAGCTGCACATGCCTCACTGGCTGGTAATTGACCTGGAAGCCACCACTGATGATGGCGGCTGGCCCCTCGAGGAAATGGAAGTGATTGAAATCGGCGCCAGCGTGGTCACCCGCGCAGGTCGCGAGGTGGATCATTTTCAGCGTTTCATCCGCCCGCAACGGCGCCCGTTGCTGACCCCGTTTTGCCGGCAACTGACCCGCATCACCCAGGCCAACATTGATGCCGCAGCGCCGATGACGCTGGTGTGGGAACAGTTCGAACGCTGGCTGGGCCAGCACCTGCCCAAACTGGAAGGCTGGGCCAGCTGGGGCGACTACGATCGCAAGCAACTGGAACAGGAATGGCGCCAAAAGCAGCTCGCCAGTGCACTGATGCAATTGCCTCACGCCAACCTCAAGCAACAGTTTGCCCAGGCCCGCCAGCTAAAGCGTCCGCTGGGGCTTAACAGCGCGCTGCAACTGGCCGGGATGCAGTTCAACGGGCAGCAACATCGCGCACTGGAAGATGCACGCAACACCGCGCGTTTGTTGCCACTGATCCTCAAGGTTTAGCGGCCATAAAGGGCGTGACGGGATAAAACCGCTTCTGCATACTGGCCAGCCCTTTTTAGCCCATTCCGAGGAATCGCCATGTTCAAAGTCAACGAATACTTCGACGGTACCGTCAAGTCGATTGCCTTCACGCAAACCGAAGGCAAAGCCACCATTGGCGTCATGGCTGCGGGTGAGTACGAGTTCGGCACGGCCGAGCGCGAAATCATGCACGTGGTGTCGGGTGAGCTGAGCGTCAAACTGCCAGGCAGCAGCGAGTATGAAACGTTCAAAAGCGGCAGCCAGTTCAACGTGCCGGCCAACAGCAAGTTCCAGCTGAAAGTGGCCGTTGATACGGCTTACCTGTGTGAGTACCGCTAAGGCCCTGCACACTCCCCTGTAGATACTCTGTCACCGGTCAAGACCCTCTGTGGGAGCGAGCCTGCTCGCGAATGATTTTCGCGAGCAGGCTCGCTCCCGCGATTGAGGTATCTCAAGCCATCGTCCCTCGGCAGCTGCCACAGATCTCACACCCCCACATTGAATTGCAGCGCCGCCAGCCGCGCATACAGCGCATTGCTGGCGATCAACTGTGCGTGGGTGCCGATGGCGACCAGCCTGCCCTGGTCCATCACCGCGATGCGGTCGGCGTTCTGCACGGTGGCCAGGCGGTGGGCGATCACCAGGGTCGTGCGGCCTTGCATCAGGCTGGGCAAGGCTTGCTGGATCAAATGCTCGCTCTGGGCATCAAGGGCACTGGTGGCTTCGTCCAGTAACAGGATCGGCGCATCCACCAGCAACGCCCGGGCAATTGCCAAACGCTGGCGCTGACCGCCCGACAAGCCCAAACCCCCATCACCCAGGTGGGTTTTGTAGCCCTCGGGCATTTGCAGGATGAAATCGTGCGCATGGGCAATCCGTGCCGCTGCTTCGACTTGCTCGTCACTGGCCCCTGCATTGCCATAACGAATGTTGTCTTCAATGGTGCCGAAAAACAGTGCCGGGGTTTGCGACACCAAGGCAAAGCAACGGCGCAGGTCCTGGGGATCAAGCCGGGTGATCGGCAAGCCTTCAAGCAGGATCCGGCCTTGCTGGGGGTCGTAAAAACGCAGCAGCAAATCAAACAACGTCGACTTGCCCGCCCCGGAAGGACCGACCAGGGCCAGGGTTTCACCCGCATTGATCGTCAGGCTCAGGCCGTCAATGGCGTAACTTTCCGGGCGCGAAGGATAGGAGAAATGCAGATCTTCAAGCAGCAGATTCCCCTTGACCCGCTCAGGCAACACCTGCAACCCCGTGCCCGGTGGCTCAATCAGGCTTTTTGACTGCAACAGTTCGGCAATCCGCTCCGCCGCCCCCGCCGCTTGTTGCAGCTCGCCGATCACTTCACTCAAGGTGCCGAACGCACTGCCGACGATCAGGCTGTAGAACACGAACGCGGCCAGTTCGCCACCGGTGATCCGCCCGGCAATCACGTCCATGCCGCCGACCCACAGCATCACCCCCACCGCGCCCAGCACCAGCAGGATCACCAGGGTAATCAGCCACGAGCGCTGCAGGATGCGTTTACGGGCCGTGGCAAACGCGTGCTCAACCGTCGTGGCAAAACGTTGCTGGTCTTGCTGCTGGTGGTTGTAGGCCTGCACCGTTTTGATCTGGCCCAGGGCTTCGGCGACATAGCTGCCCACATCGGCGATACGGTCCTGACTCTGGCGCGACAGGCTGCGCACCCGGCGCCCAAAAAACAGGATCGGCACCAGCACCAGGGGCAAGGCGACCACCACGATACTGGTCAGTTTCGGGTTGGTGACAAACAGCAGCACGACGCCGCCAATCACCATCAGGCTGTTGCGCAGGAACAGGGACAGCGAAGAGCCAATGACCGATTGCAGCAACGTGGTATCGGTGGTCAACCGTGACTGGATTTCCGAGCTGCGGTTGTTTTCATAGAACCCCGGGTGCAAGTCGATCAGGTGGTTGAACACCTGACGCCGAATATCCGCCACCACCCGTTCGCCAATCCACGACACCAGGTAAAAACGCACAAAGGTGCCCACCGACAAACCCAGCACCAGGATCAGAAAAAAACCGATGGACTGGTTGAGCAGGTGCGGGGACTGGGTCATGAAACCCTTGTCGACCAACAGGCGGATGCCCTGCCCCATCGACAAGGTGATGCCCGCTGTGACAATCAGCGCCAGCAAGGCGCCAAAGGCCTGCCAACGGTAGGGCGCAACAAAATGCATGGCCAGACGAATGGCACGGCGGTGACGGGAAGAAAGCATCAGTAGGTATCCGGAAAGTGAACCAGCGTGAAAAGCCTTACACAGCCTACAACGAAGTTCTGCTTATACCGGTAAACCTTTCTCACTCGTTTTGAATATGACCTGGAACATTAAACCCTAGGCTTTAATGTTCTAAAGTGAGGCTGGAAGTTTCGGAGTATTTCTGTTGGACTGGAATAGCCGCCAAGTTTGTTACTGCGTTTGTCACAGCTTGGTCATTAAACGGATCTACAGTATCGATACACCCTGATGAGGAGACAGGCCATGGATTTGCAACACAACGCTCAAGCCGTACCGGTGATTCGCACCCAACCACAGCAATCTTTGGGCTGCGCGATTATCGACGAGAATGGTCAGGAGATTTTGATCACCGAGGCGATGATCCAGAACGCCTGCCATGAGCTGGAGCAGCGTCTGGTCAAGCCTGTGCGCAAAGATTGATCCTCTGTCGTACCCTTCTGCAGGCGTTGACTAGCCAGCGCCTGCATATTGGATAGCCGTTCAAGAATCACTGACCGGCCTTACAGCGTAAGGCCGGTTTTTTTATGCCTTCAATTACGGCACCAGCACCCCGCCCAAGGCTTTCACCAGTTGATTCAAGGCCACTGAGTCGCCGTCGACATGCACGGCCAGGCCTTCGATTTCACGGCGAACCGGGTAGTTCTTGCGCAAGCCATCGAACGCCAGCTTTTGCTCTTCGACACTGCCGATCAGGCTGCGACGAAAATCGGCGTCGTCACGGCGCGGGTCGTACACGCCACGACAAAGCATGGCCATGGCCCAGGCAGGATCGCTGTCGGCACTCATTTCAACCTTCGCCAGCCAGGGGGCGGGCAACAAGTCGGCAAGTTTGACCTGTGGCAAATGGCCAAGGTAATCGCACAGCGCCTGATAAATCTGCGCCGTGCCCCGCTGTTTTCCATCCAGGCTGTACCCGGCAATATGCGGGGTCGCCAGTACGCACAGGTCAGCCAGTTCGACGTCTACTTGTGGCTCACCTTCCCACACGTCCAGCACCGCTTGCAGGTCTTCGCGCCGGGTCAGTACTTCACGCAGCGCGGCATTGTCGACTACCCCGCCACGGCTGGCATTGATCAGCCATGTCCCGGGTTTCAACTGGTTCAGGCGCTCGCGGTCGAGCAAGTGCCAGGTCGGGGCGCTGCCGGTTTTGTCCAGCGGGGTATGCAGGCTGATGACATCGCATTGCTCGATGATCTGTTCGAGGCTGACGTAATCGCCACCTTCATCTGCCTGACGCGGCGGGTCGCAGAGCAGCACGTTGAAGCCCAGCGAACGCAGGACCTGGACCAGACGCCCACCCACTTCCCCGACGCCCACCACACCGTAGGTGCGTTGCGTCAGATCGGCGCCTTCGATTTCGGCCAGGGTCAGCAAGCTGCCGAGCACGTAGTCCACCACACCACGGGCATTGCAGCCGGGAGCGCTGGACCACTGAATACCGGCACGCTGAAAGTACTCGAGGGCCAGGTGGTCAGTGCCGATGGTGCACGTCCCGACAAACCGCACGGCGCTGCCTTCGAGCAGGTCGCGGTCGACTTTGGTCACAGAGCGCACCAGCAGGATATCGGCATCAAGCACGTCGGCGCGGCTGATCTGGCGGCCCGGAAAACGGCGTATTTCACCGAAGTCAGCAAAAAATTCTTCGAGCAGCGGAATATTTTCGTCAGCAACAATCAACATGGCAGGCTCCTTTCGCGGAGTGGCAGTGTAGGCGTTGTTGCGACGAATGGGCCAGCCGGGTGTGGAAGGTACTCACAATCACGTTTACAAAGCTCCTACAACTCAATGTTTTCTGACCATTTGGTCAGGCGTACAATTGCCGGCTTTGCGCGTTAATCACTGTGGATACACGCTTGTGAACTCTGTAACTCATAACCCTCCTTCTACTGCTGCCAGCCGCCCGGCCCGGGTGCGCACGGAAGTGCACGCGCTGTTGGCGCTGGCGTTTCCAATCATCATTTCCCAGATCGCCACCACCGCCATGGGGTTTGTCGATGCGGTCATGGCCGGGCGCGTCGGGCCACGGGATCTGGCTGCCGTGGCGCTGGGCAACTCCATTTGGGTGCCGGTGTTTTTGCTGATGTCGGGCATTTTGCTGGCAACCACGCCCAAGGTCGCCCAGCGCTTTGGCGCCAATGCACAGGGTGAAATCGGCCCGATCGTGCGCCAGGCCATGTGGCTGGCCTTGATTACCGGCCTGTGCGCGGCCCTGATTTTGATCGGGGCCGAACCGTTGCTGCATTTGATGAAGGTCGACCCCGAACTGATCGAGCCGAGCATGGGCTATCTGCACGGTATCGCCAGTGGCATGCCGGCCGTGGGGCTGTATTGCGTGTTGCGCAACTTCAGCGACGGCCTGGGCAAGACCCGGCCCAGCATGATCCTTGGGCTGAGCGCCCTGGCCCTCAATATCCCGATCAACTACATCTTTATCTACGGCCACTTCGGCGTCCCGGCCATGGGCGGCGTGGGCTGCGGCTGGGCCACGGCCATTGTGATGTGGTTCATGGCTCTGGGCATGGTGGTCTGGACTTTCCGGGGCGCGATTTACAAATCGAGCCAGGTGTACAGTCATTTTGAATGGCCAAAGTGGGCGATCATCAAGCGTTTGCTCAGCGTGGGCCTGCCGATCGGGATAGCGGTCTTCGCCGAGTCGAGTATTTTTGCGGTGATTGCGCTGTTGATCGGCAGCCTTGGGGCCACCGTGGTGGCGGGCCATCAAATCGCCCTGAACTTCAGTTCACTGGTGTTCATGATCCCGTATTCGCTGGGCATGGCAATTACCGTGCGCGTGGGCCAGGCCCTGGGCCGTGATCAACCCCGGGAAGCGCGGTTTGTGGCTGGGGTCGGCATGGGCACGGCGCTGGTATGGGCGGCGATTTCAGCCAGCCTGATCCTGTTGTTGCGCGAGTCGATTGCAACGGTCTACACCGCCGATCCGATGGTGATCGAAGTCGCGACCATGTTGCTGATGTTCGCGGCGCTGTATCAGTTTTCGGATGTGATTCAAGTGACCGCCGCCGGTGCGCTGCGCGGTTATCAGGACACGCGGGTAACGATGATCCTGACGCTGTTCGCCTATTGGGGCATCGGCTTGCCGGTGGGGTATGCGTTGGGGCTGACTGACTGGTTCGGCGAAGCCAATGGCCCGAGCGGGCTGTGGCAGGGTCTGATCGTGGGCCTGACCTGCGCCGCGCTGATGCTCGGCGTGCGACTGGCCCGCAGTGCGAAAAAGCGCATTCGTCGCGCGGCATAGCCTGTAGCAACTGGCTTTTGTGGGAGCGGGCTTGCTCGCGATGGTATTAGCGCGCAGTGTCCGAACAATCTCTGCGCCTGAATCGCGAGCAAGCCCGCTCCCACAAGGTGAGGATCAATCCTGCTTTTTGCGGATCCAGTACAGGTACGTGCCCGCCTCTTCCTGCTGACCTACCAGTTCATGGTCCAGAAACACACAGAACTTGGGTATGTCACGGCGGGTCGAGGGGTCGGTGGCGATGACTTTCAGCAAGCCGCCCGGCGCCAGGTCGCGAATGTATTGGTGCAGCATCATTACCGGCTCAGGACAGTTGAGGCCGGTAGCGTCCAGAGTGCCGTCAACCGGCAGATCAGCAAAACTCATCATTCACTCCTGAATCAGCGAGATTTAGGTTTTTTCACGTCAATACGACGCAAATGGCAGGTTACTTCTTCACGGTCGTGGTACAGCTGCTTGCAGCCGATTTCTACCTGGATGCCCCGTGCCTTGAAACCGTCGGCAATGCGGTCGAGCAAGCGACGCACTTCGGCATAACGCTGCTTCATCGGCAGTTTCAAGTTAACCACTGCTTCACGGCAATGGCCTTCGCCAATCCATTCTTCCAGCATCGCCGCGTTGCGCGCCGGCTTCTCGACGATATCGCACACCATCCAGTCCACGGGCTGCTTGGGCTTGAAGGTAAAACCATCGGCCATCAAGTGCTGCACCAGACCGGTGTCCATCAGGCTCTCGGCCATGGGGCCGTTGTCGATGGCCGTCACGATCATGCCGCGATTGACCAGCTGCCAGGTCCAGCCACCCGGGGCTGCGCCCAGGTCGACGCCGGTCATGTCGCTGTGCAAGCGCTCGTCCCACTGGTCGCGGGGGATGAAGTGGTGCCAGGCCTCTTCCAGCTTGAGGGTCGAGCGGCTCGGCGCTTCACGCGGGAACTTCAGGCGCGGGATGCCCATGGGCCACATGGCGCAGTTATCAGACTCGGCCAGACCAAGGAACACTTCACGGCCACTTTTGAAGGTCAGCAGCAGGCGCGGCTTGTGCGCGTCTTCTTCCACCAGTTTGCCGGCCTTGATCAGCGCCTTGCGCAAATGGGCTTCAAACTTTTTGCAGAAGTTGGACAGTTCTTTGCCATCGTTGGTGTCGACGATTTCCAGCCACAGGCTGCCACACACCGGGAAGTCGGCCATGTGTTCAAGGATTACGCTGATACGGTCGGTTTCTGGCAGATCGACAAAGCCACCCCGGGCCCATTGGCGCGGGAAAATCAGTTCGGCAAACCGCAAGCCGCGCATCAGGCGCTCGGCCCCGCCTGCTTCGGTGCACACAAACTCGGCGCAAGCAGTGCTCGGCTTGGCCTTGGCGTAGCCAGAGACGTTGAGGCGTGCAGCGTGCTCGGCGATTTCCGAGCAGACTTCGCCTTCAAAACCGGGACGGCAGTGCATAAAAACGGTGTTCATTGAATTACTCCTGGGCAGCTGGCGGGAATTGGCCGGCTGCGCAACCTTGCTTTGGAGCAAGGCGTGTCACGAAAAGGCGGGCATGATAACTGAGTTCGGAACCTTGAACGCTTATAGACAGTCCAGTTATTAGCCATATAGATGATTCAGGGCTAGGTTAGAAGCTCTGTCCGTTCCACACGATCCGTACCATGCGGGTCAAAAGGAGTCATTTCATGTCCTCCCTTGATAGCCTGAATACCCTCGCCACACTAAAAGTCGACGATAAGACTTATCACTACTTCAGCCTGCCGCTGGCCGCCAAATCACTGGGCGACCTGAGCAAGCTGCCGATGTCGCTCAAAGTGCTGCTGGAAAACCTGCTGCGCTGGGAAGACGGTAAAACCGTCACCGAGCCCGACCTCAAGGCACTGGCTGCCTGGCTCAAGGAGCGTCGCAGTGACCGGGAAATCCAGTACCGCCCGGCCCGGGTGCTGATGCAGGACTTTACCGGCGTACCGGCCGTGGTCGATCTGGCCGCCATGCGCGCAGCGATGGCCAGGGCTGGCGGCGACCCGCAGCGGATCAACCCGCTGTCCCCGGTGGATCTGGTGATTGACCACTCAGTGATGGTCGACCGGTTCAACAGCCCCGGCGCCTTTGAGCAAAACGTCGATATCGAGATGGAACGTAACGGTGAGCGTTATGCGTTTTTGCGCTGGGGGCAAAATGCCTTTGATAACTTCAGAGTAGTGCCGCCCGGCACCGGGATTTGCCATCAGGTGAACCTGGAGTACCTGGGCCGCACGGTCTGGACCAAGGACGAAGACGGCCGCACCTACGCGTTCCCCGACACACTGGTGGGCACCGACTCCCATACCACCATGATCAATGGCCTCGGTGTGCTGGGCTGGGGGGTGGGCGGGATTGAAGCCGAAGCGGCCATGCTCGGCCAGCCCGTGTCGATGCTGATCCCGGAAGTGGTGGGGTTCAAGCTCAGCGGCAAGCTTAAAGAAGGCATCACCGCCACGGACCTGGTGCTGACCGTCACGCAAATGCTGCGCAGCAAGGGCGTAGTCGGCAAGTTTGTCGAATTTTATGGCGATGGTCTGGCCGACCTGCCATTGGCTGATCGGGCCACCATTGCCAACATGGCCCCCGAGTACGGCGCCACCTGCGGCTTTTTCCCGGTCGATGACATCACTCTGGACTACCTTCGCTTGTCCGGTCGCCCTGAGCCCGCCGTCAAACTGGTCGAAGCCTATTGCAAAGCCCAGGGCCTGTGGCGGGTAGCCGGCCAGGAGCCGATTTTTACCGAAACCCTGGCCCTGGACATGGGTACCGTCGAAGCCAGCCTGGCCGGGCCAAAACGCCCGCAAGACCGGGTTTCGCTGCCCAATGTCGGGCAAGCGTTCGAAGAGTTTCTCAATTTGCAGTTCAAGCCGGCCGATAAAAAAGAAGTCGGTCGCCTTGAGAGCGAAGGCGGTGGCGGCGTGGCCGTGGGCAATGCCGATTTGATCGGAGAAGCGGACTACAGCGTTGAAGGCAAGACCTACCGCCTGAAAAACGGCGCGGTGGTGATCGCCGCCATTACCTCCTGCACCAACACCTCGAACCCGAGCGTGATGATGGCCGCCGGGCTGGTGGCGAAAAAAGCCGTTGAAAAAGGCCTCCAGAGCCAGCCGTGGGTCAAGACCTCGCTGGCCCCGGGCTCAAAGGTGGTGACCGATTACTACAAGGCCGCAGGCCTTACCCAGTACCTCGACCAACTGGGCTTCGCCCTGGTGGGTTACGGCTGCACCACCTGCATCGGCAACTCCGGGCCTCTGGCAGAGCCGATTGAAAAAGCCATCACCCAATCTGATCTGACCGTAGCCTCGGTGCTGTCGGGCAACCGCAACTTTGAAGGGCGCGTGCACCCGCTGGTGAAAACCAACTGGCTGGCATCCCCGCCGCTGGTAGTGGCCTATGCCCTGGCAGGTACGGTGCGCACTGATATCAGCCGTGACCCACTGGGTGTGGGCAAGGATGGCAAGCCGGTGTACCTGCGCGATATCTGGCCAAGCCAGAAAGAGATCGCCGACGCCGTGGCCCAGGTCACCACCAGCATGTTCCACAAGGAGTACGCCGAAGTATTTGCCGGTGATGCCCAGTGGCAGGCCATTGAAGTGCCGCAAGCGGCGACGTATGTCTGGCAAGACGATTCGACGTATATCCAGCACCCACCGTTTTTCGACAACATCAGCGGGCCGTTACCGGTGATCGAAGACGTCAAGGGCGCGAATATCCTGGCACTGCTGGGCGACTCGGTGACCACGGACCACATCTCCCCTGCCGGCAATATCAAGGCCGACAGCCCCGCCGGGCGCTACCTGCGCGAGAAAGGCGTCGAACCCCGGGACTTCAACTCCTATGGTTCGCGACGCGGCAACCACGAAGTGATGATGCGCGGCACCTTTGCCAATATCCGGATTCGCAACGAAATGCTCGGCGGCGAAGAAGGCGGCAATACGATCTTCATCCCGAGCGGCGAAAAACTGTCGATTTACGATGCAGCCATGCGCTATCAGGCATCAGGCACACCACTGGTGGTGATCGCCGGCCAGGAATACGGCACAGGTTCAAGCCGTGACTGGGCAGCCAAGGGCACCAACCTGCTGGGGGTCAAGGCGGTGATTGCCGAGAGCTTTGAGCGCATACACCGCTCAAACCTGGTGGGCATGGGCGTGCTGCCACTGCAGTTCAAACTCGACCAGAACCGCAAATCCCTGAACCTCACGGGCAAGGAAACCCTGGATATCCTGGGGCTGACAGATGCCGAGCTGCAACCGCGGATGAGCCTGACACTGGTCATCACCCGCGAAAATGGCAGCCAGGAGAAAGTCGACGTGTTGTGCAGGATTGATACGCTCAACGAAGTGGAGTACTTCAAGGCGGGAGGGATCTTGCACTATGTACTGCGCCAGCTGATTGCCTCCTAGCCGCACCTCAACCTTGTGGGGGCGAGCCTGCTCGCTCCCACAAGGGCCCGAATCGTTATACTGGCGCACCCCGGACCTGATCCGGGGTGCTTTTTAACGATTCCAAGGATTTTCATGATTGCGCTGCCATGGCCTTATCTGGCACTTCTGACCCTGGGCTACGGCCTTGCCCTGAGCTACGGGCAATTGGGGGTTCAAACCCTGATCACGCTGGCCCTGCTGACTATCAGCGGGCTTGCCGCACGCCAAAGCAAAAACCACTACCTGCGTTACGCCGGCCACGGGCTCTTTATTCTGCTGGCCCTGGCGCTGGCCCTGCATTGGCTGCCGGGTTTTCATAACGGTCGGGCCAACAGTCCGACGTGGCTGACACCCGATGCCGTACCGCTCTCGATGTACTTCAACCTGGACAAGCCACTGATCGGCTTCTGGCTGCTGTTGGTGTGCCCGTGGATTGCGCCACGTTTTGCCTGGCGAGCCTCTCTGGGCGCCAGTTTGATGGGCCTGGCGCTGGCGGTCACTCTGGCGCTTGGGGGGGCGATGCTGCTGGGCATGATCGCCTGGGCGCCGAAATGGCCGCCGCAAAGCACTATCTGGTTGCTGAACAATCTGCTGCTGGTGACGCTGGTTGAAGAGGCGCTGTTTCGCGGTTATATCCAGGGCGGGCTCAGCCGGCGCCTCAAGTTGCTGCCCTACGGCCAGGCGATAGCGCTGCTGGTAACCGCCGTGCTGTTCGGGCTGGCCCATGCCGCCGCCGGCTGGAAATGGGTGTTGCTGGCAGGGCTGGCAGGGATCGGTTATGGCCTGGCCTACCGCTTTGGCGGGCTGGGTGCGGCGATTGCCACGCACTTTGGGCTCAACGTGCTGCATTTCGTGTTTTTCACCTACCCGATGCTCATGCCCTGAGCAACTGCCGGGGCGTTTATAAACGCCCCGGCGCCTGAAATATAAATTAAACAATTCCATACACATGCCGACAGCCTGTCAAAGTCTTGCGGATTGAAACGACATGCGTAATAACCAGCCCATCACTCAACGCGAACGCACCTTCCCCGCGCTACAACGGTTGATTTCTACAACCGATGCCAAAGGTGTCATTTCCTATTGCAACGATGACTTTATGGAAATCAGCGGGTTTTCGCGTGAAGAGCTGATACGCGCGCCGCACAATCTTGTGCGCCATCCCGATGTGCCGTCTGCGGTTTTTGAGCACATGTGGAGCACCCTGAAAAAAGGTGCTCCGTGGATGGGTATCGTCAAGAACCGCTGCAAGAACGGCGACCATTACTGGGTCAATGCTTACGTGACCCCGGTTTTCGAGAACGACCGCGTGGTGGGTTATGAGTCGGTGCGGGTCAAACCGACGGCTGAACAAATCCGCCGTGCCGAGGCCCTGTACTCACGCCTCAATCGCGGCAAATCGGCAGTGCCCCAGCGCGACAAGTGGCTGCCGGCGCTGCAGGACTGGCTGCCGTTTATTCTGGTCAGCCAGTTGAGTTTCATGATCGGCGCCCTGCTCAATTCCAGCTGGGGATTTGCCCTGGCCGCCCTGCTGTCGATCCCGCTGGGGTTGCTCGGCCTGAGCTGGCAACAGCGCGGAATCAAGCGCCTGTTGCGCCTGGCCGAACAAACCACGTCCGACCCGCTGATCGCCCAGATGTACACCGACAGCCGTGGCCCGCAAGCGCGTCTGGAAATGTCCATCCTGAGCCAGGAAGCACGCCTGAAAACCTGCCTGACGCGCCTGCAGGACACCGCCGAGCATCTGAGCGGGCAAGCCCGTCAATCGGACATCCTGGCGCACAAGAGTTCTGTCGGGCTGGAACGCCAGCGCGTCGAGACCGAGCAAGTGGCGACCGCGGTCAACCAGATGGCCGCCACTACCCTGGAAGTGGCAAGCCACGTACAACGCACCGCTGACGCCACGCAAGAGGCCAACCGCCTGACCAGCCGCGGCCGCGATATTGCCGGTGAAACCCGCGAAGCCATTGAGCGCTTGTCGGTGGTGGTGGGCGAAACCGGAGCCACGGTCACGCAACTGGCCAAGGACAGCGATGAGATCGGCGGCGTAGTCGATGTGATCAAGGGCATTGCCGACCAAACCAACCTCCTGGCCTTGAACGCCGCCATCGAAGCTGCACGGGCAGGTGAAATGGGCCGCGGCTTTGCCGTGGTGGCTGACGAAGTGCGCCAGCTGGCACAACGCACCAGTACATCGACCGGGCAGATTCATGGCCTGATTGCCAAGCTGCAACAGACCGCCGCCACGGCAGTGCAAACCATGAACGCCGGGCACCGTCAGGCTGAAGAAGGCGTGGCTCGCGTGCTGGAGGCAGACCAGGCACTGATCGGTATCAGCGAGGCGGTGGCCAACATCACTGACATGACCGCCCAGATCGCCGCCGCGACCGAAGAGCAAAGTGCGGTGGCTGAAGAAGTCAGCCGCAACATCAGCACCATTGCCGACCTCGCCGACCAGACCTCCGAGCAGGCGCAGCATTCGGCGCTGTTGAGCGAAGAGCTGAGCCAGACCGTGAATACCCAGTACTCACTGGTAGCGCGGTTTAACCGCTGACCCTTGTGGGAGCGAGCCTGCTCGCGACTGGATCGCTGCGGTTCAACACTTGCACCGCGTTGATGCCATCGCGAGCAGGTTCGCTCCCACAAATCATTCAAGGTTGCTGCAACCACCGCGCAATCTTGTCCGCCGCCGCATCCAGATGCTGCTCATGGGTAAACCCTGAAGCCTTCAAGGGCTTGAGGTCATGATCCCCGGATACCAACCAGAACAGCTCGATGCCCGGCGCCAGGGTGTAGGCCTCTACCGCCTCGCGGTTGCCCAGCGCATCACGCTCGCCCTGCACGATCAGGGTCGGCGTTTGCAGTTCAGCCAGATGCGCCACCCGGGGTTTTTCCGGTTTGCCGGCGGCATAAAACGGGTAGCCCAGGCACACCAGACGATCCGCTTTCAGCTCATCGGCAACCAAACTGGCCATGCGCCCGCCCATGGACTTGCCGCCGATGGCCAATTGCCCAGCGACATGCCGTCGCACCTCGGTAAATACCTCATGCCAGCATTCAAGCAATTTTGCCTGCTGATTTGGTGGCCTTTTACCACCATCTAGCCGACGCTGAGCCATGTACGGGAACTCGAAGCGCAACACGCTCACCCCGCGTGCAGCAAGGCGTTCAGCCATGCCTGTCATCCAGGCACTGTCCATCGGAGCACCCGCACCGTGGGCCAGGATCAGCGTCATGGATGAAGGGGTTGGCGCGCCATTCCACAGCCAGCCCCGCTGTTCCACGCACTTAAGCCATTGATCCCCGTCAATACCGACCACGCCTGCTACACCCATGCTTGCCTCGCTTTTAGTCTGCCTATAACTCCAGGCGTGCATTTGTATTCGCCTGAACCGTGGATGGGGAACCATGAACACTTCTACAAGTACCGCCTACAACTACAAGGTGGTCCGCCAATTTGCCATTATGACGGTGGTTTGGGGCATCGTCGGTATGGGGCTCGGCGTTTTTCTCGCCGCGCAGTTGGTTTGGCCGGAACTCAACTTCAATTTGCCCTGGACCAGTTTCGGGCGCCTGCGCCCTTTACACACAAACGCAGTGATCTTCGCCTTCGGCGGCTGCGCCTTGTTCGCCGCTTCGTTCTACTCGGTGCAACGCACCTGCCAGGCCACCCTGTTCTCGCCCAGGATCGCGGCGTTTACCTTCTGGGGCTGGCAACTGGTGATTGTGCTGGCAGCCATCAGCCTGCCGCTGGGCTACACCAGCTCCAAGGAATACGCAGAGCTGGAATGGCCGATCGACATTTTGATCACCATCGTCTGGGTGGCGTACGCCATCGTGTTCTTCGGCACGATCATGAAGCGCAAGACCAAGCACATCTACGTGGGCAACTGGTTCTTCGGCGCCTTTATCGTGACCGTGGCCATTTTGCACATCGTCAACAACCTGGAAATCCCGGTGAGCTTCACCAAGTCCTACTCGCTCTACGGTGGCGCCACTGACGCCATGGTGCAGTGGTGGTACGGGCATAACGCCGTAGGCTTTTTCCTTACGGCGGGCTTTTTGGGGATGATGTACTACTTCGTGCCAAAACAGGCCGAACGTCCGATCTACTCCTATCGGCTGTCCATCGTGCACTTTTGGGCGCTGATCACCCTGTACATCTGGGCCGGCCCCCATCACCTGCACTACACCGCACTGCCGGACTGGGCCCAGTCGCTGGGCATGGTGATGTCGCTGATCCTGCTGGCACCCAGCTGGGGCGGCATGATTAACGGCATGATGACCCTCTCGGGCGCCTGGCATAAGTTGCGCAGCGACCCGATCCTGCGATTCCTCGTGGTGTCCCTGGCCTTCTACGGCATGTCGACCTTCGAAGGTCCGATGATGGCAATCAAGACCGTCAACGCCCTCTCCCACTACACCGACTGGACCATCGGCCACGTACACGCCGGCGCTCTGGGCTGGGTGGCGATGATTTCGATTGGTGCGCTGTATCACATGATCCCGAAAATCTTCGGTCGCCCGCAGATGTACAGCCTGGGCCTGATCAACGCGCATTTCTGGCTGGCCACCATCGGTACCGTGCTCTACATCGCCTCGATGTGGGTCAACGGCATCGCCCAAGGCCTTATGTGGCGCGCAGTCAACGAAGACGGCACGCTGACTTACTCCTTCGTCGAAACCCTGGTGGCCAGCCACCCGGGCTATGTCGTGCGACTGGTCGGCGGTGCGATCTTCTTCAGCGGCATGTTGCTGATGGCTTACAACACTTGGCGCACCGTGCGTAACGCCGAGCCCGCTGAAGTCGTAGCCGCCGCGCAGATGGCCTGAGGAGTTGGCAATGAAACACGAAGTCGTTGAAAAAAATATCGGCCTGATGCTGTTGCTGATGATTCTGTGCGTGAGTGTCGGCGGCCTGACGCAAATCGTCCCGCTGTTCTTTGAAGACGTGACCAACACGCCGGTTGAAGGCATGAAGCCTTACACCGCACTGCAACTGGAAGGTCGCGACATCTACATTCGCGAAGGCTGCGTGCAGTGTCACTCGCAGATGATCCGTCCGTTCCGTGCAGAAACCGAGCGCTATGGCCACTACTCGGTGGCCGGTGAAAGCGTGTGGGACCACCCGTTCCTGTGGGGCTCCAAACGCACCGGACCGGACCTGGCCCGCGTCGGCGGTCGCTACTCGGATGACTGGCACCGCGCCCACTTGTACAACCCGCGCAACGTCGTGCCCGAGTCGAAAATGCCAGCCTACCCATGGCTGGTGGCGAACCCGGTAGATAACAGCCACACCCAGAAGAAACTCGAAGTGATGCGCACCCTGGGCGTGCCCTACACCGACGAAGACATCGCCAATGCCAAGCAGTCCGTGCAGGGCAAAACCGAGATGGACGCGCTGGTGGCCTACCTGCAAGTGCTCGGCACTGCCATCAAGAGCAAGAGGTAAGTCATGGTCTTCGAGATGAGTAGTGGAATGATTCGCGGCCTTGGCACCGTGGTGGTGGCCGTGGCGTTTATCGGCCTGGCGCTGTGGGTGTTCAGCCCGCGGCGCAAGTCAGAATTTGAAGACGCAACCTTACTGCCATTCAAGGACGATCCAGAGGCGATTCAACACGTCGAGCAAGAACAAGCGTCTAGGAGTAACAAAGCATGACCACCTTCTGGAGTCTCTATATATGCGTGCTGACCATAGGCACGCTGGTCGGCCTGACCTGGCTGCTGGTCAGTACGCGCAAGGGTGAAACCAAAAGCGATACCGTCCAGACCATGGGCCATAGCTTCGATGGCATCGAGGAGTACGACAACCCGCTGCCGCAATGGTGGTTCATGTTGTTCGTGGGCACCCTGGTGTTTGCCGTGGGTTACCTGATCCTTTACCCGGGCCTGGGCAACTGGAAAGGCCTGCTGCCCGGCTATGAGGATGGCTGGACTGGCGTTAACGAATGGCAAAAGGAAATGGACAAGGCAGATGCCAAGTTCGGGCCGATTTACGCCAAATATGCCTCCATGCCCGTGGAGCAAGTGGCACAGGACCCGGCCGCACTGAAAATGGGTGGCCGCCTGTTCGCCTCCAACTGTTCGGTGTGCCACGGTTCGGATGCCAAGGGTGCTTTCGGTTTCCCTAACCTGGCCGACAACACCTGGCGCTGGGGCGGCGATGCCGACACCATCAAGGCCACCATCATGGGCGGGCGCATCGCGGCCATGCCGGCCTGGGGTGAAGTACTGGGTGAAGCAGGGGTCAAAAACGTCGCTGCCTACGTGCGGCACGACCTGGCCGGCCTGCCATTGCCGCAGGACAGTGCGGTGGACCTGGCTGCAGGCAAGCAGGCTTTTGATACCACTTGCGTGGCGTGCCACGGGGCTAACGGTAAAGGCATGCCAATGATGGGCGCGCCGGATCTGACGCAACCTGCGGGCTTTATCTACGGCACCAGCCTGGCGCAATTGCAGCAAACCATTCGCCACGGCCGTCAGGGCCACATGCCTGCGCAAAACGAGTTGCTGGGCAACGATAAGGTGCAACTGCTGGCGGCATACGTGTTCAGCTTGTCACATGGTAATCAAGAGGAAAAAACAGCCCAATAATTACCAGACATTTCCTGCCGCATCATTTTGGTGCGGCAGTTCCCGCCTCAAAGCGCGACCAAGTGTCGCACCTCTTTTTAGCCCGCCATTGCTCTCCCGCCATTCAGGGCTAAGCTCTTAGCTTGCGTGTTCGGGACTCCCCCGGCTTCACGTCAAGTGAAAATAATCGGTAAGTTGAAGGGCACTGTTACGGGCCACACTAGTGGGTTTACACCGGCTATCGTCCATCGCGATCTTCGCCATGCTCTTGCCACGCCCTACCCCCACCAGAATCCGCCCGCCTCACCCCCTTTGGTTTTGCCCTCCATCCGGCATTTTTGGCGAGGTCACTTTGACCTTACTCTGCGCATGGAAAGGCCGCAGAATCAGCCTTGGAAAGCATTGACCGGGGTCATGCTTCGTTGCAATAACCCTACGCTTTATACATACTTGCGACCGATTTTTATCCTAATAAAACACCTAAACCGTGGAACCTTAGAATGAGCACAGCAATCAGTCCGACTGCTTATAACTATAAGGTAGTCCGCCAGTTCGCCATCATGACGGTGGTCTGGGGGATCCTTGGCATGGGGCTCGGGGTTTTCATCGCGTCACAGCTTGTGTGGCCTGAATTGAACCTTGGCCTCGAATGGACGACCTTCGGCCGTCTGCGCCCCTTGCATACCAACCTTGTGATCTTTGCCTTCGGTGGCTGTGCATTGTTCGGTACCTCCTATTACGTCGTGCAGCGCACCTGCCAGACGCGCCTGATCTCCGATGCCCTTGCCTCGTTTACCTTCTGGGGCTGGCAGGCGGTCATCATCGGCGCGATCATCACGTTGCCGCTGGGTTACACCACGACCAAAGAATACGCAGAGCTGGAATGGCCATTGGCTATCCTGCTGGCCATTGTCTGGGTGACCTACGGTATTGTGTTCTTCGGCACCATTACCAAGCGCAAAACCAAGCACATCTATGTGGGTAACTGGTTCTACGGTGCGTTCATTGTCGTGACGGCAATGCTGCACATCGTCAACCACGCGTCCCTGCCGGTGAGCTTCTTCAAGTCCTACTCGGCATACGCCGGTGCGACTGACGCCATGATCCAGTGGTGGTACGGTCACAACGCTGTAGGTTTCTTCCTGACTACAGGCTTCCTGGGCATGATGTACTACTTCGTGCCCAAGCAAGCCGAGCGTCCGATCTACTCGTATCGCCTGTCCATCGTGCACTTCTGGGCGCTGATCACCCTGTACATCTGGGCCGGTCCCCACCACTTGCACTACACCGCTCTGCCGGACTGGGCCCAGTCCCTGGGCATGGCGATGTCGATCATCCTGCTGGCTCCAAGCTGGGGCGGCATGATCAACGGCATGATGACCCTCTCGGGCGCCTGGCATAAGCTGCGCACCGACCCGATCCTGCGATTCCTCGTTGTGTCCCTGGCCTTCTACGGCATGTCGACCTTCGAAGGCCCGATGATGGCAATCAAGACCGTCAACTCGCTGTCGCACTACACCGACTGGACCATCGGCCACGTACACGCCGGTGCACTGGGTTGGGTGGCGATGATCTCGATCGGCGCCATGTACCACATGATCCCGAAAATCTACGGTCAGAAGCAGATGTACAGCACCAGCCTGATCAATACGCACTTCTGGCTGGCGACTATCGGTACCGTGCTTTACATCGCTTCGATGTGGGTCAACGGCATCACCCAGGGCCTGATGTGGCGTGCAATCAACGACGACGGCACCCTGACCTACTCGTTCGTGGAAGCGCTGCAAGCCAGCCACCCGGGCTTTATCGTTCGCGCCATCGGCGGTGCCATTTTCGCCAGCGGCATGCTGTTCATGGCTTACAACGTGTTCCGCACCGTACGTGCCTCGAACCCGGTAGAAGCTGAAGCGGCGACCAAGATCTCTGTAGTTGGAGCCCACTGATGAAGCACGAAACAATCGAGAAGAATATTGGCCTGATGGCCTTCTTCATGGTCATCGCTGTCAGTATTGGCGGCCTGACCCAAATCGTTCCGCTGTTCTTCCAGGACGTGACCAACACCCCGGTTGAGGGCATGAAGCCGCGTAGCGCGCTGGAACTTGAAGGCCGCGACATCTACATCGCCAACGGCTGTGTCGGTTGCCACTCGCAGATGATCCGTCCGTTCCGCGCCGAAACCGAACGCTACGGTCACTACTCGGTAGCCGGTGAAAGCGTCTGGGACCACCCGTTCCTGTGGGGCTCCAAGCGTACCGGTCCGGACCTGGCCCGTGTAGGCGGCCGCTACTCCGATGACTGGCAGCGTGCGCATTTGTACAACCCGCGCAACGTCGTGCCCGAGTCGATCATGCCGGCGTATCCCTTCCTTGTGGAGCGCAAGCTCGACGGCAAGGATACGGCGAAAAAAATGGAAGTCTTGCGCACGCTCGGCGTCCCTTACACCGACGAAGACATCGCCGGCGCCAAGGATGCTGTAAAGGGCAAAACCGAAATGGACGCACTGGTGGCTTACCTCCAGGGCTTGGGCACCATCATCAAAAGCAAACGGTGATCTAGATGGATATCGGGATGATTCGAGGCCTGGGCACCGTCGTCGTGATGGTGGCTTTTATCGGTTTGGCTTTGTGGGTGTTCAGCCCGCGACGCAAGTCTGAGTTTGACGACGCTACCTTGTTGCCGTTCAAGGATGATCCCGAAGCCATCAAGCACGTCGAGCAAGAGCAAGCTTCTAGGAGTAACAAAGAATGACTACATTCTGGAGTCTGTACGTCACAGTCCTCACTCTGGGTACCATCTTCGCCTTGACCTGGTTGCTGCTGGCCACCCGCAAGGGCCAGCGCAGCGAGCAGACCGACGAGAAAGTCGGGCACGCTTTCGATGGGATCGAAGAGTACGACAACCCGATGCCGAAATGGTGGTTCATGCTGTTTATCGGCACCGTCATTTTTGCCCTTGGTTACCTCGTTCTGTACCCGGGCCTGGGTAACTGGAAAGGCCTGCTGCCGGGCTACCAGTACCTGGACACCAAAGAACAAACTCCATTCGCCAATGGCCAGTCAGGCTGGACCGGCGTTCACGAGTGGGAAAAGGAAATGGCCAAGTCGGACGCCAAGTTTGGTCCGATCTTCGCCAAATTCGCAGCCATGCCCATTGAAGAAGTCGCCAAGGATCCGCAAGCACTGAAAATGGGTGGCCGTCTGTTCGCGTCCAACTGTTCCGTGTGCCACGGTTCCGACGCCAAGGGCGCATATGGCTTCCCGAACCTGACCGACGCCGACTGGCGCTGGGGCGGTGCGCCGGCAGACATCAAGACCACCATCATGGATGGTCGTCACGCTGTCATGCCGGGCTGGTCTGAAGTGATTGGCGAGCAAGGCGTCAGCGACGTAGCTGCCTACGTGCTGACCAACCTTGATGGCCGCAAACTGCCGGAAGGCGCGAAGGCCGACCCTGCCAAAGGCAAGGAAATCTTCGCCACCAACTGTTCGGTTTGCCACGGGCCTGAAGGCAAGGGCAACCCGCTGATGGGCGCACCTGACCTGACCCACCCGGGGGCATTCATCTACGGTTCGAGCTTCGCTCAACTGCAGCAGACCATCCGTTACGGCCGTCAGGGCCAGATGCCTGCACAGGCTGGCATGCAAGGGAATGACAAGGTTCACTTGCTGGCCGCCTACGTTTACAGCCTGTCCCACGGCGATGACGCCAAGGCAGCCGAGTAACGCAGTCGGGTAAACGCTACAAAAAACGGCCCCGCCAACGAACGTTGACGGGGCCTTTTTTGTTTCTGGCGTTTTTGGTTTGCACCCTTGCACAGTAAAGTAGTAACGTTACTACATCCGTTCTTTGGGAGGCCCAACCCCATGACCATCACCACCATTTCAAGCCGTGAGTTCAATCAGGACACAAGCGGTGCCAAAAAAGCATCCCGTCAGGGGCCGGTTTACATCACCGACCGTGGCCGCCCCGCCCATGTACTGCTATGCATGGAGGAGTACCAACGGCTGACCGGCCTGGACACCAGCATTGTCGACCTGCTGGTGATACCCGAAACAACGCCGGTTGAATTTGAACCCGAACGCGCAGTCATCACGCCGCGCCCAGTGGATTTCTAATGTTCCTGCTCGATACCAACGTGGTTTCTGAACTGCGCAAAGCCCAGGCCGACCCTGCAGTGGTAGCCTGGGCCCGCAGTGTCCCCGCTTACAAACTGTATATCTCGGCCATTACCCTGCTTGAAATCGAAACCGGCATCCTGCGCCTGGAACGTCGCGACCCGACGCAAGCCGCACCGCTGCGCAACTGGCTCGAAGCCCATGTGGTACCGGCCTTTGCCGGGCGCGTGCTATCGATTGACGGGACCGTTGCCAGGCGCTGTGCCCGCCTGCACGTCCCTGACCGCAGCAATGAATGCGATGCCCTGATCGCAGCTACGGCACTGGTGCACGGCCTGACCGTCGTCACCCGAAATACCAAGGACTTCGCCTTCAGCAACGCCCCATTGCTCAACCCTTGGGAGCCTTGATTCAGAGCATTGCGCAACTCAGTCGACGGGTTAAGTCAATTGATCCATGTCACGACTTGTTACAACTCCTATACCAACTCATTCTTTTTCGGAACGCGACCAAAGGTCGCACCCTTGAGCTAGAGTCACAGGCGTATCATTACGCCACTGCTACACCTTCTGACCGCGGTCGGCATGTACTGACCGAGGCACTTTCCACTGCCGTGGGACGCACTAATGAGCAATCAGATTCCTGTACACGACGTCACGCCACCTGCCAAAAAACCCACTGAAAGCGTCGATTTGTACGCGGCCCGGGAAAAAATCTACACCCGTGCCTTCACCGGCCTTTTCCGCAACCTGCGCATCGGTGGCGGAGCCATCCTGTTCCTGCTGTATTTCGGTACGGTGTGGCTCAACTGGGGTGGCCATCAAGCCGTCTGGTGGAACCTTCCCGAGCGTAAATTCTTTATTTTTGGCGCCACTTTCTGGCCACAGGATTTCATCCTGCTGTCCGGCCTGCTGATCGTCGCAGCCTTCGGCCTGTTCTTCATTACCGTGTACGCCGGGCGCGTGTGGTGCGGCTATACCTGCCCGCAAAGTGTCTGGACCTGGGTGTTCATGTGGTGCGAAAAGGTTACTGAAGGCGACCGCAACCAGCGCATCAAGCTCGACAAGGCGCCAATGAGTGCCAACAAGTTCCTGCGCAAGCTCAGCAAGCACACGATGTGGCTGCTGATCGGATTTGTGACGGGCATGACCTTTGTCGGTTACTTCTCGCCGATTCGCGAACTGGTGTTCGACTTCTTTACCGGTCAGGCCGATGGCTGGGCGTATTTCTGGGTCGGCTTTTTCACCCTCGCCACCTACGGCAACGCAGGTTGGCTGCGCGAGCAGGTGTGCATTTACATGTGCCCGTATGCTCGCTTCCAGAGCGTGATGTTCGATAAAGACACCCTGATCGTTTCCTACGATCCCCGTCGCGGCGAAGTCCGTGGCCCGCGCAAAAAAGAGGCTGACTACAAGGCCCTGGGCCTGGGCGACTGCATTGACTGCACCATGTGCGTGCAGGTGTGCCCGACCGGGATCGATATCCGTGACGGACTGCAGATCGAGTGCATCGGTTGCGCCGCGTGCATCGACGCCTGCGACAGCATCATGGACAAGATGAACTACCCCCGCGGCCTGATCAGCTACACCACCGAGCACAACCTCTCGGGCCAGAAAACCCATAAGTTGCGCCCGCGCCTGATTGGTTACGCGCTGGTATTGCTGACCATGATGGGGCTGCTGGCCGCCGCATTTTTCACCCGCACACTGGTGGGCTTCGATGTCAGCAAGGACCGCGTGCTCTACCGCGAAAACGCTGAAGGCCGGATCGAAAACGTCTACAGCCTGAAGATCATGAACAAGGATCAGCAAGACCACACCTACGTGCTGGATGCCACTGGCCTGCCTGACCTCAAGCTGCAAGGCAGACGCGAAATCAAGGTCGCGGCCGGCGATATCGTCAGCCTGCCGGTCGAGTTGTCGATTGCGCCCGAGAAGCTACCGTCAAGCACCAACGAGGTGTTCTTTATCCTCAAGGACGCCGATAACAACGACGTCACTGTTAAAGCCAAGAGCCGATTCATCGGCCCACAAATCAGATAAGAGAACTCGCCATGCCCGCAGCAAATGCCTCCAGCCCCTGGTACAAGCATCTTTGGCCCTGGATCATCATCGCCATCCTCGCCTGTTCGGTAACCTTGACCCTGTCAATGGTCACCATTGCCGTGAACAACCCGGACAACCTGGTAAACGACAATTACTACGAGGCAGGCAAAGGCATCAACCGTGCACTGGACCGTGAACTGCTGGGCCAGACCCTGCAACTGAAAGCCAAGCTGCGCCTGGACGAAATGACCGGTGAAGTCGTGCTGCTGCTTGAGGGCAACAGCAAGCCGCAGGTGCTGGAGCTGAACCTGATCTCTCCGACCCAGCCTGAAAAAGACCGCAAGATCAGCCTTAGCCAGAGCGCGTCAGAGCCTGGGCGCTACATCGGCCAGCTGGACGACAAGATCGAAGGTCGCCGCTTTGTCGAATTGCTGGGCGTAGAAGACGGCAAAACCTGGCGTCTGTTTGAGGAAGAAGTGGTCGGCCATGACCAGGACCTGTTGCTGGGCGACGAGCCGATCCAGGGCGCAGAAGACCACCACAAGAAGTAATCCCGTTGCGGGCAAGCCGGTTCCTGCCACTGCAGGAGCGGGCTTGCCCGCAATGACGTTCTTCCCTGCGACACAAAACCGCGATAGACCGCCATGACATCTCCCGTTCCCTGCTATCACTGCGCCCTGCCCGTCCCGTCTGGCAGTCGCTTTACCGCCGTTGTTCTGGGCGAAGTTCGCGAGTTCTGCTGCCCCGGCTGCCAGGCAGTGGCCGAAGCCATCGTGGCCGGCGGCCTCGAAAGCTACTACCAGCACCGCAGCGAACCTTCTGCCAACCCCCAGGCGCTGCCCGTGCAACTGGTGGAAGAACTGGCGCTGTATGACCGCGCCGATGTGCAAAAACCCTTTGTCCGGCATGAAGGCGAACAGGCCGAAGCCACGCTGCTGGTCGAAGGCATCAGCTGCGCCGCCTGTGGCTGGCTGATTGAAAAACACCTGCGCAGCCTGCCCGCCGTGAGCGAGGCGCGGCTCAACCTGTCCAACCATCGCCTGCACGTGCGCTGGGCCGACAGCCAGTTGCCCCTCAGTAAAGTCCTGAGCGAACTGCGACATATCGGTTATGCCGCGCACCCTTACCAGGCCGACCGCGCCACAGAACAACTGGCCAGCGAAAACCGCCTGGCTCTGCGTCAGTTGGGTGTCGCCGGGCTGCTGTGGTTTCAGGCAATGATGGCAACCATGGCCACCTGGCCCGAATTCAACATCGACCTCAGCCCCGAGATGCACACCATCCTGCGCTGGGTCGCGCTGTTCTTGACCACGCCCATCGTGTTCTACAGCTGCGCACCCTTTTTCAAAGGCGCCATGCGCGATCTGCGTACCCGCCACCTGACCATGGATGTGTCAGTGTCACTGGCCATCGGCGGCGCCTATATTGCCGGGATCTGGACCGCCATCACCGGCATCGGCGAATTGTATTTCGATGCTGTCGGCATGTTCGCCCTGTTCTTGCTCACGGGGCGTTACCTCGAACGCCGCGCCCGCGAGCGCACCGCTGCCGCCACCGCGCAGCTGGTCAATCTGCTGCCCGCCTCCTGCCTGCGCTTGAGCGGCGACGGCCAGAGCGAACGCATCCTGCTGACCGAACTGAAAGTCGGCGACCACGTGCTGGTACACCCCGGCGCGATTCTTCCGGCAGACGGCAAGATCCTTGATGGCCAGTCAAGCGTCGACGAGTCCCTGCTGACCGGCGAATACCTGCCGCAGCCACGCCGCATCGGCGATGCAGTCACGGCAGGCACCCTGAACGTCGAAGGCGCACTGACCATCGAAGTCACGGCACTGGGCCAGGACACGCGCCTGTCCGCCATCGTGCGCTTGCTGGATCGCGCCCAAAGCGAAAAGCCGCGCCTGGCCGAAATTGCCGACACTGCCGCGCAATGGTTCCTGCTGTTTTCATTGATCGCCGCGGCCGGTATCGGCCTGTTGTGGTGGCAGCTTGATCCGTCACGGGCCTTCTGGATTGTGCTGGCGATGCTGGTGGCCACGTGTCCTTGTGCGTTGTCCCTGGCCACCCCCACAGCACTCACCGCGGCCACCGGCACCTTGCACAAGCTGGGCTTGCTGCTGACTCGCGGCCACGTGATCGAGGGCCTGAACCAGATCGACACGGTGATTTTCGACAAAACCGGCACCTTGACCGAGGGGCGCCTGACATTACGTGCCATTCGCCCCTTGCGCGATCTTGACGCCGACCAGTGCCTGGGCCTCGCGGCCGCCCTGGAAAACCGTTCCGAACACCCCATTGCCCGCGCCTTTGGCCGTGCCCCGCAAGCCGCCGAGGAAGTCCACAGCACGCCGGGCCTGGGCCTTGAAGGACTGGTCGGCGAACAGCGTTTGCGTATTGGCCAGCCCGGGTTTGTTTGCGAACTGAGCCACTGCCAGGTCCCGGACATGCCGGATGAACCCGGCCAATGGCTGTTGCTGGGCGATACCCTCGGCGTACTGGCCTGGTTCGTCCTCGATGACCGCCTGCGTGACGACGCCCCCGCGCTGCTGGCTGCGTGCAAGGCGCGCGGCTGGCATACGCTGCTGCTCTCCGGGGACAGCTCGCCGATGGTCGCCAGCGTGGCTGCCGAGCTGGGTATCGATGAAGCACAGGGCGGGTTGCGCCCGGATGACAAGCTGCAAGTCCTGCAGCAACTGCACGCCCGGGGCCGCAAGGTGCTGATGCTGGGTGACGGGGTCAATGATGTCCCGGTGCTCGCCGCCGCCGATATCAGCGTGGCGATGGGCTCGGCCACGGACCTGGCCAAAACCAGCGCCGACGCGGTACTGCTGTCCAATCGCCTGGACGCCCTGGTTCAGGCTTTTACCCTGGCGCGCCGCACACGCCGGGTGATCATCGAGAACCTGCTGTGGGCCGGCCTGTACAATGGCCTTATGCTTCCCTTTGCTGCCCTGGGCTGGATCACCCCCATCTGGGCCGCCATCGGCATGTCGATCAGCTCGCTGACCGTGGTGCTCAATGCCTTGCGCCTGACTCGCATGCCCGGCCAGGCGCATACTCCAGCCACGTCACACTCGCGCACGCCTGCGGCCTGAAGCGGTCGCCCGGAGCCCCTATGCCAGCCCTCTACGTCATGATCCCTGCGGCCCTGCTGATTGTCGCCATCGCCATCTACATCTTCTTCTGGGCGGTAGACAGCGGCCAGTACGACGACCTCGACAGCCCGGCCCACAGCATCCTGTTCGACGACCAGGACCCGCAGCACACCGCCGCCGTCGAAGAAGCGAAAAACCTGCACCCGGAGTCACCCGCAGACACCGACAAAAAAGCGCCTCCCCATGCTTGAGCTGGCACCGCTGCTGGTATCGGCCGTCATTTTGGGCCTGCTCGGAGGCGGGCATTGCCTGGGCATGTGCGGTGGCCTGATGGGTGCGCTGACCCTGGCCATCCCCAAAGAGCAACGCAGCCGACGCTTCAGGCTGCTATTGGCCTACAACCTGGGAAGAATTCTTAGCTATGCCACGGCGGGATTACTGCTGGGCCTGGCCGGATGGGCGGTGGCCAACAGCCCGGCAGCGATGTACATGCGCATTCTGGCCGGGCTGTTGCTGATTTGCATGGGCCTGTACCTGGCCGGCTGGTGGAGCGGCCTGACCCGCATCGAAGGCCTGGGCCGCGGCCTGTGGCGGCACATACAGCCCGTGGCCACCCGCCTGCTGCCGGTGTCGAGCCTGCCCCGCGCCCTGCTGCTGGGCGCGCTCTGGGGCTGGCTGCCCTGCGGCCTCGTCTACAGCACACTGATCTGGTCCGCCAGCCAGGGCAGCGCCATCGACAGTGCACTTTTGATGCTCGCGTTTGGCCTTGGCACCTGGCCCGTGCTGCTCGCTACCGGCCTGGCGGCCGAACGCGTGACGGCGCTGCTGCGCAAACGCAGCGTGCGCATGGCAGGCGGGTTGCTGGTGATTGTCTTCGGCATCTGGACCCTGCCCGGCCCGCATCAGCATTGGTTGATGGGGCACTGATTTAAATACTTTGTAGCCGCTGCCGCAGGCTGCAATGGACTGCGAACAGGCCTGGTTTTTGAAGGCCCTGCGGCCCTTGTCGCAGCCTGTGGCAGGGAATAACCGCAATCACAGCCGTTGACGCACATCAAGGTGTCAAAAATCCGCAGCCCCTAGACTCCAACGCATTGTCAGTCATCCCAGGGGAATGCCCGCATGCTCGACGCCATTCGTTGGGACCCAGATTTGATTCACCGCTACGACCTGGCCGGCCCGCGTTACACCTCATACCCGACGGCGCTGCAGTTCAACGATCAGGTCAGCCCGTTCGACCTCCTGCACGCACTGCGCGAAAGCCGCAAGGCGCAGCGCCCGTTGTCGCTGTATGTGCACGTGCCGTTCTGCGCGAACATTTGCTACTACTGCGCCTGTAACAAGGTCATCACCAAAGACCGTGGCCGGGCCCAGCCCTACCTGCAAAAACTGGAACACGAAATCCGGATGATTGCCTGCCACCTCGACCCCAGACAAAAGGTCGAGCAGTTGCACTTCGGGGGCGGCACGCCGACTTTTCTCAGCCACGACGAATTGCGCCAGCTGATGGCCAAATTGCGCCAGCACTTCAATCTGCTGGACGACGACTCGGGTGACTACGGCATCGAAATCGACCCGCGGGAGGCCGACTGGTCAACCATGGGCCTGTTACGCGAACTGGGTTTCAACCGCGTCAGTATCGGTCTGCAAGACCTCGATCCGGACGTACAGCGAGCGGTCAACCGCCTGCAAAGCCTGGAGGAAACCCGGGCGGTGATCGACGCGGCGCGCACCCTGCAGTTCCGTTCGATCAATATCGACCTGATCTACGGCCTGCCCAAGCAAACCCCCGAAGCCTTTGCGCGAACCGTTGATGAAGTGATCAGCTTGCAGCCCGATCGCCTGTCAGTGTTCAACTACGCCCACTTGCCCGAACGCTTCATGCCCCAGCGCCGGATCAACAGCAGCGACCTGCCCTCGCCCGCCATGAAGCTGCAGATGCTGGAACGTACCATCGAGCAACTGACTGGCGCCGGGTACCGCTACATCGGCATGGATCACTTTGCATTGCCGGACGACGAACTGGCGATTGCCCAGGAAGAGTCCACCCTGCAGCGCAACTTCCAGGGCTACACCACCCACGGTCATTGCGACCTGATCGGGCTTGGCGTATCGGCCATCAGCCAGATTGGCGACCTGTACTGCCAGAACGACAGTGATATCGCGCATTACCAGCACACCCTCGCCAGCGGCCAGCTCGCCACCAAGCGTGGCCTGCTGTGCAATCAGGACGACCGGATACGGCGCGAAGTCATTCAGCAGATCATTTGCAATTTGCACCTGCCCTTCGCCCGCATCGAACATGCCTTCAATATCGACTTCCGGGGCTATTTCGCGGCGCAGTGGCCGATGCTCAAAACCATGGCTGCAGACGGGCTGATAGCCCTGGACGACCAGCAATTGACCGTACTGCCCGCCGGGCGACTACTGGTGCGTTCGGTGTGCATGGTGTTCGATGCCTATCTGGAGCAGCAAGGCCGCCAACGCTTTTCGCGGGTGATCTAAGACGTTTGACCGGGCTCGGGCCCGGTCGGCCACACATGACATGAGTGCTCCAGCATGGTGCGACTGGCCTCCCCCCCCTGCGCTGAGTTACCCTTGCATCTTATGTGTGTTTTCCTACAAGGATTTAAGAAATGCCCGAGCCAGTAAAAGTGCGCGCTCATAACCAGGCACATTGCAAGGATTGCAGCCTGGCCCCTCTTTGCTTGCCACTTTCGTTGAACCTGGAAGACATGGACGCGCTTGAGGAAATCGTCAAGCGTGGCCGCCCCCTGAAAAAAGGCGAGTTCCTGTTCCGCCAGGGCGATACTTTCGGCTCGGTGTATGCCGTGCGCTCCGGCGCACTGAAAACGTTCAGCCTGAGTGACAGCGGTGAAGAGCAAATTACCGGTTTCCACCTGCCAAGCGAGCTGGTCGGCCTTTCCGGCATGGACACTGAAACCTATCCGGTGTCGGCTCAAGCACTGGAGACCACGCCAGTGTGCGAAATCCCTTTCGAGCGTCTTGACGAACTCTCCGTGCAATTGCCGCAGCTGCGTCGCCAGCTCATGCGTGTGATGAGCCGGGAAATTCGTGACGACCAGCAAATGATGTTGTTGCTGTCGAAAAAGACTGCGGACGAGCGCATTGCGACCTTCCTGGTCAACCTGTCAGCGCGCTTTCGTGCCCGCGGCTTCTCGGCCAATCAGTACCGCCTGAGCATGTCGCGCAACGAAATCGGCAATTACCTGGGCCTGGCCGTAGAGACCGTCTCCCGCGTGTTCACCCGCCTGCAGGAAAACCAGCTGATCACGGCCGAAGGCAAGGAAGTGCATATCCTTGACCCGATCAAGCTGTGTGCCCTGGCGGGCGGTTCCCTGGAAGTCTAAGACAGCTTGACGGGTTATACTGGCGCGCTTAACGCACGCCAGGACACCCGATATGGTCTTCGACGACTTTTGCCTCAAATCCCTGATCCGCCCGGTAGTTGATTTCCCCAAGCCGGGAGTCATCTTTCGCGATATCACACCACTGTACCAATCGCCCCGCGCCATGCGGGTGATCGCCGACCGCTTTATCGAGCGCTACGTCGAGGCTGACTTCAGCCACATCGGCGCCATGGATGCCCGTGGATTTCTGATCGGTTCGGTACTTGCCCATCAACTCAACAAGCCGCTGATCCTGTTTCGCAAACAAGGCAAATTGCCCGCTGACGTATTGGCCGAAGGCTATCAGACGGAATATGGCGAAGCGTTTCTGGAGGTTCACGCCGACAGCCTGTGCGAAGGCGACTCGTTGCTGATCGTGGATGACCTGATCGCTACAGGCGGCACGCTGATCGCGGCAGCCAACCTGGTGCGGCGCATGGGGGCGCAGGTGTTTGAAGCGGCTGCGATTATCGACCTCCCTGAGCTGGGCGGCTCGCAGCGCCTGCAGGACTTGGGTGTACCTACATTCTGCCTGACCGAATTTTCGTTAACCGAGTAATACCTGAACATCACTTGTGGGAGCGGGCTTGCTCGCGATTCAGACGCTACGGTTTTCAGTTGAACCGCGTTGATGCCATCGCGAGCAAGCCCGCTCCTACATGGGTCAGACCAGCACCCGCAGTCGTTGTCAGAGCGTAATCGGCCGACGCCCCGAGAACGAATGGGCCAATGTACCGCCATCCACCAGTTCCAGCTCGCCACCCAGCGGCACGCCGTGGGCGATGCGCGAGGCGATCAGGCCCTTGTTGCTCAGCAGCTGGGCAATGTAATGCGCAGTGGCTTCGCCTTCGACTGTGGGGTTGGTGGCCAGGATCACTTCGGCGAAGGTGCCCTGCTCCGCAATGCGTGTCATCAACTGCGGAATCCCAATCGCCTCGGGCCCCAGGCCATCGAGCGGCGACAAGTGCCCCTTGAGCACAAAGTAACGACCGCGATAGCCGGTCTGCTCAACGGCATACACATCCATCGGCCCCTCGACCACGCACAACAAGGTGTCGTCACGGCGCATATCGGCACACTGCGGGCACAAATCGTCCTCCGTCAGGGTTCTGCACAGCCGGCAATGCCCCACGCCCTCCATCGCCTGAGTCAACGCCAGCGCCAGGCGCGAGCCGCCACTGCGGTCACGTTCAAGCAATTGCAGGGCCATGCGCTGCGCGGTCTTTTGACCCACACCCGGCAAAGTGCGCAAGGCATCGATCAGTTGGCGAATCAGGGGGCTAAAGCTCATAGGGAAAGGTCCGACAAAACAACGAGACGCGGTTTATACCCGCGGTGTGGGCCAGCGTCAAATGCCCGTAAAACAGGCAAAAAAATGCCAGGCGCGAGGCCTGGCATTCTTCAAGCGCCTTAGAACGGCAGCTTCATGCCCGGCGGCAGTTGCATGCCGGCAGTCACACCAGACATTTTGTCCTGGCTGTTGGCTTCGACCTTGCGCACGGCGTCGTTGACGGCAGCGGCAAACAGATCTTCCAGCACTTCACGGTCGTCTTCGCTGACACCTTCAAGCAGGGCCGGATCAATGCTTACACGCTTGATGTCGTGACGACCGGTCATGACTACAGTCACCATGTCGCCACCGGCCTTGCCGGTCACTTCTGCATTGGCCAGTTCTTCCTGCATCTTGGCCATTTTTTCCTGCATCTGCTGCGCCTGCTTCATCAGGCCGGCCATGCCACCTTTCATCATGGGAATCACCTCAAACGTTATTTGGACAATGCACCCGGGATCAAAACGGCCCCGGGTTGTAAGTTTCTATCCTGGCGTTACTGAGCCTGAGTCTCGGCAACGTCTACAGGTTGAATCGTATCCTCACGGACTGCCGCGCCAAACTGCTCGACCATTTGCCGGATCAGCGGATCGGCATAGATCGACTCTTCAGCCAGGCGCTGACGCTCTGCACGAAAGCGTGAAGCCGCCTGGGCCGGGGTTTCCTGCTCCGGCTTGACCAGCTCGATAGTTACTTTGAGTGTGCGCTGAGTGTACTGGTTCAGTGCATCGTTGAGCCGGCGCTGCTGGGTCAGGTTAAACAGTGCGCTGTGGGCCGGATCCAGGTGCAACAGCCAGTCATCACCGTCAACGGCAATCAGGGTGCAGTTGGCGCCAATGCTGGCGGTCATGCCCGATACCGGTAATTTGGGGAACATGTTCAGCCATTCAAGTGCCAGCCCGGTCGCCGGCATTGCAGCAGGCAGCGGCTCGGGTTCCGGCGCAGGCTCGGCCGCATGCTCACTGGCCAGCTCGTCGAGGTAGCTGTACGCCGCCGAGTCCATATCCGGCTCAATGTAATCTTCATCCAGCGGCGGCTCGTCGTCGCGGTCGATACCTGAAAGCGCTGCATCCACTTGTTCAGGGGTCGGCTCGGGTATGGGTGCGGCGGTCCACTCGGGTGCATCCGGCACGACGCTGTCAGGCGTCGGCAGAGGCATTGGTGGCAACTCGGACGGCTCGCCCACGGTGTCCAGCATCGGCTCAGGCGCAGCCTCGGCTTCGATCACCGGCACTGACGGCTCGTTCCAGGGCAAGTCCTTTTCCGGCACGGCAGGTGCCTTGGGCGCGACTACAGGAGCAGGTGCGGCCACAGGTTCTGGCTTGGGCGCCTCTACCACTGGCGCCGGCGCCACAACAGGCGCAGCAGCTATTGGCGCAACAGGGGTTACAGCCGCCACGGTCCGGGCGGAATCAACTGTGGCCTGGCTGATCCCCACTGGCTTTAGCGGCTGACTCGGGGCATTACCGGAGTCCGCCGGGCGGAAGGCAAGCATCCGCAACAAGACCATCTCAAAGCCGCCTCGCGGGTCCGGGGCCAGCGGCAGGTCGCGCCGGCCAATCAGGCCCATCTGGTAATAAAACTGCACATCTTCGGCGGGCAGTGCCTTGGCCAGCGCCAACACCCGGTCACGGTCGCCATGACCGTTGTCGACACCTTCAGGCAGTGCCTGGGCAATCGCAACGCGATGAAATACGTTAAGAATTTCGGAAAGTACGCCGCTCCAGTCCGGCCCTTGCTCGGCCAGATGGCGCACAGCTTCAAGCAGAGCCCGCGCATCACCCTCGATCAGCGCGTGCAACAGGTCAAAGACCTGACCGTGGTCGAGCGTGCCGAGCATTGCCCGGACATCGGCCGCCAGCACCTTGCCTTCACCAAACGCAATGGCCTGGTCGGTCAGGCTCATCGCATCACGCATCGAGCCGTCCGCTGCGCGGCCCAGCAGCCACAACGCATCATCTTCAAACGGGACGTTTTCAGCGCCAAGCACGTGGGTCAAATGCTCGACCACACGCTCGGGCGTCATGTTTTTCAGCGAGAACTGCAGGCAACGGGAAAGAATCGTCGCCGGCAGTTTTTGCGGATCGGTGGTCGCCAGGATGAATTTGACGTAGGGCGGCGGCTCTTCAAGGGTTTTGAGCAGCGCATTGAACGAATGGCTGGAGAGCATGTGCACTTCGTCGATCAGGTAGACCTTGAAGCGTCCACGGCTCGGCGCGTACTGCACGTTATCGAGCAGCTCACGGGTGTCTTCGACCTTGGTGCGGCTGGCGGCGTCGATTTCGATCAGGTCGACAAAGCGCCCCTCATCGATTTCGCGGCAAACCGAACACTCACCGCACGGGGTCGAGGTGATACCTGTTTCACAGTTCAGGCATTTGGCGATGATCCGCGCGATGGTGGTCTTGCCGACGCCACGGGTACCGGTAAAGAGGTAGGCGTGGTGCAGGCGCTGACTGTCCAGGGCGTTGATCAGAGCCTTGAGCACATGGGTCTGGCCGACCATTTCGCGGAACGAGCGCGGACGCCATTTACGTGCAAGAACCTGATAACTCATTGATAACCGTCGCGTCTGAAAAGCGGAAGGGGCTAATGCTAGCGGAGCAAGGCCAAAATTGCATCCGATGCGCACTTTAAACTGCTCGGCACTGCTGCAATGAGGGTTTAACCCACGCACGACGATACGCCGACAGTTCGCTTGAACGTCGAAAGTAACCGGATTTGAATTTTGACTAAAACCCTGCAGAATTGAGGATTTTTAAAATGGAGGCAACCCCACCAGCCACACCCCGGCACACAATGTTCCCGCTGTGGCTGCTTCCTTCCGGATCTGACCAGGTTCACGGGTAATCGTTGCGGGGGGACCGATAGGGTCACCATAACAACATCCGCCTAGCAGCGAACGGCGCCATTGTACCTGTCTGAGAAAAACTTACAACCGCTGCTGCAAGAATAAAAAAATGAATGGGCTCAAGCACTTGGAATCAGGTGCGACTTTTAGTGGAAGCGGGCTTGCTCGCGATGGTATCGCCTCGGTTTGCCTGACAGACCGCAGCGCCTGCAGCGCGAGCAAGCCCGCTCCCACAAGAGGCTATTAGATTGAAATACCCTGCTCTTTCAAAAACGCCACAAAAGCTTCTTCATCCAGAACCTTGAGCCCCAGCTCATTGGCCTTGACCAGCTTGGAGCCGGCACCCGGGCCCGCCACGACGCAATGGGTCTTACCCGAGACCGAACCCGAAACCTTGGCCCCCAGGCTCTCCAGCTTGTCTTTGGCAACGTCGCGGCTCATCAACTCCAGCGAACCGGTCAGCACCCAGGTCTGGCCAGCCAGCGGCAAGCCTGCTACGGCCTTTTTCTCGCTCTGCCAGTGCATGCCGAACTCCCGCAGCTGCGCTTCGATTTCCAGCGCCATGCGGGCGTTTTCAGAGTTATCGAAAAATTCACGCACCGCCTTGGCCTGCTTCTCGGGCAACGCCTGACGCATATCGAGCCAGTCTGCGTTGATCACACCTTCCAGCGAGCCAAATTTTTCCGCCAGCTTCTGCGCACCGCCCGGCCCGACCGAGGGAATCTGCAGTTTGTCGATCAGCCCGCCCAAGGTGGTACTGGCCGCGAACTCGGCCCCCAGTTCACCCTGGTCCTGCAACTCGAGCCCGCGCTCGAGCAGTTGTGCGATCACCTGCTGGTTGTGCGCATCGCTGAAGAAGCTGTGAATCTCGTGAGCCACTTCCAGGCCAACATCCGGCAAGTACGTGAGTACTTGCGGCAAGGCACGCTGAACGCGCTCAAGGGAGGCCAATGAACGCGCCAGCACCTTGGCGGTTTCTTCGCCCACATCGGGAATGCCCAGTGCATAGATGAAACGCGCCAGGGTCGGGCGCTTGCTATCGGCAATGGCCTGCAGCAGGTTGTTGCTCGACAGCTCGGCAAAACCTTCCAGATCGACAATCTGCTCAAAGGCCAGGGTGTAGAGGTCGGCCGGGGAGCTCACCAGACCTTCATCGACCAACTGCTCGACGCTTTTCTCGCCCAGACCTTCAATATCCATCGCCCGGCGCGAGACAAAATGAATAATTGCCTGTTTAAGCTGTGCACCACAGGCCAGCCGCCCAACGCAGCGATACACCGCACCTTCGCTGATGGTTTCGCGGCCCTTGCTGCGCTTGATCAGTTGCGTGCGCTCGACATGGGAACCGCACACCGGGCAGCTTTCAGGGATCTGCACCGCACGGGCATCTTCAGGGCGGCGCTCCAGCACCACCTGTACGACCTGGGGAATCACATCGCCGGCACGGCGAATAATCACCGTATCGCCAATCATCAGTCCCAGTCGCGCCACTTCGTCCATGTTATGCAGCGTCGCATTGGACACTGTCACACCGGCTACCTTGACCGGCTTGAGGCGTGCCACAGGCGTCACCGCACCGGTGCGTCCGACCTGGAACTCCACATCCAGCAGTTCGGTCAGCTCTTCCATCGCCGGGAATTTATGGGCAATGGCCCAACGCGGCTCACGGGCCCGAAAGCCCAGCTCGCGTTGCGAAGCCAGGCTGTTGACCTTGAACACTACGCCGTCGATTTCATATGGCAACGATGCTCGGCGCTCACCAATGTCACGGTAGTAGTCCAGACACTCGGCAATACCCCTGGCCAGTTTCAGCTCGTGACTGATAGGCATGCCCCATTGCTGCAACTGCTTGAGGTTGCCGATATGGGTATCGGAGAACTCCTCGGATACCTGCCCCAGACCGTAGCAGCAAAATTCCAGCGGGCGGCTGGCGGTAATTTTCGAGTCCAGCTGGCGCAAGCTGCCGGCCGCCGCGTTACGCGGATTGGCGAAGGTCTTGGCGCCAGCGGCGAGCTGAGTCTCATTGAGGCGCTCAAAGCCGGCCTTGGACATAAAGACCTCCCCGCGCACTTCCAGCACGGTGGGCCAGCCGCTGCCATGCAGTTTGAGCGGGATATTGCGCACGGTGCGCACGTTGATACTGATGTCTTCACCAGTGGTGCCATCACCCCGGGTCGCACCGCGCACCAGATTCCCGTCCTGATACAGCAAGCTGACCGCCAGCCCGTCAAGCTTGGGCTCACAGCTGTATTCCACTTCGGCGCCGCCGCCAAACAGATCACCTGCGGGCACATCCAGACCTTCGCTGACACGACGGTCAAACTCGCGCATATCAGTCTCATCGAACGCGTTACCCAGACTCAGCATGGGCACTTCGTGACGCACCTGGGTGAAGGCTGATAACGCCTTGCTGCCCACGCGCTGGGTCGGCGAGTCGGCAGTCACCAGCTCCGGGTGCGCCGCTTCCAGCGCCTTCAACTCGTGAAACAGGCGATCGTACTCGGCGTCCGGAATGCTCGGTTCGTCGAGTACGTGATAGCGGTAGTTATGCTGATCCAGTTCAGCGCGCAGCTCTAGAATTCGGGTATTTGCGGCGGTCATGGGGTGTTCTCTCACAAAGCAAAAGAGCAGCCGAGGCTGCTCCTTGTGTTAATCATTTTGCATGTGCGCGGGAGCAGGCAAGCCGCCCCCCACATGTTCAGCGTTTTTGAGTCAGGGCGCGGCGTTCGAATTCAACGATGCGCTGACGGTAATGTTCAATGGTCTGGGCTGTCAGCACACTGCGCTGGTCATCCTTGAGCTCACCGTTGAGCTCCTGGGACAGCTTGCGTGCAGCGGCAACCATGACGTCGAAAGCCTGCTTGGGATGACGCGGCCCCGGCAAACCCAGGAAGAAGCTGACGGCCGGGGTGCTGAACAGGTCAATATCATCCAGATCGAACACGCCCGGCTTTACCGCGTTGGCCATGGAGAACAGAACTTCACCGTTGCCGGCCATGCTTTCGTGACGGTGGAAAATATCCATCTCGCCAAAACGCAGACCGCTTTCCAGGATGTTCTGCAACAGCGCCGGGCCCTTGAACCCTGCAGGGTCACGGCTGATTACGCTGATCACCAGCACTTCTTCAGCGGCCTGCTGCGGTTGCGGCTCCTTGACCTCGACTGCCGCCACGCTTGGGGCTGAACGCCCGCGCGGCTTGGCTTCAGGCGCGAAATCATCATCGCGGGCGCTGATGCTCGGGCCGTCATCCAGATCAAGGTTGAGGTTCAGGTCACCCTGGCTAGGCTCGCCGCTACGCTTGCTGCGCTTGGCGCCTTTATCCCGGGCCGGCATGCTGACGGATGGCAGGTCGTGCTCATCCAGCTGCGGCTCTTTATGGTGTGGCGTATCCAGAACCCGCGAAGGCCCCAGAAGCTCCGGACTGCTCTCGTCGTCAGGGGCGCCGGAAAAGCTTCGATCAAGGCGAAACTTGAGCTTGCCCTTGCCACCGCGCATGCGGCGCCAGCCATCAAAAAGAATACCGGCTATGACCACTATGCCGATGACTATCAGCCACTCGCGCAGACCGATTTCCATGTAATCCCGTGCCCCTAAAAAATGATTCTATGAAGAAGAGCCTAAAGCCCTTTAAAACGTGGCGCCAACTCTATGTTCTGAATGGCGTTTTACCCACGTACAAAAAAATTAGACGTTAAATTAACACGACCAAAGATAACTTTACACCGTCTGTCGCATTGAGCTAGGCCCATATAGCCTTCGACTTGCAAGTCATGCCCGTCAAATACTCAGGATTCCCCCTACAAGTAGAAAAAATTCCTCCTACATGCTTATAGCTCAAGCATCGACCATTGCCATTGCCTCCTCAACATCAACCGCAACCAGACGCGAGCAACCGGGCTCATGCATCGTCACGCCCATTAACTGATCAGCCATTTCCATGGCGATCTTGTTGTGGGTGATGTAGATGAACTGCACCGTCTGTGACATCTCTTTTACCAAGCGTGCATAGCGGCCTACGTTTGCGTCATCAAGCGGTGCATCGACTTCGTCGAGCATGCAGAACGGCGCCGGGTTGAGTTTGAAAATGGCAAAAACCAGTGCCAGGGCAGTCAGCGCTTTCTCACCACCAGACAGCAAATGAATGGTGCTGTTCTTCTTGCCTGGCGGGCGCGCCATGATAGTTACCCCTGTATCGAGTAAATCTTCGCCCGTCAGTTCCAAGTAAGCGCTGCCTCCACCGAAAACTTTTGGGAAAAGTGCCTGTAATCCGGCATTTATCTGATCAAAGGTGTCTTTAAAGCGACTCCGGGTCTCTTTATCGATTTTGCGAATAACGTTTTCCAGCGTATCGAGCGCCTCGACCAGATCGGCGTCCTGAGCATCCAGATAGCGCTTGCGTTCGGATTGCTGCTGATACTCATCGATGGCTGCGAGGTTGATCGCACCCAGGCGTTGTATACGCGCAGCTATACGCTCCAGCTCTTCTTCCGCTTGCTGCTCATTGACCTCGGAGTTCAAGGTGGCAAGCACCCCGTGCAAGTCATAGCCATCGGCCAGCAACTGGTCCTGCAACGTGGTGCGGCGCACGGTCAGCGCTTGCCACTCCATGCGCTGCTGCTCCAGCTGGCCACGAATCAGCTGCGATTGCTGCTCGGCCTGATTGCGGCGCTTTTCGGCGTCCCGCAATTCACGGTCGGCATCTTCAAGTGCGGTCTGGGCAATCTTGAGTTCCTCATCAACGCTCAAGCGCTTGTCGAGCAACTCTTCCAGCTTCAGGCGCAGCTCTTCGAGAGGGGCTTCGCCCTCTTCCAGATTGAGATTGAGCTGCTCCCGCTTTTCAGCCAGCCGCTCGGACTGCAACTCAAGTCGCTCCAGCGCCTGTCGCGTCGAATCGTGCTGCGCTTTAAGCGAACCCAGGCGCACGGCCAGCTGGTGTGCGTGATCCTTGTGCTGACGCGCGTCCTGGCGCACCCGGTCCAGACGCTCGCGCAGGCTGTCGCGCTGAGCCAGTAACAGCTCGCGCTGTTCGGTATCGGTGGCCATGGCATCCAGCGCATCCTGCAACAGCAGGCGTGCTTCGCCCACCTGTTCATGCTCCAGCGCCCGCTGCTCGCCCAACTCGGCCAGCTCTTCGTCCAGACGGCGACGACGCAAGGTCAACTGCTCGAGCTTGGCTTTGCTGGCAGACAACCTGGCCTTGATCTCGCCCTGCTGCCGCGCCTCGTCTTGCAAGCGACGGCGAACCTGCTCCCGCGAGTCTTCCTGTACGAGCTGTTGCTCACGCAAGCGCTGCAGTTGTTCTTCGAGGGTCGCGAGTGTGGCTTCGCGCTCTTCGCGCTCAAGCCCCAGACGCTGGATTTCCTGCCCCCGCGCCAGCACGCCGCTTTCGGCCTCGCTGGCACGGCGCACACGCAAGAAATTGCGACCGACCCAATAACCATCACGGCTGATCAGGCTTTGGCCGTCGACCAGCTGCCCGCGCAGGGCCAGCGCCTGTTCAAGGGTTTCCACCGGTTTGACCTGCCCCAACCACGGCGCCAGATCGAAATCGGCCTCGACCTTGTCAAGCAGGCTGCCCGACAGGCGACCGGCCTGGGACCCGGCACTGAACAGGCGCAAATCACCCTGGGCAAAACCGGCCAGATCCAGGCGGGAAAAATCATCAACCAGCACCGCCTGCAGGTCCGCACCCAGCACGGTCTCGACCGCCAGCTCCCAGCCCGCCTCAACCCGCAGCCCTTCGGCCAGACGTGGCTGTTCGGCCAACTGCTGCTCACGCAGCCACTCGCCCGCACCGGTGCCGGGGTCGAGCGCAGCTTGCTGCAGGGCCTCAAGCGAGGCCAGGCGACCGTTAAGCCGCTGCAACTCACCTTGGGCCTGCTGCTGGTTCTGGGTCGCCTGCTGCAAGTCATGCCGCACCTGCTCCAGTCGCTCGACCAATTGTTCTTCGCTGGCTTGCAGCTCTTCTTGTGTCAATTCGCTGGTCGCCAACTGCTCGCTCAGCTCCAGAATCGCCGCATCTTCCGGGTCTGCCGCCAACAACGCGCGCTCTTCAGCCAGACGGCGCTGACGCTCGGCAACGCGTTCCATGCTGGTTTCCAGCTGCTGGATACGGGCTTGCAAGACCTCGGACTGACGCTGCGGCTCGGCCGAGCGCTGGTTGAAACTGTCCCACTGTTCCTGCCAGCCGTGCATGGTGTGCTCGGACACTTCCAGCGCAGCCGCGGCTTCTTCGGCGGCAGCGCTCGTCAGCTCCTGCTCGGGCTCAAGCATGAGCAGCTCTTCGCCTAGCGTGGCGAGCATCGTGCGGTCGTGCCCCAGGTGCGACTCGGTTTCAAGGCGTGAACGCTCGGCCTCACGCAGGTCATCCTGCAATTGACGCAAACGTTGCTGACCGTGCTGGATGCTTTGCTCGACGCGGGCAATGTCCCCCCCCACCGAATAGAAGCGCCCTTGCACCAGATTGAAGCGCTCTGACAGATCATGGTGCCCGTCACGCAGGCGCTCGATGCTGGCATCGGCATTGCGCTGCTCGGCCACCAGGGCTTCGAAGCTGACCTCCTGGTTGCCAATGATTGCTTCGCGCTGACCCACCTGTTCGTTCAGGGCCTGCCAGCGCAACGCCGACAGTTGGGCCTTGAGCTGACGCTCTTCAGCCTTGTACTCCTGATACTTCTCGGCGGCCTGGGCCTGACGGTGCAAGCGCTCAAGCTGACGCCCCAGTTCGTCCCGCAAGTCGGTCAGGCGGGCGAGGTTTTCGTGGGTGCGGCGAATCCGGTTTTCCGTCTCGCGCCGGCGTTCCTTGTACTTGGAGATGCCGGCCGCTTCTTCGATAAAGTTGCGCAAGTCTTCGGGCTTGGACTCGATCAACTTGGAGATCATGCCCTGCTCGATAATCGAGTAGCTGCGCGGCCCTAGGCCCGTACCGAGGAAGATGTCGGTGATGTCACGACGACGGCATTTGGTGCCATTGAGGTAATAGGTGGTCTGGCTGTCACGGGTGACTTTGCGCCGGATGGAGATCTCGGCGTAAGCCGCGTACTCGCCCAGCAGCGTGCCATCGGAGTTGTCAAAAACCAGTTCGATGCTGGCCTGGCTCACCGGTTTACGGGTGGTCGAGCCATTGAAGATAACGTCCGTCATCGACTCGCCACGCAGGTTTTTGGCCGAACTTTCGCCCATTACCCAACGTACGGCATCGATGATATTCGACTTCCCACAGCCGTTCGGGCCCACAACCGCAGCCATGTTGCTCGGAAAGCTAACCGTTGTCGGATCGACGAAAGACTTGAAGCCGGCCAGCTTGATACACGTAAGGCGCACGCTCAGGCAACCGTCAGGGCAGATAGCACCAGGGCACAACTGCGCTGGGCGTAGTTGCTCAGCACCACGCGAATTTGTACCAGGTCACGGGCCACGACGGCTTCGAGCAACTGCGCAAACAGCGCCAGAAACTCGCTCATCTCCGCCTTGCGCTGATCCAGTGCCAGGTAATAGGCACGGCTCATGGCCGGGTGCAGGTTCTCGACGGTTTCCTGCAGGTACGGGTTGTCGGCAAACGGGTACGCCGCACGCATCACATTGAAGCTGTCTTCAACAAAGGTGCTGATGTCCTGGCGCTCGTAGCTGGCCATCAAGCGCTGCTGAATTTGCAGAAACGGGCCCAGGTCAGCCTGGACAACCCAGCGCTGCGCAACCGCATTGCCGAGCAGGATGTACATCTCGCTCATCAGGGTGCACAGGCTCTGTACCTTGTGCGCCGTGAGCTCGGTCACATGGGCGCCACGCCGCGGGAGGATGGCGATGAGGTGCCGGCGCTCAAGGATCAATAACGCTTCGCGCACAGAGCCACGGCTGACATTAAGCGCCAGCGTCACCTTCTGTTCTTGAATACGTTCCCCAGGCTTTAGCTCGCCACGAATGATCCGTTCGGCGAGGTGGTGAGCGATTTGCTCGGCGAGGCTGTCCGGCGCCTTGAACGTCATGTTTTACCTTCAAAATCTTTGATCATTAGCAGCGGCGCAGTGTAACGCACTTGGTATGTGCTCGCGCAGAGCCCCAGAGGCTGAATATGGCACGAATTAAGCAAATAAATCCCCTGAACAGACATCACCGGGATTGGCGAACTCTATTTCTTGACCCCAAGGTCAGCTTTAGCTAGATTCAGCTCATCCCGCGTTACAACAATAATGATTATGCGAGGCCTTCCGTGATCCAGTTCCTACTCAACCAGACGCTGCGCACCGAGCACACGCTGGACCCGAATTTGACCGTGCTTAACTACTTGCGTGAACACCTGCACAAACCCGGCACCAAAGAAGGATGTGCCAGCGGTGACTGCGGCGCCTGCACGGTGGTGGTAGGCGAACTGCACACGGACGATCAAGGGCTCGAACGGCTGCGCTATCGCAGCCTCAATTCGTGCCTGACCTTTGTTTCGGCGTTGCACGGCAAGCAACTGATCAGCATCGAAGACCTGAAACATCAGGGCCAACTGCACAGCGTGCAACGGGCCATGGTCGATTGCCACGGCTCGCAGTGCGGCTTCTGCACACCGGGTTTTGTGATGTCGCTGTTCGCTCTGCAAAAAAACAGCACGGGCCAGCCTGACGGTCATCAGGCCCATGAAGCACTGGCCGGCAACCTGTGCCGCTGCACCGGCTACCGGCCGATCCTGGCGGCTGCAGAGCAAGTGTGCAGCCCGCATCAGGACGATCAGTTTGATGTGCATCAAGCCCAAACCATCACCCTGCTCAAGGCCATAGCCCCCACACAGACCGGCGAACTGAACAGCGGCGACAAACGCTGCCTGCTGCCCCTGACCATCAGCGACCTGGCCGAGTTGTATGAGTCCCAGCCCCAGGCCCGCCTGCTGGCTGGCGGCACCGACCTGGCGCTGGAAGTCACCCAGTTCCACCGCCCATTGCCGGTCATGATCTACGTCGGCAATGTGGCCGAGATGAAACGTATCGAGGGTTTTGACGATCGCCTTGAAATAGGTGCCGCGGTTTCGCTGACTGACGCCTACAGCACACTCAAGGCCGAGTACCCGGATTTCGGCGAGCTGCTGCAACGTTTCGCATCGCTGCAAATCCGCAATCAAGGCACCCTGGGCGGCAATATTGGCAACGCTTCGCCGATTGGCGATTCACCGCCGTTGCTGATTGCCCTCGGCGCACAGCTGGTTCTGCGTAAAGGCCAGGCCAGCCGCACCCTGGCGATTGAAGACTACTTCATCGATTACCGGGTGACGGCCCGCCAGGAAGGCGAATTTATCGAGAAGATCATCGTTCCCCGCTCTGACCCGGCCCATTCATTTCGCGCCTATAAAATCTCCAAACGCCTGGATGACGACATCAGCGCCGTGTGCGCAGCCTTCAACCTGCGTATCGACAACGGCGTAGTCACCCGGGCACGCGTGGCGTTCGGCGGCATGGCGGCCATCTCCAAACGCGCCGGCGCCTGCGAAGCCGCCCTGCTCGGAGCAGACTGGAATTCAGCCAGTATCGAGCGTGCCTGCGCGGCATTGGCGACAGATTTCACCCCGTTGTCGGACTTTCGCGCCAGCAAGGAGTACCGCCTCCTGAGTGCACAAAACCTGCTGCGCAAGTACTTCATCGAACTGCAAACGCCACATCTTGAGACGCGGGTAACTGCTTATGTCTAACCATCACAAGATTGAGCCGACCCAGGCCGAGCTGGCCGCCCTCTTCCAGCAGGACCTGAAGACCGGCGTTGGCCGTAGCGTCCCCCATGACAGCGCCGAGAAGCACGTATCGGGTGAAGCACAGTACATCGATGACCGGCTCGAATTTCCCAACCAGCTGCATCTTTACGCGCGCTTGTCCGATCGGGCCCACGCCCGGATCATCAGCGTCGATACATCGCCCTGCCTTGCCTTTGAAGGCGTGCGTCTGGTGATTACCCACGAGGATATACCCGGCCTCAAAGACATCGGCCCACTGCTGCCCGGCGACCCGTTGCTGGCCATCGACAAGGTGGAGTATGTGGGCCAGGCCATACTGGCCGTGGCAGCCTGCGACCTGGACACCGCACGCAAGGCGGCAATGGCCGCCATTATCGAATACGAAGACCTGGAGCCGGTGCTCGACGTGGTTCAGGCCCTGCGCAACAAGCACTTTGTGCTCGACACCCACACCCATCAACGCGGCGACTCGACCGGCGCGCTGGCCGGGGCACCCCATCGGCTGCAAGGCAGCCTGCACATTGGCGGGCAAGAGCACTTTTATCTCGAAACCCAGATCTCATCGGTGATGCCCACCGAAGATGGCGGGATGATTGTGTACTGCTCCACGCAAAACCCCACCGAAGTGCAAAAACTGGTGGCTGAAGTGCTCGATGTCTCAATGAACAAAATCGTTGTGGACATGCGCCGCATGGGTGGCGGCTTTGGCGGCAAGGAAACCCAGGCTGCCGGCCCCGCGTGCATGTGCGCAGTGGTGGCACGCCTGACCGGGCAACCCGCCAAGATGCGCCTGCCACGGGTCGAAGACATGCTGATGACCGGCAAACGGCACCCGTTCTATATCGAGTACGACGTCGGCTTCGATGCCAATGGCCAGTTGCACGGCATCCAGCTGGATCTGGCGGGCAACTGCGGCTGCTCGCCGGACTTGTCCAACTCCATCGTCGACCGCGCCATGTTCCATGCCGACAACGCGTACTACCTGGGCGACGCGACGATCAATGGCTACCGTTGCAAGACCAATACCGCGTCAAACACGGCCTACCGGGGGTTCGGCGGCCCGCAAGGCATGGTCGCCATCGAAGAGGTCATGGACCGCATCGCCCGCCATCTGGGCCTGGACCCGCTGGCGGTGCGCAAGGCCAACTACTACGGCAAGACCGAGCGCAACGTGACCCACTACTACCAGACGGTGGAGCACAACCTGCTGCAGGAAATGACCGCCGACCTGGAGGCCAGCAGCCAATACGCCGAGCGCCGGGAAGCGATCAAGGCCTTCAACGCCGCCAGCCCGATCCTGAAAAAAGGCCTGGCGCTGACCCCGGTCAAATTCGGTATTTCCTTTACCGCCAGTTTCCTCAACCAGGCCGGCGCGCTGATCCACATCTACACCGATGGCAGCATCCATCTCAACCACGGCGGCACCGAAATGGGCCAGGGCTTGAACATCAAGGTCGCGCAAGTGGTGGCCGAGGTTTTCCAGGTGGAAATCGGTCGTGTGCAGATCACCGCCACCAACACCGACAAAGTGCCAAATACCTCGCCCACCGCCGCCTCCAGCGGTGCCGATCTCAATGGCAAGGCCGCGCAGAACGCCGCCGAAACCATCAAGCAGCGGCTGATCGAATTCGCCGCCGGCAAGTATCAGGTCAAGCCGCAGGCGGTGATATTCCACAATGGCCAGGTGCGCGTGGGCGAACAGATCATCAGTTTTGAAAGCCTGATCCAGCAGGCGTACTTCGGCCAGGTTTCGCTGTCGAGCACCGGTTACTACAAGACCCCGAAAATCTTCTATGACCGCACCCGGTCCCGTGGTCGGCCGTTTTACTACTTTGCCTTTGGGGCCGCCTGCGCTGAAGTCATCGTTGACACCCTGACCGGCGAATACAAAATGTTGCGCACCGACATCCTCCACGACGTCGGTGCCTCGCTGAACCCGGCCATCGATATCGGTCAGGTCGAAGGCGGCTATATTCAGGGCGCCGGGTGGCTGACCATGGAAGAGCTGGTGTGGAATGCCAAAGGCAAGCTGATGACCAGCGGCCCCGCCAGCTACAAGATCCCGGCCGTGGCGGACATGCCACTGGACCTGCGCGTCACGCTGGTGGAAAACCGTAAAAACCCGGAAGACACGGTGTTCCATTCCAAAGCGGTCGGCGAGCCGCCGTTCATGCTCGGTATCGCCGCCTGGTGCGCGATCAAGGACGCCGTGGCAAGTCTGGCCGACTATCGCGTGCAACCCGGCATCGACGCACCAGCCACCCCGGAGCGGGTGCTCTGGGGTTGTGAACAGATGCGTAAAAGCCTGGTGGAGGATCAGCATGAATAACTGGATCAGCGCTCTGGCCGAGTTGCAGCAGCAGGGTGAACCCTGCGTGCTGGTCACCATCATCGAAGAGCAAGGCTCAACCCCGCGCAATTCGGGTTCAAAGATGGTCATCAGCGCCGCGCATGCCTTCGACACCATCGGCGGCGGCCATCTGGAATACAAGGCGATGCAGATTGCCCGGGAGATGCTCGGTAGCGGCAAGCAAGACACTCACCTGCAGCGCTTCAGTCTCGGCGCCAGCCTGGGCCAATGTTGCGGCGGTGTGACCGTGTTGCTGTTCGAACCCATGGGCCAGGTGCAGGCGCATATAGCCGTTTTTGGTGCAGGCCACGTGGCACGGGCACTGGTACCCTTGCTGGCCAGCCTGCCGTGCCGCGTGCGCTGGATCGACTCGCGGGCACAGGAGTTCCCGGCACTCATACCCCCGGGGGTGCAGAAGATCATCACCGAAGAGCCCGTCGACGAGGTAGAAACACTGCCCGCAGGTTGCTACTGCATCGTCATGACGCATAATCACGCCCTGGATCTGGAACTTAGCGCGGCCCTGCTCAAACGCAACGACTTCACATACTTCGGCTTGATTGGTTCCAAAACCAAACGCGTGAAGTTTGAACATCGCCTGCGTGAGCGGGGTATCAGTGCGTCACATTTGCAGCGCATGCGCTGCCCGATGGGCTTGAGCGAAGTCAAAGGCAAGCTGCCTGTCGAAATCGCGATTTCCATCGCCGGCGAAATTATCGCCACCTACAACACACACTTCGGTAAGCACACATCCTGTGCCGACCCTGCGTCATCTGAATCCATTAAACAATTGCTGCCGTCTTCACGACGCAGCCATGCCACACACTGAGAATTTTCATGACATCCAAAGCCTATCGCGCCGCCATTTTGCACAGCATCGCCGACCCTGCCGAAGTCGGGATCGAGGCCTCCTATGAGTATTTCGAAGACGGCTTGCTGGTGGTCGACAACGGCCAGATCAAAGCGGTTGGCCCGGCCACGCAATTGCTCGCAACACTGGCCGCCGACATTGAAGTCACCGAGTACAAGGACGCGCTGATCACCCCCGGTTTCATCGACACGCACATCCACTTTCCGCAGACCGGAATGATTGGTGCCTACGGCGAACAACTACTCGACTGGCTCAACACTTACACGTTCCCGTGCGAAAACCAGTTCGCCGACAAGGCCCACGCCGATGAAGTCGCCGATATTTTCCTCAAGGAACTGCTGCGCAACGGCACCACCACCGCACTGGTGTTTGGCAGCGTGCACCCGCAGTCGGTCGATGCCCTGTTTGAAGCCGCACAACGGCTGGACCTGCGCCTGATTGCCGGCAAAGTGATGATGGACCGCAACGCGCCCGACTACCTGACCGACACGGCCGAAACCGGCTACAGCGAGAGCAAGGCGCTGATCGAGCGCTGGCACGGTAAAGGCCGCCTGCATTACGCCGTCACCCCACGGTTCGCCCCCACCAGCACTCCGGAGCAATTGACCCTGGCCGGCAAGTTGCTGGGCGAATACCCGGATGTGTATCTGCACACCCACATCAGCGAGAACCTTCAGGAGATCGAGTGGGTTAAGTCACTGTTCCCTGAGCGCAAAGGCTATCTGGATGTGTACGACCACTACCAGTTGCTGGGCGAGCGTTCAGTATTTGCCCACGGTGTGCATCTGTGTGATGAGGAATGTGCGCGATTGGCGGAAACGGGCTCGGCAGTTGCTTTCTGCCCGACGTCAAACCTGTTCCTGGGCAGCGGCCTGTTCAACTTGCCGATGGCCGAGAAGCACAAACTCAATGTCGGGCTGGGCACAGACGTCGGTGCGGGCACCAGTTTCTCGCTGCTCAACACCCTGAACGAAGCGTACAAGGTCATGCAGCTGCAAGGCGCACGCCTCGATCCGTTCAAGTCGCTGTATCTGGCAACGCTGGGCGGCGCACGGGCACTGCGCCTGGAAGACAGGATCGGTAACTTGCAGCCGGGTAGCGATGCGGACTTCCTGGTGCTCGATTACAACGCCACACCGCTGATGAGCTATCGCCTCAAGCAGTCGAAAAACATCGCCGAAACGCTGTTCGTGCTGATGACCCTGGGCGACGACCGCACCGTTCAACAGACTTACGCGGCAGGCAATCTGGTGCATCAGCGCTAACAGGGATTTTGTAGCCGCTGCCTTCGACAGCGGCTACAGGGTTAGCGAGTGCTTTTGCCCTTGGTTTGCAGCAAATGCGAGAACACGGCATGCAAGTCATCCGAGGCGCTTTCTTCGTCGAGGTTGAGCTTGCTGTCGATATGATCCATGTGATGCATCATCAAGTGCACGGCCTGGACGGCATCGCGGGCCTCAATGGCATCGATCAGTTGCATATGTTCGTCGTAGGAACAATGCGAGCGGTTACCGCTTTCGTACTGGGCGATAATCAGCGACGTTTGCGACACCAGGCTGCGCTGAAAGCTGATGAGGGGCGCATTCTTTGCCGCCTCGGCCAACTTGAGGTGGAACTCGCCGGACAACCGGATACCCGCACCGCGATCGCCTCGCGAGAAGCTGTCGCGCTCGTCCTGCACCATCTTGCGCAACTGCGCCAAATCTTCGGCCGTGGCATGAACCACCGCCAATTCAGTAATGGCCTTTTCAACCAGACGCCGGGCCAGAAATACCTGGCGGGCTTCTTCTACGCTCGGGCTCGCCACCACCGCGCCACGATTGGGGCGCAACAGCACAACCCCCTCATGGGCCAGGCGTGACAAGGCCCGACGAATAATGGTGCGGCTCACCCCAAAGATTTCGCCCAGAGCCTCTTCACTCAACTTCGTGCCAGGCGCCAGGCGCTGCTCGAGGATCGCCTCAAAAATATGCGCATAGACGATATCGTCCTGGGTTCCACTGCGGCCGGCCTTGCCTGCGCGGGATTGTTTCTTGAGAGGCTGCAACTGTTCGTTCATGGGCACTCGTGTGGGGGAAGCGGCGGCGAATAAGGTTCCGTTAATACGTAAACGGGCGTCGCTGACCGGAAATTAATGCAAAAAACAAGGCGCATTGTACACAAGCCAGAGTGCCAGTACGACTGTACGGTCATTTACGCCCCCGGCTGTATCGCAATGAAATATGACATTTGCGTTTAGGCTTGCACCTTGCTCCACCTCTAATCAAGAACAAGGAATACCGTTCCATGACCGACGCCACGCAGCCGCGCTTGCACCCACTGGCAGACACCTCCCCCTCGGCTGTGGTCGCAGGCTTTATTGCCATGATGACCGGCTACACCAGCTCATTGGTCCTGATGTTTCAGGCCGGTCAGGCAGCAGGGCTCACCAGCGGGCAAATCTCTTCGTGGATCTGGGCATTGTCGATCGGGATGGCCGTTTGCAGCATAGGCTTGTCCTTGCGTTATCGCACACCCATCACCATCGCCTGGTCGACACCGGGGGCCGCCTTGCTGATTACCAGCCTGGGCGGGGTCAGTTACGGCGAGGCCATCGGCGCCTATATCACCTGCGCAGTGCTGGTCATTATCTGCGGCATGACCGGCAGCTTCGAGCGCCTGGTCAAACGTATCCCGTCATCCCTGGCCGCTGCATTGCTGGCAGGTATCCTGTTCAAGATCGGCAGCGAAATATTCGTCGCCGCGCAGCACCGCACCGGCCTGGTCATCGGCATGTTTTTCACCTATCTGATCGTCAAACGCCTGTCGCCCCGCTATGCGGTACTGGCGGCACTGGTGATTGGCACCTTGATCTCGGGGTTGCTCGGGCTACTGGACTTCAGCGGTTTCGCCCTGGAAGTGGCCGTCCCGGTCTGGACCACGCCTTCATTCTCGCTGGCTGCCACCATCAGCATCGGCATTCCACTGTTCGTGGTCGCCATGACCTCGCAAAACATGCCGGGCATTGCCGTGCTGCGGGCTGATGGCTATAACGTCCCGGCTTCGCCGCTGATTACCACCACTGGCGTGGCGTCGTTGCTGCTCGCGCCTTTCGGCTCCCACGGGATTAACCTGGCCGCGATCAGTGCCGCCATTTGCACCGGCCCGCATGCCCACGAAGATCCAAAAAAGCGTTACACCGCGGCCATGTGGTGCGGGATTTTCTATGGTATCGCCGGGGTCTTTGGCGCCACCCTCGCAGCGCTGTTTGCGGCCTTGCCCAAGGAACTGGTGCTGTCGATTGCTGCGCTGGCCCTTTTTGGCTCGATCATCAATGGCCTGAGCATCGCCATGAGTGAAACCAGGGAACGTGAGGCGGCCCTGGTTACCTTTATGGTCACAGCATCAGGCATGACCCTGTTCTCGGTCGGCTCGGCCTTTTGGGGGATTGTGGCCGGCGTTCTGACTTTGATGATCCTGAACTGGAAAACGCGCTAGGAAAATAGTGCACAACTTGCGGGAGCCGGCTTTGCGGCTCCCGCAGATCAGATAGCCATTGCCCCGCCATCTACCGCCAAGGCATGCCCCGTCGTAAAGGCTGCGCCGTCCGAGCACAGAAACAGCACCGCACTGGCCACTTCCTCGACCTTGCCTATGCGACCCACCGGGTGCATTGCCGCGGCGAACCCGGCCTTTTTCGGATCGGCCTCATGGGCCCGGCGAAACATATCGGTATCGATCACACCCGGGCAGACCGCATTCACCCGGATGTGCTTCTTGGCGTACTCAATGGCAGCCGATTTGGTCAAGCCAATCACCGCATGCTTGGACGCCGAGTAAATGCTCATCTTCGGCGCGGCTCCCAGGCCCGCAACCGACGCGGTATTGACGATCACCCCGCCACCCTGAGCCAACATCAGCGGCAACTGATACTTCATGCATAACCAGACGCCCTTGACGTTTACGCCCATGATTGCGTCAAACTCGGACTGTGTGCCGTCGGCCAGGCGACCGTGCTCAATCTCGATTCCGGCATTGTTGAAGGCATAGTCGAGACGGCCATAGGTGCTGATCGTCTGCACCATCAACTGCTCCACATCAGCCTCAAGTGTCACATCACAAGACACGGATATAGCCGTCCCGCCCGCCGCCCTGATCAGCTCAGCCGTTGCCTCACCACTGGCCACATCCAGATCGGCCGCGACCACTTTCAAGCCTTCGGCGGCAAAGGCCAAAGCCGTCGCCCGACCAATACCGGCCCCTGCCCCCGTGACGACAGCAACCTGCCCGGAAAACCTCATGCTCATTATTTTTATCCTCGAAGGGGGAACGCTCAGTGCAGGCACACACCTGTCACGCCCTTATTTATCGAAGTGATAAAACTGCGCCTAGTAAAATCACCAAAACTAATGAAAAACCATTCCTGAGCCCATATTCACTTGCCGCAATGAACAAGAAGGTCTATCAACAAGCATTGTCCTTTAGCTGAGTGCCAGAGATGACCGCCGAGACCAACCGCCAATTCCTTCTCGCCAAACGCCCCGTGGGTGCAGCCACCCGCGATACGTTTACCTACCAGCAAGTGCCGGTTGCCCAACCGAAAGAAGGTCAGATCCTGGTCAAGAACCAATACCTTTCCCTCGACCCGGCCATGCGAGGCTGGATGAACGAAGGCAAGTCCTACATCCCGCCAGTGGGTCTGGGCGAAGTCATGCGTGCTCTGGGTGTAGGCAAAGTCATTGCCTCCGCGCACCCGGACTTTGCAGTGGGTGACTACGTGAACGGCGCACTCGGCGTGCAGGATTACTACGTGGGCGAACCCCGGAGCTTCTACAAGGTCGACCCGAAGCTCGTCCCCTTGCCCGTGTATTTGTCCGCTCTGGGCATGACCGGCATGACCGCCTATTTCGCCTTGCTCGAAGTAGGCGCCCCTAAAGCCGGTGACACCGTGGTCATTTCCGGCGCCGCAGGGGCCGTCGGCAGTATTGCCGGGCAAATTGCCAAGCTCAAAGGCTGCCGTGTGGTAGGTATTGCGGGCGGGCAGGAGAAGTGCAAATCGCTGATCGAAGAGTTCGGTTTTGACGGGGCCATCGACTACAAAAATGAAGACGTAATCGCTGGCCTGAAGCGGGAATGCCCTAAAGGCGTCGATGTGTTTTTCGACAACGTAGGTGGCGATATTCTCGACGCCGTACTCAGCCGCCTGAACCTTAAGGCCCGCGTCGTAATCTGCGGAGCAATCAGCCAGTACAACAACAAGGAAGCCGTAAAAGGCCCGGCCAACTACTTGTCACTGTTGGTCAATCGCGCACGTATGGAAGGCTTTATCGTATTTGACTATGCCGATCGCTATGGCGCGGCCGGGCAAGAAATGGCGGGATGGCTGGCCAAAGGCCAACTCAAAAGCAAGGAACATATTGTTGAAGGGCTCGAAACTTTCCCGGAAACGTTGATGAAACTGTTTAGCGGCGAAAACAACGGCAAGCTGATTTTGAAAGTTTAAAACCTAAAGCTCCTGTGGGCGCCGGCAGCGCCAGTTCCCACAGGGTGTACTCAGCCTGAACGCTTAAGCCAGTTCCGCGACCACAGCAGCCAACGCCTTGGCCGGGTCAGCCGCCTGGCTGATCGGACGGCCAATCACCAGATAGTCGGATCCTGCATCCAGCGCCTGACGCGGGGTCAGAATACGGCGCTGGTCATCCTGCGCACTGCCCGCCGGGCGAATACCCGGAGTTACCAACTTGAGGCCCGGGTGTGCAGCTTTTAACGCTTGAGCTTCAAGGGCCGAACACACCAGGCCATCCAGCCCGGCTTTCTGCGCCAAGGCAGCCAGACGCAGCACCTGCTCTTGAGGCTCGATATCCAGGCCGATACCGGCGAGGTCTTCACGCTCCATGCTGGTCAGCACGGTCACGCCAATCAGCAGCGGCTGAGGGCCGGTACGCTTATCAAGCACTTCACGGCACGCGGCCATCATGCGCAACCCGCCCGAGCAGTGAACGTTAACCATCCACACGCCCATTTCGGCAGCCGCTTTAACCGCCATTGCCGTGGTATTGGGGATATCGTGGAACTTGAGATCCAGGAATACTTCGAAACCCTTGTCACGCAGAGTGCCGACAATTTCCGAAGCGCAGCTGGTGAACAGCTCTTTGCCCACTTTGACGCGGCATAGCTTGGGGTCCAACTGATCAGCCAGTTTCAGTGCTGCATCACGCGTAGGGAAATCCAGGGCGACGATAATAGGAGTCTGGCAGTCGGACATTAGCGGGTTCTCAGGCTGGTCGAAATCGGCGCGCATTGTAGCGGAACCAGCCGCTCACCGGCACCCGATGATCGTAATTTCACGATTTTAGTCATTACCGGGGTAATAACGCGCGCAGAAGGATAAGCGACCTACAATGGAACCAGTACATACAAACTTACTCAATATTATAGACAGCACCCACTGCGCAGATCTTGCTCAGTGATGCTCCCATCAAGGAGAACACTATGCCCTGGTATGCCTGGTTAATACTTATTGTCGCCATCGGGGTTATCGTCGGCGGACTGATGACCCTGCGCGACACAGCCAACAAAGTTGAACTGACCGATGAGCAGCGTAAACGCGTAGCCGAACGCAATGCTGAAATGGATGCCAAAGAATCGAAGGACAGATAACCTGCCTGACGTTCAGGACCTGTTTTGCAACAGAATGCGTTTACAAGGAAATAACCTACACACAATGCACTAAACGCCGCTGCACCTCCTTGGAACTCAACGCTATGATGCTCCATTGCATAAAGAGACACCTGTCATGCGCTACTCACAAGATCACAAGGCCCAGACCCATCAGCGCATCATCAAGGAGGCATCCGGGCTCTTCCGAAGAGACGGGATTGGCGCAACGGGCCTGCAACCCTTGATGAAATCACTGGGCCTTACTCATGGCGGTTTCTATGCCCACTTTTCATCCAAAACCGAATTGGTAGAAAAAGCCCTGCAACACGCAGCCGATCAAGTTGACGGGCTTTGTGCCGAACTGTTCAGCCAGCCGCAGCCGCTGCATGCCTTCATCGACACCTATTTATCTGAATGGCACCTCACCTCCCCCCATGAAGGCTGCCCGTTACCGACCATGTCCTCAGAAATGGCGCAACAAGGGCAAGCCAGTGCGACCACCGACTACGTTATCGACGCCAGGCTCAAACAGATCCAGGACACACTCCATGGACCAGACGTCGAAGACCAGAGCATCGTGATCTTCGCAACCCTCGTCGGGGCATTGGTGCTTGCGCGAGGGGCAGAGAATGCCGAGCTAAAAGAAAAGATCCTGAATGCAACACGCAGTGCGTTGAAACAGCCCACCGTGCAACCTTGAACTTCCTTTTCGCCAGGATACAAAAAAGCCAGTCAATGACTGGCTTTTTACTTTTACAAGCGTGGCTTAGTTTATGGCCACCTTATGGCGGTTTTTCTCAAAGATCGCTTTACCTATTCCTTTAACCTCTAGCAGTTCATCCGTTGAAGTGAAGTTACCGTTAGCTTCGCGGTAAGCCACAATCGCCTTGGCCTTAGCCGCACCTACACCAGTGAGCTCTCGCTGAAGTGTCGCCTCATCCGCTGTATTGAGGTTGATCGTCACCACATGTGCATCCGGTGCGACTTGAGCGACAGCAACCGGTTCAGCCACTTTTGCCGAAGGCGCAGCATGAGCCGCACTGGAAACACCCACCATCAGAGCCAAAAACACTGTAGAAAGAAACGCAGTACGCATAAGTGACACTCCATAACATCGTTAAGTGGAAACAGCTTTCCTGAGCTGTAATCCAAACTTAGGCGATGGTTCTCGAGTGTCAAAAATCACTGCGTTGCAGAGTGTGTAGTCAAGATAAGTCGCTACGTCGCTGCTGATGGATCCAGTCCACAATTTCGCCCTCGGGGGCATAACCGCTGACAGTATCGCGTAACAGTTGGCGAACCCGAACGTAGTCATCCTGATCAACGGCCTCAAGCAATTGCGACAGGCGTTGCTTGAGCTCATCCCAGGACAAAAGGTCCTCATTGGCACACATGATCATCGGATGCTGAGTAGCAACTACGTTGTCACCAATCAGCAACTCTTCGTAAAGCTTTTCACCGGGGCGCAGGCCCGTGAATTCAATCTCGATATCGCCATGCAGATTTTTTTCCGAACGCACGCTCAAACCGGAAAGGTGAATCATCTTCTCCGCCAGTTCGACAATGCGAACAGGTTCACCCATATCAAGAACAAACACATCACCGCCCTGCCCCATGGAGCCGGCTTGAATCACCAGTTGCGCGGCCTCGGGAATGGTCATGAAGTAACGGGTGATCTTGGGGTGCGTCACAGTCAACGGCCCACCGGCCTTGATCTGCTTGTGGAACAGCGGAATCACGGACCCCGAAGACCCCAGCACATTGCCAAAACGAACCATGGTGAAGCGGGTTTTGTTAACCCGTGAAACATTGGCTGCATCACCAAACAACACCGGAGCCACTTCGCGACTAAGCGCTTGGAGCGTCATCTCGGCAAGGCGCTTGGTACTGCCCATCACATTGGTCGGCCGTACAGCCTTGTCAGTCGAGATCAGCACAAAGTTGGCCACACCCGACTGCAAGGCAGCCTGGGCGGTATTGAGCGTGCCAATAACGTTATTCAGCACACCTTCGGCAATATTGTGCTCAACCATTGGCACGTGCTTGTAGGCCGCTGCGTGATAGACCGTATCGACACGCCAGGTCTTCATCACATCCAGCAACTTGTGCGGGTTACGCACCGAGCCCAAAATCGGCAACACCTTTACCGAAAGCGACTCACGATTCACCCGCTGCTCCAGCTCGGAAAGAATGCTGTAGAGATTGAACTCGCTGTGATCGAACAGCAGGAGAGTGGTCGGCCTCAGAGCCAGAATCTGACGGCAAAGCTCAGAACCAATTGAACCGCCAGCGCCCGTCACCAATACACACTGGCCTTTAATGCAGTGTTCCAACAACTCGCTTTGCGCGGGTACCGCATCCCGACCCAGCAAATCGGCAATATCCACTTCCTGAATATCGTCCACCTTGACCCGTCCACTGGCCAAGTCCATAAAGCCGGGGACACTGCGAACGTGGAGCGGAAACCCTTCAAGCAAACCCAAAATTTCACGACGACGCCCCCTCGAAGAAGAAGGAATCGCCAGCAGTAACTCCTGCGCCCCCGTGCGTTCGATCATCTGCTGTATATGCTCAGGCTTGTAAACCTGCAAACCGGAAATGATCCGATCCGCAATACCTTCATCATCATCAATAAACGCCACAGGCCGCATAGCCCGGCCCATACGCAAGGCTGCAACCAATTGGTTGCCTGCGGCACCGGCGCCGTAAATGGCTACTCGAGGGAGGCCATCATCACGGTTGGTAAATGGCACATGCTGAGCGGCCGCAAACCAGTCACCCAAAAAGTATTGGCGCATGGCAAGCCGTAAGCCGCCGAGCATGATCAGGCTCAGCCACCAGTAGTTGAAAATGATCGAGCGCGGTACGGCGTTCTCAGGGGTGCTGTACCAGTACATGACGACGGCCAGGACCAACGAAGACAGACTGACGGCCTTGATGATTGCGATCAGAGCATCGTTGCCGAAATAGCGCATGACGGCGCGGTACATACCAAAGCGGATGAAAAAGGGGATGGCGACAATTGGGGCGGCGACAAACAGCCAAAAATGAATTTGGAAAGGATTGACCATTTCGTCAACCCCCAAGCGCACAACGAATGCCAGCCACAAGGCAAGCCAAACGAGCACTATATCCGTGGTGACCTGTATAACGCGCTTTTGACGCCGCGAAAGATTGAGTAAATACGCTCGAATTTTATCCATAAACCCCTGAACACCTTTACTGCTCTAAAAAATCATCAACGCACCGCAATAACTCGACGCCCTATCCCTTTGTCGAAAGATTACACCTCACGCCAACGACGCTAGCTGAACAACCTCACTGATAACTTTACAAGTCAACTCGATCTCCTGATCGGTCAATGTTGGATGAACCATAAACATCATACTCGTCTCGCCCAGCTCCCTGGCATTCACCAAGCGTTGCGCTGGCCGCCAGCCGGTGTTGTCGAAAGCCTTTTCCAGATATACCTCAGAGCATGAGCCGGAAAATGCAGGAACACCACGAGCGACAATCTCATTGAGAATACGATCACGGGACCAATCCGGCTTAAGGCATTCAGGACGAACAAACACATAGCACTTGTATGCGGCGTGGACTTGGTCGTCAGGCAACGCCGGAATACGCAACGCCGGAAGTTGCCCGGCCGCTTCCCAGATAGCGCTGGCATTGTTCAGGCGGGAACGGTGCCAGTCCTGCATGCGGCGCAACTGAATCCGGCCGATCACGGCCTGCACTTCAAGCATCCGCCAGTTCGTGCCGAAACTTTCATGCAGCCAGCGAAAGCCGGGGGCATGTTCACGCTCGTAAACCGCTTCCCAGCTCTTGCCATGATCCTTGTAGGCCCACATGGCGGCCCACAGCTCGCGATCATTGGTGGTGACCATACCGCCCTCACCACCCGTAGTCATGATCTTGTCCTGGCAGAACGACCAAGCGCCAATATGCCCAATGGAGCCCACCGGACGACCTTTGTAGAAAGCACCATGAGCCTGGGCGCAGTCCTCGATCACTTTCAGGCCATGTTCATTGGCTAGGGCCAAGATCGGGTCCATGTCACATGGCCAGCCCGCCAGGTGAACACAGATCAGTGCCTTGGTGCGGGGCGTCAATACGGCACGGATGGTTTCAGCCGTGATGTTTTGTGATTCCCGATCGACATCTGCAAAGACGGGAACTGCACCGGCATTGACAATGCTGGAAACGGACGCCAGAAAGGTACGGGATGTAACAACAACTTCATCACCACTGCCGATCCCTAAGGCTTTCATCGCGAGATCCAGAGCGACAGTACCGTTTGCCAAAGCGACTGCGTATTCGGTACCGGACCACGCGGCAAACTCCTTCTCGAAGGTGCGAGCCTCCTGCCCAGTCCAATAGTTAACCTTGTTGGACAAAATGACATTTCGGACAGCGTCAGCTTCTTCTTCTGTGAAAGAAGGCCAGCTAGAAAAATTAGTATTTAACAAAGAAATATCTCCATGACGCCGTGGATGATGAGCACTGACAAGTGAGCACTATCACCACTTGATAACGCAACCCGCCCAAGAATAGCCAACTCCAAAGCCGACACCAACAACCGTTTTTCCTTCCTTCAAAACGCCCTTGAGCATTGACTCTTTTAGCGCAATCGGAATGCTGGACGAAACAGTATTGCCGCAGTGCTCAAACTCGGCAATGAATTTCTCGGCAGGTAATTTGATACGTCGACGCAAGGAATCAAGCATAAACTTGTTGGCTTGGTGGAAGGCAAACAAATCAACGTCTTCTACTGTGAATGTTTCATCAAACAGAGAAGCAAACAGCTGTGGAATTCGCGTCATTGAAAACTCGAATATTTCAGCGCCGTTCATATACAGGTTGGCGTCCGTACGAGCATTGCCGCTGTCATCCGTGTACAGCTCAGGATTTACATTCAGTGCGGCAGGATTGCGAGAACCCCCAATGGGAACTATCAGATTTTTAGCACCTGAACCGTCGGTGCCATAACGGAAACGGTCAATGCACGGACCTTCAGCAACAGCCTGGATCAGTGTCGCTGCAGCGGCATCACCAAAAAGTGTGCGGACACTTTTATCCGCTGGATGAATGTATTTACTGTAGGCCTCAGCCGTGACCAGCAATACATTCTTAGCCTGACCCGTTTCAACCAGCCCTTTGGCCAGCCCCAAACCATAGATGAAGCCAGAACAGCCCTGATTATAATCAAACGCCCCGCACTTAGTAGAAAGGCCTAAACGATCCTGAAGAATGCAAGCCGTTGCCGGCAAAAAATAATCCGGGCTTTGGGTACAGAGAATAATGAAATCAATAGCCGAACGCTCAAGCTCGATTGTGTTCAGCAGTTTTTCACAGGCTTTGAAAGCAAGATCTGACGCACACTCATCAACGCCGACTACCTGACGCTTATTGATACCGGTCTTACTAAAAATCTTGTCTACATTCCACTCTGGAAAGTCGTGTGCCAAGTCTTCATTGGACAAAGTTTGCACTGGCAGAACATATTCGATAGCCGTAATTTTAGCGAACTGGTTCATTTTTTTATCCCGAAATACGTTTAGCTGGAACACCAAAGACTGTGACACCCGGAGCAACCTTTCGGATGACAACACTACCGGCTCCGACGACAGCAAACTCGCCTACTGTGACGTTAGGAACAATCACAGCATGAGAGCCCAGGAAGGCACCTTCCAGCAGCTTGACTCCGCCGGTCACATCACAATGAGGACTCAGGGTGCAGTAGTCAGCAATCGCGCTGTCATGTCCAACTGCGCAACCCACGTTTATAGTCACAAAATCGCCAACAAAAAGATCGGTGGTCAGCACCGTCATGGGACAAATCACAGTCCCCTTGCCAATGACTACGTTGGTCCCGACTACTACAGTTGAGTGAATCAGAGTAAAAAACTCTGCCCCTTTGGCGAGCAGCTTTGCAGTTAATTGTTTTTTGGCCGCCGGATTGGCAATCGCACATACAACGAATGTGTTGGGCGAGGGTACATACTCGTCAATTTTCGATAAAATTGGCGGTAGACTAGGAAAAATGTCCGGGGCGTTGCTGGTGTCGTCAATAAAGCCGGCAATTTCCCAAACGGTATCGCTGGTAGGCCTGCAAGAACCATTTTTAATAGCGTCCAGCAACCAAGCGTGAACTTCTCGCCCGAAACCACCGGCCCCCATGATGACCAGCTTCTTTGTCGTTATCACGCCAAGTACCCTCCATCAACAACCATTGCCGTGCCCGTAACCCAGCGCGCTGCTGGGGACAATAAGTAGTTAGCAGCGTAAGCAACATCTTCAGTTTTGCCAAAGCCTAATGGGTGACGCTGCTCAATTGCCTTCATTGAGTCGGTGCCTACCAAGCTTTGTAAGGTATCAACAAGCTCAGTCTGCACTATACCGGGTGCAATCGCATTGACACGGATACCTTCACGTGCGAGCTCCACGGCTGCAGCCCTGACCATGGACTCAACAGCACCTTTGCTGGCGCAATATCCGAGCAAGGCCGGCTCTCCGGCTTGTGCCATGACCGAAGAAATGAGCACGATGCTTGAGTCAGGATTGCATACACCTTTTTGACGAAAGGCCTTGATCAATGAAAATCCGGAGGTCACATTGGTCGACATGATTTTTTCCCAATGCGCCAGGCTCGTTGCACGAATCGGCATAGGCATCTGTACGCCTGCAGCATGAACAAGACCATCAAAGGGTGATGACAACCTTGCTACAGATTTAAGCCATTGAGAAATATCAGTACCGTCCAGGAAATCGACAACTTCAACTGTATGGCCCGTACCTTCCATGAGGTCCAAAGACGCTTGAAGGCGATCAACGTCGCGCGCAACCAACGTAATGATTGCTCCCTGCTTACTTAACCAAATAGCAACATCACGACCGATCCCGGAGGAGGCTCCGGTGACAAGAATATGTTTTCCGGACAATGAAAAAGGATTGAGTAGCGTCACAAAGTGGCCCCTCCTTTGAGGCTGAATATTACTGCCAAAGGGCTGCCCCCGATACAACAGGACGCGGCTCGCCCATCACATAAAACAAGCGATATTTAGCAAAAAAAAGCGCCTGAATATAGCACAAATAACGGTGGCTGGCCGCGTAAGCAAACAATACGCGGCGTCGTGAAAACCCAGCATATAGATCAAAGAGCACAGCCACCGAGTTCGACTTCTAGATAACGGCGAACACAAAGGCAGGTACAATGTGCCTAACGAAACCCCAATTCATAGATATAATTAATAGACTCACGAACTAACGGTGTCGTACCTCACAAGCCCAGCGCTAATTGCACCCAACACAACAAAGAAAATAAAAATGGCTTACATATAAAACCGTTTAAGCAAAATCAAACTATAAAGGCAAACTGGATATCGCTCTGGCAAAATGCGACATAGCAAGATCAAGATAGAAGACATTCTTATCCTAACCTCTTCACAACCCGGCGCCTCCTAGTCTTAAAGCACTGATGCTCCCTTCACACCCTGAACTCTGACGGTGCATTACTTAACTGCGCCCTGTGATAGCTTGAAGCAGTTCATCCTGAATAATATACTAAAAATAAAAAGCTACGAATTCAAAGCGACACCATCAAGGTTCTGAACTCTATATCCGAGTAAACTCAGACAAGCATAGTAAAACAACAGGACCAAGTATACACATACCGAACTGGTATCTGACTCGTCGTCAAACCGACCCGCACTCAAGATAAATCCAACATATAATCCCCACACCGAGTATGTTCAACATGCCCAGCTGGCAGACCAGCTGAGCACACACTCCACTGCTTAGTGACACCTTAACATTTAAGCCGCAAAGAGTCCCAGAACGTCATCCACAGTTTCACATTTGTTCAAGCGATCAGCAGAAACAGTTTTATTCAGGCGCTCGTCGACCAGTGACATGAACGTAATGACCGCAACAGAATCCCAATCCAAAGGCTGACCAAGTGAGATAGTGTTTTCATCTGCTTCCATGGCTTCTTCAATCAAACGTAAAATTATATCGTTCATAACAGTTCCTTATCGTTCATATTTTTTTGCAGCGGCACCACACTGCCCGTAAAGGGCTCCATGGTGACATTATTCACTTGCGAGATTCCATCCCTCGCAATCACTTTCTTAACGGTCAAGAAAAGTATCTTGACATCCAACAACAGCGACCTGTTATCAATATACCAGGTGTCAAGTTTGAATTTATCATCCCAACTAAGTGAATTCCGGCCATTTACTTGAGCCCACCCAGTGACGCCGGGTTTCACCTCATGCCTGCGATTCTGCTCCCGAGAATACAAGGGCAAATACTGCATCAATAGGGGGCGTGGCCCCACCAGACTCATATCCCCTTTTAATACATTCCATAACTCAGGAAGTTCGTCCAGGCTTGTAGATCGCAATAACTGACCGAAATCCGTCATTCTCTCAGTATCAGGTAGAAGGTTTCCGTTTTTGTCGACACCGTTTTTCATCGTGCGAAACTTGATCATTTTGAAGGGTTGGCCATTCAGCCCCGGACGCGTCTGAGTGAAGAAAACAGGTCCTCCCAGCTTCAGACGAACCAAAAGAGACACAATGAGCAAAACGGGGGAAAGAACAATCAGGCCTATAAAGGCCAGCACCACATCAAATAGTCGTTTCAACTCGTAATTCCTCATTATAAAAAAACACCATTCGTTGCCAATGCTCTTTTTGATCGAAACAACTTGCGACCCGAGTAAATGCCTCGCCCCCCATTTCTACAAGTTTGGAGGCAGGGATGTTGAGCGCTTCGCACATTGCATTTAAAAGAGGATCAATTTTCCGGGCTGGAACCAGCCAACCATTAACCCCTGACTCGATGATTTCATTGCATCCGTTAATGTCCGTAGCAATTGCACTTTTACCCATCGCACCGGCTTGTAAAAGCACATTGGGAAACCCCTCTCTGTAACTTGGCAACACCAGGACAGTGCAAGCACTAAGTGCTGGCCGGACATCTTCCTGATGACCTAATAAATGAATATACTCATTGCTCTCGAGAAACGAGAGGGTCTCTGCGTCTACAGGAGCGCTGGTATCAATACCCCCAACCACAATCAGATGAGCACGCGCATGAAGTTGCTGGAAGGCTGCTGCAAGCTCTGACAAGCCCTTGTCATTATTCAATCGCCCAATGAAACAAAATACGAAGTCATCCTTGGAGATACCCAATGTTTCTCTCAAACAATGCGCTTGCTCAAGGACGATAGGAGACGCCTTGTCAAAGTAGGTGAAATCCACACCGGCGACGTTGCCATGCCCAATGACCTTCATTGGTTTGTACGTTATATTGAACGCGATCAAGTCTTTTTTTACGCCATTACCCTCTGGTACAACCTTGGTGGCGCACAGACAAATCAACCTATCGACCCAAATCAGCAGTTTCTGCTTGAATCCTCTCTGAGTAGGGAAAATCAGCCCTGTAAAAGTATGAATCCTGACAGGGACTCTGCAAACGAAGCCGGCGACCATGGCCACCAGCCCTGCTTTCGGGGTGTACGAATGAACAACATCTGGCTTTAGCCGGTGCAACAGAAAAATCATATTGACTACAGAAATCAAATCCTTGAACAAACTTATGCCTCTGAACATTGGCACGGGGTAAACCGGAACTCCCTCTGATGCTTCAAGTTTCCCCGCATCAACTTCGGGCGAACTCACTAAAGACACATCAAATTTACCATTCAAAAATCTGGGCTGTCCCTTTAAAATTGAAACCAACGTCTCGGGAACGGTTGTTACGATTACCAGTCTTTTCTTCATTTTGTTATGCATAATTATTTATTCACAGATGGACAACACTGTAGCAACACAATCATTGCCAAAGAAATGATAAGGTAAAAAAGGACTATCACCTACCCCCTCAAACTGTATAAAGCCCTTGGCGGTGAAAAGAGCAGACGTAAGCCCAGCTAAAAAAAGACTGACTTTGAAAAAGGTATTAAATTCCTCTTCCGCTTGCGCATGCAGTACAACGGCCGCCAAAGCCAAACTGACACTTAATAGATCAAGCAGTCTTAACCCGGCATAGCTATAAAAAGCCATGAGGTAAAACACAAGCATCATCCCACCACCCAGGCATACCAATTTACCCTTTGCAGTACGTGGCAAGTTAGAAAATATTACACCCACGAGAATGATGCACATGACGACAACGATACTCAAACCGGAAAAACCACCCACATTCACATATTCACTGTCTGAATAGGTATCGAGTTTGAATATTACATAGTCAATTTTCAGAAACAGGAAGCCAATCGCTAGGCAGCAGGCTGCTAGAACCCAGTATAACCGCTTACCCTGCCAAAACTTGATCGAGGTCACGCCAATAAAAAACAGTGAAAAAACAATCGAATACTGGAACAACACCGCGGCAACACCAAGCAGCGTAGCCTTGACTCTTTTATCCCCCTCGATAACAGTCACCACCATGTAAAACATCATCAGTGTGGCCAACCCAAGCCGCAGTACGTTCATACTGTAGGAGAAGAAGTAACCCGGCACAAAGAAAATCATAATAAAGTATCGCCAGTCTCTCCCACCTTTAAAGACAAGACGAATCAAGGCCAGCGTAAAACATAAAGAGACTAATCTGATCACCACAGAGTCAGAGGAGAAAAATACTTGTAAAAATTTTACACCCCATATAAAACCAGGCTCCCACCCGTCAATACCGGCTCCCTCACGAAAACTACTTGTGATCACCTCATAATTATGAGTATCCGTGCCTACTTGGCCGCGCAAAACGGCTAGCGCACCGCAAAATATTAGAGATAAACAATAAAAGAAATTACCTTTGTATCGAGTAAATGTCTCCACAATCCATGAGAAATATAAAAGCCCTAACCCCGATAAATACACCATAAGAACCGCCAAAAATAATCATTATCACAATACGGAAACTATATAATATGGCCACCCCCTAGAATTAAACAGGCCGCCTATTGGCAAGGTACAGCCCTTTCAATTTCAAAATATCCCTGAACCTAGGCAGCGATCTGGCGCGTAGAAAGACCCTCAACGAGAGCACGAAACACTTGCGTAAAAAAACAGCATCCAACAAGGTTGTCATCAAAGAGCACGCAGCAACTTCTCTCGAATACTCAGGGTGCAAACGAAGTATTTTAAGTTGACTATCACAAAAAAAACGACGCATTTTTAATGTCGCTTTTGCACCGCTGGACAACCCTCCCGCATGCAGCCTGTACTTACCCAGATTAGCATTCAGCACAATTCCATAGCCATCATCGATAAGACGAATCAAAATGTACCAGTCAATTAACTCTTCAGTTGAAGGACCGTGCAGGAAAAACTTTTCAGCCCGATACATAGTAGAGCTGTGAGCCGCCACTGAACCACAGAGCATCAGATCTCTGGTATACAGCTCCACATTTAATACGCTTGAAGCCAGCGTGGGCATAACGCACGCATCACCGGCCTCATTAAAAAAAGTGACCTGATGCCACACAACATTACAACGCGGATGAGCATCTAAATAATCGACCTGGCACTGCAGCTTTCCTGGCAACATCAAATCATCACCGTCTACATGAGCTATATACTTGCCTTTAGCCGCAGCGTGAACAGCAGTGTAGTTTGCTGTGGAGCCGATATTACGATCATGAAATACAGCCTTCACCACGCCCGGGTATCGGGCCTTAAACTCATGAATAATTTCACGCGTATGATCTGTCGATGCGTCGTCACCGATAATAATTTCATAATCAAAATCGACTGCTTGCCGAACAATACTTTCCAAACAGTCACGCAAATAAGCCTCGTGATTATACGTTACGACGCAAACAGATAATTTTGGGGGTTTCGACACCCCGCCTTTCACAACCACACTGTTCATCTCGCCATCCTGGTAAGTATTAGATGTCGCACAAAAGGAGATGCAAAGATTGATATGATTAATGCCGCCCCGCCAACAGCCAACACATGAACCACGCTAAGTGCTGTACCTCCAGACACCGGAAACAGAAAACTTATTAAAAAGCCACCTGATAAGGCGGGGATAAAAATCTTTAATACATCAAGTAATAACCATTCAACATGTACGCCTGGCATGATCTTTCGGTGGACATATCCTACCCAACAAAACAGATATAACACATTCATGCCACACCAGACGTAACCCGCGCCAACACCACCATAATTTTTTGCAGCGATCACAATCAACGGAATAATAATTACAACCATCAGTGCATTACCGAGTAAATGATAGAACAGATTTCCTCGTGCATACTGCATGTAATAGGGGAATGCACCAATTGCGAGCAACGCATTACCGACAGCATAGAGTTGCAAAATCGGTGCTGCTTGCTCAGCAACCTGCAAGCTTCCCGTCCATACATAAAGCAACGATTTGGCACAAAAGATCAATGTGATAGCAGCTGCACCTGCGATCACTGTAACTATCTGGGTGCTTGATTTATAAATCGCCACGACCTCATCATGCTTCCCTGAGGCATGCAGGCTGGCCATTCGTGGCATCAAAACTTGACTGATGGGTGCCCCGATTATCATGATTCCGCTGGCAACCAGTACGGCTAATGTATAAACCCCATAATCGGCTAGTGGTAGGATACTTGAAAGTACCAGCTTGTCCGTTTGAGTCACCAACACCCAAACGGCTGAAGTAAAAGCAATGCTCAATGAAAATTTCAAGACGGGTTTAACAGGCTTGAATGACCAGCCCAACACCGCTCTTTCAACCTTGGTCAAAGCAGGCAGCAGCCGTACACTTTTGACCCACAAGCCTATACATTCAGCTAAAGCAAGACACAACTGATAGCTGAAAAATACGAAGAGTGTATATCCGAAATACGCCATCACCGGAATAACCAAGACAAACCTTAGCGTGCCCACAATCAGGTTAAAGCCGCTCAGCCACACTAACTGCTCAAACCCCGTAATGATCCCTCTATACAGCCCCCCCAACCAACGTAACGACACACAGACCGCAATGATCTCAAGAGCTGTTTTAATGTCATAGACCGAAACCACTTCCACCTTCAACCAGTGGTTTGCAATATTTGCAGCCTGAGAATACAAGAGCACAGCGCCCAGCACAGCCACACCCACAAAAATGCAACTGAGTGACCGGTATAGCCTTCTGAATGCAGTAACGTCCAATGCTCCAGCATTAAATCTAGCCGTTTCACGGCCAATCGTTGGTGTTAAACCGAGGTCCAACAAAGCAAACCAAGCCTGAAGCATCGTAAAGAAACCTATCATGCCATACGCTTCGCTTCCCATAAGTTTTATATAGAAGGGAAGCATGACGATACCAATGACCGCCGTGTAAATCTGACTGATATAACTGGCTATTACATTACGCTTAAAGCTCAAGTTAAAACCTCTAGTGAAATAAACTCCAAACCAACTGATTAAACGTTAGTGACTCACGCTGGGGATTGCTGTCTGACAAAAGCAATAATCTGCTCCACTTGATCAAGCTGCAACGCTGGATAAATAGGAAGACAGAGAACGCGCTGTGAGACACTGTCCGCTACCGGAAGATTAACTTTATTTGAGGAGGGCAGTCCACGATACATTGGAAAATCACTAATGAGTGGGTAAAAATAGCGTCGCACAAAAATGTTTATTGACTTGAACTTCTCATACAACTCATCTCGACTCAGCGGGTAATCTTCTTCAATCAATATAGGGAAATATGAGAAATTAGCTTTGTCTTGCCCACTCTCTTCTACAACCTTGATTCCTTTCACTCCCGCGAGACCTACTCGATACAGAGCATCTATCTTGCCACGCAAGCATAACGCAGTATCGATATGCTTTAACTGGAGTAAACCGAAGGCTGCGTTGATCTCGCTCATCTTTCCATTGATACCTGGCGCAACAACTGTCACTTCGTCAACAAAACCAAAGTTCTTCAAGTGCTCAATGCGCTGCTTCGTTTTGGCATCCGGGCAGACGATCGCCCCACCTTCAAAGGTATTGAAGACTTTGGTCGCGTGAAAACTAAGCACACTCAAATCGCCATGCCTCAGTACACTACCACCACTATCTTTCACCGCAAACGCATGAGCAGCATCATAAATAACTTTCAGATTATAGTTATCAGCAATGGCCTGGATGGCGCCTACATCACACGGATGGCCGTAACAGTGCACAGGCAATATCGCCGTTGTGAGGGGGGTTATTGCCGATTCAACTTTAGTCGGATCCATGTTCAATGTAATGGGATCGATGTCAACGAAGACAGGCTTTATACCGTTCCAGAGTAACGAGTGAGCAGTGGCTACAAACGAGTAAGGGGTCGTAATTACCTCCCCTGTGATACGCAAGGCTTGTAAAGCCGTCAACAATGCAATTGTTCCGTTATTGAACAGTGCTATATGCTCAACCCCCAAATATTCACACAGCTCAGCTTCCAATTGCTGATGCATTGGCCCACCGTTCGTAAGTATTTTGCTTTCCCAGATACTTTCCAGGTAAGGTAAAAACTCTGAAAGGTCAGGCAAATAAGGTTGCGTTACAAATACAGGCTTGTCGTTCAAAGCAATTCCCCTACACGAAGCAAACTTTACGCATACTCGCCATCGAATACTGGTTCGAATTTATCGCACATCACGGTGCGAACAAATGATCCGCCATCAGCGCATTCTTAATCGCAACATATTTCTAGGACACAGACATATTCAACTGCGACATACCTTTTACAGCAAAGCTGCATTAGACAGGGATGGAGCTCGCCTATCCTTGTCACTGATTAGATACGAACTTAAAGACGGCCAGTCAATATTCAGGGCAACGTCAGACCATAGCAAGCTTCGTTCTGAAATCTTGTCATAGAAGCTTGTGGTTTTATAACTAAAATATGTGTCATCTTCCAATGCCAGAAAGCCGTGGGCAAAACCGGCGGGAATCCATAGCATTTTTTTATTGACAGCTGATAACTCGATTCCGAACCATTGACCGAAAGTGGAAGAACCTTTTCTGATGTCTACGGCAACATCAAAGGCAGCGCCTTGGGTAACACTAACCAACTTCCCCTGGGCATGCGGTTCAAGCTGGTAATGCAGCCCGCGCAAAACGCCTTTTTTCGAACACGACTGATTGTCCTGTACGAAACATTGAGGCTCTGGCAGTCCCAACCTAGAAAGCCCCTCATTAAAATCGCGCTGATTAAAACTTTCCATGAACCACCCACGCTCATCCGTAAAAACCTTCGGCTCGATAATAACAATACCGAAGATGTCTGTCAGGGTGAACTTCACGCGCCTTTCCTCTCATTCAGCAATTTAGTTAAGTACTGCCCATAGCCTGTTTTCTTCAGCCTTTGCGCTTGAACATCCAAGGTTTCAGCCGTTATCCAACCACTATTAAATGCAATCTCTTCCAGGCAAGCCACTTTCAGCCCCTGTCGCTGCTCGATTGTATGCACAAAGTGGCTTGCTTCTAGCAAAGACTCATGCGTCCCTGTGTCCAGCCAGGCAAACCCCCGCCCCAGCATTTCAACAACAAGGTTGTTTTGTTCAAGATACGCACGATTGACATCCGTAATTTCCAGCTCACCTCGTGCTGAAGGCTTGATTTTTTTGGCTATTTCAACGACCTGATTATCATAGAAATAAAGACCTGTCACAGCATAGTTGGACTTTGGTTTTAATGGCTTTTCTTCAATGCTCAGTGCCCGGCCGCTTCTGTCGAACTCAACAATGCCAAAACGCTCCGGGTCTGAAACATGGTAACCAAACACTGTGGCGCCAGTTGCTTGAGACATGGCAGCGCGAAGATGGCCTGAAAAGTTCTGGCCGTAAAAAATATTGTCACCCAGAATCAGACAAACGGAATCGTTACCAATAAACTCTTCGCCTATGAGAAAGGCTTGTGCCAACCCATCGGGGCTAGGTTGTTCCGCATAACTGAGTTCGATACCGTATTGACTGCCATCGCCCAATAGTTTTTTGAAACATGGTAAGTCTTCAGGTGTCGAAATTATCAAGATCTCTCGCATGCCTGCCAACATCAACACTGACAGTGGATAAAAGATCATGGGCTTGTCATAGATTGGCAACATCTGCTTGGAGACACCCAGCGTTAGCGGGTGCAAGCGAGTGCCTGAACCACCAGCGAGAATTATTCCTTTACGTTTGATCGTGGTCATGTTTTAAACATTTCCTTAACTACTCCGATGCACGACTCGTAGAGCGAGTAAGTGATGGGATGAATTCCGTTTTTCTTAAATGCACGCTACCGCCCCAGGATTCATCGTCGATTTCCTGAGAACGGCTTGTGTTTACATTGCCCAGCCGCTGGCCAGAATTCAATTAACGACTGGCAATACTGGCTAGTGGCAAGCTGATCTGTTGCTGACGATTCATCAAATTGATAAGCAGGATTACTCGTTCTTCGCCGTCCATCGTCATAAAAATGGATTCAATGCCTGCAAAACTCTGGTCCAAAATGGTGACTTTTTCGCCCGGACTGAATGCAGAAATCAGGCAGGATTCTGCACGACTTTTCAAATTGAGGATCAGCTCGTAACTGACGGCCAATGGACGACCACCGAAGGCTACAACGCGCGCTACACCACGAGTTGAGCGTAAAGGGGCCCAGTTGGCGCCAGACGGCATGTGTATAAACAGATAGCCCGGAAACAGGGATTCTTCGAGGTGTTGCAATTGTCCGTTTTGCAGACGTTCACGCCGACAGGTGGGCCGCGCGCACTCATAACCCTGACGCGCAAGATTCTCTTCTGCCCGCTCGTCTTGTCTTGGCTTGCATTGCACCAGATACCAGTCGTCAGCTCTGGGTCGGGTGGTTTCGTGGGCAGTTACTGTGCTTGTTATAGGCATGAGTAATTCATATGTAAATCCTTCCATGTTTTACCATCGTGCAATGTGTTTGCCAATGATAAGTCGCCCTGTTATGGGCGTCGTTGCGCTGCTGCATTACAGAGCGGCCCTCAATCAGCGGATCTCAGTTGATTGATACAGTCAATTCGAATTTAAGAAAAGCCCAGGTTTATAGCACAGAGACTTGGCGCGCCATTATTTAGCCATACTGCAAATACACGTGCTCTGTTCATTGCTTCATCCCTGAAGCACAGGTGCGCATAGCATCCTATTCGTCCGCAGCAAGAACCTAGCCGCACCCTAAAAAACCTGCACCAATAATACAGCGCTCACCGTCCATTTCAACAAAGCCGCCCTTGAGCCCTCACTCTTGTAATGCAGCCCCAGCAGATGCCATGCAAATGCTGAAAAACACATTATGCCTCTTGTGAGACAGCAGGACCGTGATGTTATTGATCAGACGACCACTGGTACAGCTCAATCTCGATACAATCGCATGACCTCGATGACTGCCATTCGACAGGCCTTTGGCTGATTGTTTATGCGGGATAGGACTGTGGATCGCAAGAATATGTTCGCCGCGCAGGGTTCGGCGTGAAACCTCTGCGCTTCGGCTCTGCACCCATTGCTTAGCCCCTCATATGGCCAGGAAAATTGAGCATGAGCTGTAATTGGGGCCGGCCTGTATACACGCGCTGAAATGATGCTTGCAGCCAAACGAGGGTTCTTGCTCAAAACAATGAAAGTTTTTAAACTCTCAACCCGCCCATAAAAATCGCCTGCAAATTGACAGCAAGAAGCCTGCCCCGTACAGATCGACATAGAGTGATATATCCTTGGGAAAGGCATACTTTTCTATCGGTACAGCTCCATAAAGAGGCAATTCATCCATAGATCCGGGCTGAAAAGTATCAGCCCGATATCTTGTCAGCGTCGGTCGCTTTGCAATATCTCGCTGCGCCTCATCGAACTGCTCGAAGGAACTTGAGACACGTAGTCCGAAGGCTTATAAAGCTCTTCGCGACGCTGAGTCAGAAAGTGCCTTGCAATAACAATCAGGATGCCGAGCAGAGCGCCCAACATGAACCCCAACAATACGATTAAAGTCTTCTTAGGTTTGATTGGGCTCGTTGGATTCATCGCCTTGCGATCAACTGAGACCAGTTTCAGGTTGTTAAAGTCAATAGAGCTCACCCCGCCCAACCGGATAATCTCAGCACGAAGTGGCTCAACGCCCTTCAGAAACAAGTCTTCATTCTCACGCTGATTAAGCACTTCAACTTCACGGTTGGTTTGCAACAATTGCAATTCGCGAGCTATTTGCGCGATTCTATTTTCGGTGAAATCGTCGTTTTTCCGTTGCTGCAAGGAAGTACGCTCGGCCTCAAGCGCATCAACCCCCAGAAAATACAACGGTATCTGTTGATTATTGATCTCAGTGCGCATAAGACTCACATCGCCTGCACGCGCAGAGTCCCCCATAGCGGAAGGTGTCGTAGGTTTTTGAATACCCAGTGACTTAGCAATGCCAATGGCTTCACTCAATTGCGCCATGCGATCCGCACGTTCAACCTTTAGTTGTTGGCGTAGCGCCTTGAGTTCGTCCTGTAGCTGAGCGCGTTTCAGGTTGTCGTTCTCAAGAAGGGTTGACATGCGCACCTGTTTTTCAGTCTCATAATTTGAGCGGGCAGCGTCAATTTTCCCTTTCAGCTCAGTCAGACGATTATTGACAATGACCTTAAGGTCCGCAGCAATTTGCTCGCGCGCGAACGTGATTGCGCTATCAACAAAACCATTAAGAATTTGCACACCGTCGACACCCTCAGGGTAGTTCAACACCATCCCAATGGCTGCGCTGAGCGAATCCGTTTTTTTAGGATCCGGAAGAAGTAATTTTAAAGAGTCACGATTGAACTCTTCAAAGCTCTGCTCCAAAGTGCGACCCGGACGCTTGAATTGACTGAATAACGGCTCGCTCGTCTCGAAAAAACGCAATCGTACTTCATAGGACTCAAGCAATGAACCAATTTTTAGCAATGCTTCGCTGGGTGGCAAGGTATAAACACCTGATCGGTTGAGCGCATCCAGCTCGTTGATCGCTGTAGGGCGAAGAACACTACTCACCTGGTACTCGGGTGTCACGAAGCAGGCGTACGCTAATGCCACCAGACCACACACCACACTCGTCGCAACGATAATCTTCTTTTGTTGCCAGAATGTCTGAAACAAGGAGAGCAGATCCACCTCATTTGACGATGTTTCAACGGGAATACGAAAATTGCCACTCACAACCAAGGCCTGCCTTCATTAAGAAACTGTGGGCTCGTTATGCAGAAATTTTTAAAAACGCTTGAAATCGAGACTTTGATCATCAGGCTTAACTATCACTGTTTGCCTAAGGAAGCTTAAAAATTTCTGTCCATCGAGAACTGTCCGCATTTTGCCAGCATTACAAAACATTACAACCCACCGCCCTATAGGAAAATTCTCAATCTACAGAGTTATTCTGGCTGTGCTTTTTATGAAGACAAGCAGCTCACAAAACCTTCCCAGCGTCTTCGCGCAAGCGGACTGAGCCACGTACGCTGACTGCATGAAAGCCCAAGGAAGAAGACTTATGATTGCGCCAGCAACCGGCGCTTTAGCCTGCTTGCCTTTCGTCTGTAAGCAATGAAACCTATAACCGGCCCAGCCGCCAGGCCAGCCAGTAAAGCGCCCATGAAAAACAACGATTCCGGCAGTTCGGGGGAGCGCCAGCCCAAAAACATCAATGCCGTGGGCTGCTGATTTTCGAGCATGAAAATTACAACCCCAAACATGACGATCAGGGACAGCACCACTAAAACTGCGCGCTTGACGTTCCGCATAGGTAACTCCTGCTCCCTGAAAGATTAAATGTCGCCTTCCTCATCTTCATTCACTCGGTCCCGTAGCTCTTTACCCGGCTTGAAATGAGGGACAAATTTTCCGTCCAGGCTGACAGACTGGCCGGTCTTGGGGTTGCGTCCGACGCGAGGGGCGCGGTAGTGCAGCGAGAAGCTGCCAAAACCACGGATTTCGATTCGATCACCGGTCGCCAGGCATTGGGACATTTGTTCAAGCATGGTCTTGATGGCCAACTCTACATCCTTGGATGAAAGTAGCCCTTGATGGGTGACAATTCGTTCGATCAACTCCGACTTCGTCATATTTTTCCCTTCTTTTTCAAGCAGCTAGATCAGCACTTCCAAGGTTTTAGCATGATCGAAAGAATTTGAACAGCCCATGATTTGACTTATCTTTGCAAGCTGCAAACCCGACCCCAATCGTCCTTCGACCCCATGAATACACCTGACACTCAGACAGCTACCACCCAACGCCTTATTCAGACAGCCTGGCGGCAGCGCCCGCCCTCACCCACAGCCTCGCCTGCCCGAGCACCAAAAAGCCCATACAAACGCTCCCCCACTCACTCACTCAAATCGCAGGCACAAAAAAGGGCGACCTAAGTCGCCCTTTTTCTATGGTCAATCAGAACTTAGTTCTGTTTTTCCATTTGTGCACGCAACAGGTCGCCCAAAGTGGTCGGACCAGCAGCGATCTCAGAGGTAGCTGGCTTGTCGCGCAGGCTCTGGATTGCTTCTTTCTCTTCAGCATCATCTTTCGACTTGATGGAGAGTTGGATTACGCGGCTCTTGCGATCAACGCTGATGATCTTGGCTTCTACTTCTTCGCCTTCTTTCAGAACGTTGCGCGCGTCTTCAACGCGGTCACGGCTGATTTCGGAGGCTTTCAGAGTCGCTTCGATATCGTTGGCCAGAGTGATGATGGCGCCTTTAGCGTCAACTTCTTTCACGATGCCCTTAACGATTGCGCCTTTATCGTTCTCTTGTACGTACTCGGAGAACGGATCGCTTTCCAGCTGCTTGATACCCAGGGAGATGCGCTCACGCTCTGGATCAACAGACAGGATAACGGTGTCCAGCTCGTCGCCCTTCTTGAAACGACGTACGGCTTCTTCGCCAACTTCGTTCCAGGAGATGTCGGACAGGTGAACCAGGCCGTCGATACCGCCGTCCAGACCAATGAAGATACCGAAATCGGTGATCGACTTGATGGTGCCGGAGATTTTATCGCCCTTGTTGAACTGGCCAGAGAAATCTTCCCATGGGTTAGATTTGCACTGCTTGATGCCCAGGGAGATACGACGACGCTCTTCGTCGATGTCCAGAACCATAACTTCCACTTCGTCGCCGACTTGTACGACTTTCGAAGGGTGGATGTTCTTGTTGGTCCAGTCCATTTCAGAAACGTGCACCAGACCTTCAACGCCTTCTTCCAGCTCAGCGAAGCAGCCGTAGTCGGTCAGGTTGGTTACACGAGCGGTAACGCGAGTGCTTTCTGGGTAACGGGCTTTGATAGCAACCCATGGATCTTCGCCCAGCTGCTTCAGGCCCAGGGAAACACGATTGCGTTCGCGATCGTACTTCAGAACCTTGACATCAATCTCGTCGCCAACGTTGACGATTTCGGAAGGATGCTTGATACGCTTCCAAGCCATGTCGGTAATGTGCAGCAGGCCATCGACACCACCCAGATCGACGAATGCGCCGTAATCCGTGAGGTTTTTAACGATACCTTTAACTTGCTGACCTTCTTGCAAGGATTCCAGCAGAGCTTCACGCTCAGCCGAGTTCTCTGCTTCAAGTACGCTACGACGCGAAACAACAACGTTGTTGCGCTTCTGGTCAAGTTTGATGACCTTGAATTCCAGCTCTTTGCCTTCCAGGTGCGTGGTGTCGCGCACTGGACGAACATCAACCAGAGAACCTGGCAGGAACGCACGGATGCCGTTAACGTCGACAGTGAAGCCGCCTTTAACCTTACCGTTGATAACGCCCTTGACCACTTCTTCTGCTGCGAAGGCTGCTTCCAGAACGATCCAGCATTCAGCGCGCTTGGCTTTTTCACGGGACAGCTTGGTTTCGCCAAAGCCGTCTTCGACCGCGTCCAGCGCAACGTGAACTTCATCACCGATGTTGATGTTCAGTTCGCCAGCGTCGTTGTGGAACTGCTCCAGCGGGATGAGGCCTTCAGACTTCAAACCAGCGTGAACGGTAACCCAACCAGCTTGGTAATCGATATCAACGATGATAGCGGTGATGATCGAGCCAGCCTGAAGATTCAGGGTTTTTAGGCTTTCTTCAAAGAGTTCTGCAAAGCTTTCGCTCATTTTAATTCCTGTTAATCAAGGGCGAAGGAATACGCCCATCTGCCACATTCCAGACAATGTGGGTTACGTTTATATAAAAGAAGGCATGCAGGACTATTTCTGGTCTCCTGCACGCTTTCTTGGTCATCAGGCAATATCGCGAAGCGCGATTTCACTCATGATGTGTTCCAGCACCTGCTCGATGGACAACTCCGTAGAGTCCAGCTGTATAGCATCAGCCGCCGGCTTAAGCGGGGCTATTGCACGCTGCGTATCACGCTCATCGCGGGCACGAATCTCATCTAGCAGACCCGAGAGACTAACATCATCCCCCTTAGCCTTCAACTGCAAGTAACGGCGACGGGCCCTCTCTTCAGCGCTAGCCGTCAGAAATACCTTCAACGGAGCATCAGGAAATACCACCGTACCCATGTCACGACCATCTGCAACCAGGCCCGGCAGCTCCTGAAATGCACGCTGACGCTGAAGCAATGCATCACGAACGGCCGGCAAAGCCGCGACTTTCGAGGCTCCAGCTGCAACAGCCTCACTGCGAATAGCGTGAGTCACATCGTCGCCTTCCAGAATGATGCGTGCGGGCTTACCGTCGGTCGCCCCGATGAATTGCACATCAAGATGCGCAGCCAGCTTTTCAAGTAACGCCTCGTTATCCAGCGCAACACCGTGGTTGCCCGCAGCAAAAGCGAGCAAACGATACAAGGCACCGGAGTCGAGCAGGTTCCACCCCAGACGCTTGGCCAGAATGCCCGCAACGGTACCTTTACCTGAACCGCTAGGGCCATCGATGGTGATAACCGGTGCCAAAACCATCACGAGTTGGCCTCTTGGGCAACACGCATGCCCACTTGCTTGCACAGGGCAAGGAAGTTCGGAAACGAAGTCGCTACGTTGGCGCAGTCATGAATACGAATTGGAGCAGTAGCGCGCAACGAAGCCACGCTAAAGGCCATAGCGATGCGGTGATCACCATGCCCATGAACTTCACCGCCACCGATTGTTCCGCCATCAATGATGATGCCGTCCGGTGTCGGCTCGCACTTCACACCCAGCGTCAGCAAGCCATCTGCCATCACCTGAATCCGGTCAGACTCCTTGACCCGAAGCTCTTCTGCGCCACGCAGGATCGTACGACCCTCAGCCACCGCCGCAGCCACGAACAGCACCGGAAATTCATCAATCGCCAGCGGCACCAGCTCTTCAGGAATCTCGATACCTTTGAGTTTGGCAGCACGCACACGCAGGTCTGCTACCGGCTCACCGCCCACTTCGCGCTGGTTTTCGAGGGTGATATCCGCCCCCATCAGACGCAAAATATCGATAACGCCAGTACGTGTCGGGTTGATGCCTACATGCTCAAGCAGCAGATCCGAGCCTTCAGCGATCGAAGCAGCAACCAGAAAGAACGCCGACGAAGAAATATCGCCTGGCACTTCAATATGAGTCGCCGTCAGCTTATGACCCGACTCAACCGAAGCTGTAGGCCCATCAACCGTAACCGGGTAGCCGAAGCCTTGCAGCATGCGCTCGGTGTGGTCACGAGTCGGTGCAGGCTCGGTGACCGAAGTCTTGCCTTCTGCATACAAGCCTGCGAGCAGCAGACAGGACTTAACCTGAGCGCTGGCCATCGGCAAGGTGTAGTTCATACCTTTCAGCGCATGACCGCCGCGAATGGTCATCGGCGGACGACCTTCGGCAGCGGTTTCAATCACTGCACCCATTTCGCGCAATGGATTGGCCACCCGATTCATCGGGCGCTTGGTAAGGGAAGCGTCGCCAGTCAGCGTGGTATCGAAGCTTTGCGCGGCCAGCAGACCCGACAACAGACGCATCGAAGTACCCGAGTTGCCCAGATAGATCGGGCCAGGCGGGGCTTTCAAGCCATGCAAGCCAACACCATGAATGGTCACGCGACCATGGTGCGGCCCTTCAATCACCACCCCCATGTCACGGAATGCCTGCAACGTTGCCAGGGCATCCTCGCCTTCAAGGAAACCTTCCACCTCGGTCGTGCCTTCAGCCAAAGAGCCGAGCATGATCGAGCGGTGAGAAATGGATTTGTCGCCTGGTACGCGGATCCGGCCAGTTACTTGACCACCAGGATTTGCCAAAAAGATCAGATCGTTGGAATTCATAGCGTCCACATAGGCCCGGCGGGCCAGGATTTTACTGAAATGCTCGCGGGCAACCCGGGCGCGCGTAAAGACGCCCAGCAATTGATGCCCATCCCCTGCATCGACCGCGTCGCGCAAGGCGTCGAGGTCACTGCGAAATGTATCCAATGTGCGCAGCACCGCCTCGCGATTCGCAAGGAAAATGTCATGCCACATTACCGGGTCGCTGCCAGCGATTCTTGTGAAATCACGGAAGCCACCCGCAGCGTAACGGAAGATATCCAGATTCTCGTTGCGCTTGGCAAGAGAGTCCACCAGCCCGAAAGCCAGCAGATGAGGCAAATGGCTGGTTGCAGCCAACACCTCATCATGGCGCTCAACCTGCATGTGCTCTACGTCAGCCCCAAGGGCACGCCACATCGCATCGACCAGGGCCAGCGCATCAGGATCGGTTTGCACCACAGGCGTCAAAATAACCTTGTGCCGCTCGAACAGGCTGGCATTGGAGGCCTCAACACCACTTTGCTCGGACCCTGCAATCGGATGGCCGGGCACAAACCGTGCTGGCATACCACCAAAGGCCTGGGTAGCAGCGCGCACCACATTGCCTTTGGCGCTACCCACGTCCGTCAGGACTGCCCGACCCAGATCCATACCCGCCAAAAGGCCGAGCATTTTCTCCATGGCCAGAATCGGCACGGCCAACTGGATCACATCAGCGCCCACACAGGCGACTGCCAGATCCGCCTCGCAGCGATCGACCACCCCCAACTCCACCGCAAGCACACAAGACTGAGGGTCAAGATCAACACCGACCACCTCCGCGCACAGACCGCTCTCGCGCATCCCTTTGGCGAAGGAGCCTCCAATCAGGCCCAATCCAACAACGACCAAACGACCGATAACAGGTTTTGCAGACTGCACTGACTTTACATCAACCACGAGCTAGAACCTTGGCCAGCGCCTCAAGCAGGCGGGTATTTTCCGCCGGCAAACCGATAGTGATACGCAGATGGTTCGGCATCCCGTAATTGGCCACCGGACGCACAATGACGCCCTCACGCAATAGTCCCTGATAGACGGGAGCGGCTACCTGACCGAGATCCAGCGCAATGAAGTTGCCCTTTGACGGAATCCAGCCCAGGCCCAACGTGCGGAAGCCATCCTGCAATTGCTGCATCCCGGCTTCGTTCAGATGCCGGCTCTGAGCCAGGTAGTCCGTGTCTTTCAGTGCTGCGCAAGCCGCAGCCAGCGCCAGGCTGTTGACGTTGAATGGCTGACGAACACGATTCAATACATCAGCAACCACAGCCGTCGACAACCCATAGCCCACGCGCAAGGCTGCCAGGCCGTAGGCCTTGGAGAACGTGCGGGAGACCAGCAGGTTAGGATATGCGGCCAGGAACTCCAGACCATCGGGCAACTCACCGCCTTCTGCATACTCGATATAGGCTTCGTCCAGCACCACCAGCACGTGCTCGGGCACATCCTGCAAGAACTCGTTCAGCGCATCGACGCCGAACCAGGTACCCGTAGGGTTGTTCGGGTTGGCGATGAAAACCACACGGGTGTTGCTGTCGATGGCCTCAAGCATGGCAGGCAAATCATGCCCCCAGTCCCGGGCCGGCACGACCCGCGCCTGCGCGCCAACCGCCTGGGTGACGATCGGATAGACCGCAAACGCATGCTCGCTGAACACGGCATTCAAGCCCGGCGCGAGATAGGCACGCGCCACCAGCTCCAGAATATCGTTCGAACCGTTGCCCAGCGTGACCTGATCAAGCTGCACACCGCACTGTTCAGCCAGCAGGCTTTTAAGCGCGAAACCATTACCGTCCGGGTAACGCGTCAGCTCAGCCAACTCGGCACGAATGGCTTCCAGCGCCTTGGGGCTCGCACCCAAAGGATTTTCGTTGCTGGCCAGTTTCACGATTGTCGCCGGGTCCAGATCCAGCTCACGCGCCAGCTCGTCCACAGGCTTGCCCGGAACGTAAGGCGAAAGTTGTTGCACGCCCGGCTGTGCCAGGGCGAGAAAATCACCGCTCATGTTTGACCGCCTCAGAGAACCGCTTTTGGGTAGGAACCCAGTACTTTAAGTGCTACGGCTTCTTGACTGATCTGCTCCAGGACACTTTTGACCAACGGGTCGCGATGATGGCCAGCAAAGTCGATGAAAAACACATAGGTCCATTTGCCGCTGCGCGAAGGACGCGTCTCGATGCGCGTCAGATCGATCCCGTTCTCATGGAACGGCACCAGCAATTCATGCAACGCACCAGGACGGTTGCTCATGGAAACAATGATCGAAGTTTTATCGTCACCGGTAGGCGGCACTTCCTGGCTGCCGATCATCAAGAACCGCGTGGAGTTATCCGGGCGGTCTTCAATTTTCTCGGCCAGTCGGGTCAACCCGTACAAGCCTGCTGCCATATCCCCTGCAATGGCAGCAGAGTTCCACTCACCCTTCACTCGCTTGGCGGCCTCGGCATTGCTCGAAACGGCGATACGCTCGACATTCGGGTAATGCGCATCCAGCCACTTGCGGCACTGAGCCAGCGACTGCGCGTGAGAGTAGATACGGCTGATGCTGTCAGTCTTGGTGTTTTCACCCACCAGCAGGTGATGGTGGATACGCAGCTCGACTTCGCCACAGATCACCATGTCATGCTCAAGGAAGCTGTCGAGCGTGTGGTTGACCGCACCTTCGGTGGAGTTCTCCACCGGCACCACGCCAAAATTCACGGCACCCGCTGCAACTTCACGGAACACTTCATCAATGGCAGCCATTGGCTTGCTGATTACAGCATGCCCGAAGTGTTTCATGGCTGCGGCCTGGGTAAAGGTGCCTTCAGGGCCGAGATAAGCCACTTTCAGCGGCTGCTCCAGCGCCAGGCAAGAAGACATGATCTCGCGGAACAGCCGCGCCATCTCCTCATTACCCAACGGACCCTTGTTGCGCTCCATTACACGCTTGAGCACCTGAGCCTCACGCTCAGGCCGGTAAAATACCGGCACTTCGCCCTCAGCCAGCGAAGCCATTTTGACTCGCGCCACTTCTTGGGCGCAGCGAGCCCGCTCACTGATCAGCTCCAGAACTTTTTCGTCCAGGCTGTCGATACGCAGGCGTAGTGCCTTGAGTTCCTGTTCGGACATTAGCCGTGTTCCTTTTCGAACTCTGCCATGTAAGCCACCAGGGCGTTTACCGCATTGATGTCCACAGCGTTATAGATCGAAGCACGCATGCCGCCCACCGAGCGATGGCCCTTGAGGTTCAGCAGCCCACGTGCTTCAGCACCAGCCAGGAATGGCTTGTCGAGACGATCGTCAGCCAGACGGAACGGTACGTTCATCCACGAGCGGTCAGAGATGTTGATCGGGTTGCTGTACAGGCCACTGGCGTCAATGAAATCGTACAGGGTACGTTTTTTCACTTCATTGAGCTTGCCGATGACCTCAACGCCACCCTGCTCCTTGAGCCACTCGAACACCAGGCCGGACAGATACCAGGCCAGCGTTGGCGGCGTGTTGTACATCGAACCGTTGTCGGCCGCGACCTTGTAGTCAAGCATCGTAGGGCAGATGGAGCGCGCACGCCCCAGCAGGTCTTCACGAATGATGTTGACCACAATACCGCTCGGGCCGATATTTTTCTGGGCGCCCGCATAGATCATGCCGAAACGCGAAACATCAATCGGACGCGACAGAATGTCCGAAGACATGTCCGCCACTAGCGGCACATCGCCGGTTTCTGGAACCCAGTCGAACTCCAGACCACCGATGGTTTCGTTTGGCGCGTAATGAACGTAGGCCGCGTCTTTCGAAAGGCTCCATTCATTCTGGCCGGGAATCGCGAAGTAATCGTAAGGCTTGGCGGTTGCTGCCACGTTGATATGGCCGAAACGCGAACCTTCTTCAATGGCTTTCTGCGACCAGATACCCGTGTCGATGTAATCGGCCTTGCCATTTTCAGGCAACAGATTAAGCGGGATCTGAGCAAATTGCTGGCTTGCGCCGCCTTGCAGAAACAGGACTTTATAGTTCGAGGGAATAGACAGCAGGTCACGCAGATCCTGCTCAGCCTTGGTCGCAATGGACACGAACTCATCGCTGCGATGGCTCATCTCCATGACCGAGAGGCCCTTGCCATGCCAGTCGAGCAACTCGGACTGGGCACGCAACAGGACAGCTTCAGGTAGCGCAGCAGGACCTGCGCAGAAGTTATAGGCTCGTTTGCTCACTTCCACTCTCACTCTGATTTGGTGGTCACGCAATAAATCAACACTCGACACTGTGTTCCTTGTGGGAGCAGGTTCGCTCCAGATACGGCCAGCAAGGTCTATTGATATACCGCGCTGATGCTATCGCGAGCAAGCCCGCCCCTACAGAACCACGAAGTGTCGCAAACTTTCATGCCGGACATACAACAAGGGGGCGAATTCTCATCCGCCCCCCTGTGTGTCCGCTTATTCTTGCGGCTCTTCTTCGTCAGCGCCAGCCTCTAGCGGCTGCTCGTCGTCAACACCATCGAGGATGGCCTCACCGTCGAACTCTGCACCGCCTTCGCCCTCACCTTCGAGCTCCTCACCTTCGACTTCCGAAGGCTCCTGAACCCGCTCAAGCCCGACCAGCGTTTCATCGCTGGCCAGCTTGATCAAGGTGACGCCCTGGGTGTTACGACCCAGGCTCGACACTTCGTCGACACGGGTACGTACCAGAGTGCCCTGATCGGAGATGAGCATGATCTCTTCGCCGTCCTGAACCTGAACCGCACCGACCAGTCGGCCGTTACGATCGTTGCTGACCATGGCGATAACGCCCTGACCGCCACGCTTGTATTCAGGGAACTCACTGATCGCCGTACGCTTGCCATAACCACGCGCCGAAGCGGTGAGGATCTGGCTACCTTCTTCAGGGATCAGCATCGAAATCAGCTTCTGCCCTTCTGGCAGACGCATGCCGCGCACGCCGCGGGCTGTACGGCCCATGGCACGTACATCGGACTCCTTGAAGCGTGTCACCTTGCCACCGTCGGAGAACAGCATGACTTCGCGCTCGCCATCGGTGATGGCAGCACTGATCAGTACGTCGCCTTCGTCCAGTTCCAGCGCGATCAAGCCTACGCTGCGCTGACGGCTGAAGGATTCCAGCGGGGTCTTCTTCACGGTGCCGTTAGCGGTTGCCATGAAGATAAAGTGACCTTCGGTGTATTCCTCGACCGGCAGCATGGTGGTGATGTACTCACCCTCACCCAGCGGCAACAGGTTCACCAATGGACGACCACGGGCAGCTCGGGACGCTTCAGGGATCTCGTAGGTCTTGAGCCAGTACACCTTGCCTTTGCTGGAGAACAGCAGCAGCGTGGTGTGACTGTTGGCAACCAGCAGGTGAGCGATGTAGTCCTCATCCTTGACGCCAGTAGCCGACTTGCCTTTACCGCCACGACGCTGAGCCTGGTACGCAGCCAATGGCTGAGTCTTGGCGTAGCCACCGTGAGAAATGGTCACAACGCGCTCTTCTTCCGGGATCATGTCGCCCAGCGTCAGGTCAAGACGGTGATCCAGGATTTCAGTACGGCGCACATCGCCGTATTCAGCACGGATGACTTCCAGTTCCTCGCGAATCACTTCCATCAACCGCTCGGCGCTGTTGAGGATGCGGATCAGCTCGCCGATCTGATTGAGGATTTCCTGGTACTCGGCCAACAGCTTCTCGTGCTCAAGACCGGTCAGACGGTGCAGGCGCAATTCAAGAATGGCCTGGGCCTGTTCTGGCGACAGGAAGTACTTGCCGTCGCGCAGGCCGTATTGCGGGTCAAGATTGTCCGGGCGGCACGAATCGGCACCGGCACGCTCAACCATTGCCACCACCGCAGTCGACTCCCAAGGCGTGCTGATCAGCGCTTCCTTGGCTTCGGACGGGGTTGGAGACGCTTTGATCAGCGCGATGACCGGATCGATGTTGGACAGGGCAACGGCCTGACCTTCAAGGATATGGCCGCGCTCACGGGCTTTGCGCAGTTCGAAAACAGTGCGGCGGGTAACCACTTCACGGCGGTGACGTACGAAGGCCTCCAGCAGATCCTTAAGGTTAAGGATGCGTGGGCGGCCATCGATCAGCGCAACGATGTTGATACCGAAAACGCTTTGCAACTGGGTCTGGGCGTAAAGGTTATTAAGGATAACCTCCGGCACTTCACCGCGACGCAGCTCGATCACCACGCGCATGCCGTCTTTGTCAGACTCGTCACGCAGCTCGGTAATGCCTTCGAGCTTCTTCTCTTTAACCAGCTCGGCGATCTTTTCGATCAAACGCGCCTTGTTCAGCTGGTACGGGAGCTCGGTGATCACGATTTGCTGACGGCCACCGACCTTGTCGATGTCTTCGATCATCGAGCGGGCACGCATGTAAATCCGGCCACGACCGGTGCGATAGGCTTCGATGATGCCGGCACGACCGTTGATGATCGCAGCCGTCGGGAAGTCAGGCCCCGGGATGAACTGCATCAGTTCGTCGATGCTCAGCTCGGGATTGTCGATCAGCGCCAGGCAACCGTCGATGACTTCACCGAGGTTGTGCGGCGGGATGTTGGTGGCCATGCCCACAGCGATACCGCTGGAACCGTTGACCAGCAAGTTGGGGATTCGTGTCGGCATGACGGCCGGGATCATTTCCGTGCCGTCGTAGTTCGGCACCCAGTCCACGGTCTCTTTATGCAAGTCGGCCAGCAGCTCGTGGGCCAACTTGGTCATGCGCACTTCGGTGTATCGCATCGCAGCGGCATTATCGCCGTCGACCGAACCGAAGTTGCCCTGACCGTCTACCAGCAGGTAGCGCAGGGAGAATGGCTGAGCCATTCGAACGATAGTGTCGTAAACAGCCGTATCACCGTGCGGGTGATACTTACCGATTACGTCACCGACCACACGGGCAGATTTCTTGTACGGCTTGTTCCAGTCGTTGTTCAGTTCGCTCATCGCAAACAGCACACGCCGGTGCACGGGCTTCAAGCCATCGCGTGCATCAGGCAGTGCCCGCCCGACAATTACGCTCATCGCGTAGTCGAGGTAGGACTGTTTCAGCTCGTCTTCGATATTGACCGGGAGGATTTCTTTGGCCAGTTCGCCCATGAGAAGCCTGATTCCTTTTTCGGGTGAAACTTCGCCACATCCATTCGGGACGAACGAAGCTCGTCGCTGCTGACCAAGTGCCATGCAACGACTTACGACAAATCAACGAGTTATGCTACGGATTTGCGCAGTAAGGGCAACCCTTGCGAGCCACCCTGGAAACCGCCGAATGTTATCACAATCGCCGCCACGCACCTATCCCCCAGATGCGCATGGAACATAGTAAGCGGGCGAGTGATCGGCTTGAGCGGGCCCAGGAGGACTCTGGAAACGATTTGAAGGATGTAAAGCCCTATTCTGTAGCCGCTGCCGAAGGCTGCGACCACAGGTTTGGGGCCTGCCTCAATGCAATCGCTTGCGACACATCAATTGAGCCATTTTTGCCGCGTCCGGACGCTCGATAACGCCTTTCTCGGTAACGATCACGTCAATCAGGTCCGCCGGGGTCACATCAAAAACAGGATTGAACGCCTGCACGTCTGCACCGACCCGCTTGCCACCCACTTCCAGCAGCTCGCTGCCATCGCGCTCTTCAATAGGGATGTCATCCCCCGTGGCCAGGTCCATGTCGATGGTCGAGCTCGGTGCGACCACCATAAAGCGCACGCCGTGGTGCATGGCATTTACCGCCAGCTGGTAAGTCCCGATCTTGTTCGCCACATCGCCATTGGCCGTGATCCGGTCCGCCCCCACGATCACCCAGGTCACGCCCTTGGTTTTCATGATATGCGCCGCAGCCGAGTCCACATTGAGCACCACCGGGATGCCTTCATTGGCCAGCTCCCAAGCAGTCAGGCGCGAGCCCTGCAACCAGGGCCGGGTTTCATCTGCGTATACCTGCTCGATCATGCCTTCCAGCCAGGCCGCCCGAATCACCCCCAGCGCCGTACCAAAGCCTCCGGTCGCGAGAGCGCCGGTGTTGCAGTGGGTCAGTACGGCCTGCGCATTGCCCTGGTGGCGGCGAATCACATCTACACCCAGCTGCGCCATCGTCAGATTGGCTTCGCGATCACTCTCATGAATGGCCACAGCCTCGTCTTCAAGCACCTGCAGCACATTGATACGACTTTTGGCACGGGCCAACCTGTCGCGCATGCGATTCAATGCCCAAAACAGATTCACTGCCGTGGGGCGCGAGTCCGCCAACAGCGTGAAGTCCGCCTCCAGTGCCGCTACCCAGTCGCCACCCTCGGCCTTGCGCGTGCGCGCAGCCAGCACCACGCCATAGGCCGCCGCGATACCGATAGCCGGAGCGCCACGCACGACCATGTCACGAATCGCCTGTGCAACACCTTCAACACCGGTGTACGCCAGCCAGTTCTCTTCAAAGGGCAAGCTGCGCTGATCCAGCAGATACAGGGCATCATCCCGCCAATCGATGGCCTTAACCTTTTCCGCAGCCAACAGTCGATCGCGCATGCCTTCCCCTATCACCCAGAAACAAAGCTGCCGATTATAGCGAGCCCACCCTCAAGACGCTCGGGTATACTTCGCCTCCTTTTATAACGCACTGGAAGCCGTTCTCGATGCCGACCCCTACCGCGCCCCTCGACCTATTACTGTTGCCAACCTGGTTGGTGCCTGTCGAACCTGCCGGAGTGGTACTCAAGGAACACAGCGTCGGCATCCGGGACGGACGCATCGTTTTCATTGGCCCACGCCATGAAGCCCTGGCCCTCACCGCCCTTGAAACCCGCGAACTGCCTGACATGCTGCTCAGCCCCGGGCTGATCAATGCCCATGGCCACGCCGCGATGACCCTCTTTCGCGGCATGGCCGATGACCTGCCATTGATGACCTGGCTGGAGCAACACATCTGGCCGGCCGAGGCCAAATGGGTGGATGAGGCCTTCGTACGGGACGGCACCAACCTGGCCATTGCCGAGCAACTCAAGGGCGGCATCACGTGCTTCAGTGACATGTATTTTTTCCCGAAAGTCGCCAGCGAATGCGTGCATAACAGCGGCATTCGTGCACAGATCGCCATTCCGATCCTCGACTTCCCGATTCCAGGCGCCGCCAGCGCGGATGAATCAATGCGCCAGGCCGTCGAACTGTTTGCCGATTTGAAGTATCACCCTCGAATCAAAATCGCCTTCGGGCCCCACGCGCCCTACACCGTAGGCGACGAGAACCTTGAAAAGATTCGTGTGGTCGCCGATGAACTGGATGCCTCCATTCATATGCACGTGCACGAGACGGCCTTCGAAGTTCAGCAAGCCTTCGAGCAGAACGGCGAGCGCCCCGTAGCCCGCCTCGCCCGCCTGGGCCTGCTGGGCCCGCGCTTCCAGGCCGTGCACATGACCCAGATCAGCGATGACGACCTGGCAATGCTGGTAGAAAGCAACTCCAGCGTGATTCATTGCCCCGAGTCCAACCTCAAACTGGCCAGCGGCTTCTGCCCGGTGGAGCGACTGTGGCAAGCTGGCGTCAATGTGGCTGTCGGTACCGACGGTGCCGCCAGCAACAATGACCTCGACCTGCTCGGCGAAACCCGTACCGCCGCCTTGCTGGCCAAAGCCGTTGCAGGCTCGGCCACTGCGCTGGACGCCCACCGGGCACTGCGCATGGCCACACTCAATGGCGCGCGCGCCCTGGGCCTTGAAAGTGACACCGGCTCCATCGAGGTTGGCAAGGCTGCCGACCTGGTTGCCTTTGACCTCAGCGGGCTGGCCCAGCAGCCGGTCTACGATCCCGTTTCACAACTGATCTACGCCACAGGCCGCGATTGCGTAAAACACCTGTGGGTAGCGGGCAAGCAACTGCTCGACGACCGACGCCTGACCCGACAGGACGAGCAACAGCTCAGCGCAACGGCCAGAGCCTGGGGCGAGCGCATAAGCGGCCATACTCATTGATTGGACACCTTCGGGCCCGCGCCCGGAGCATTACCAGATTTTTCAGCTTTAGAGGATTTACCCATGAGCAACGTTGACCACGCCGAGATCGCCAAATTCGAAGCGCTTGCCCATCGCTGGTGGGACCGTGAAAGCGAGTTCAAACCGCTGCACGATATCAACCCGCTGCGCGTCAACTGGATTGACGAGCGCGTGCAACTGGCCGGCAAAAAGGTCCTCGACGTCGGTTGCGGCGGCGGCATTCTCAGCGAGTCCATGGCTCAGCGCGGCGCAACCGTGATGGGCATCGACATGGGCGAAGCCCCGCTGGCCGTTGCGCAACTGCATCAGCTTGAGTCCGGCGTAAGTGTTGAATACCGCCAGATCACTGCCGAAGACCTGGCCACCGAAATGCCTGAGCAGTTCGATGTGGTCACCTGCCTTGAAATGCTGGAGCACGTACCTGATCCGGCCTCAGTGATCCGCGCCTGCTACCGCATGGTCAAGCCCGGCGGCCAGGTGTTCTTCTCGACCATCAACCGCAACCCGAAATCCTATCTGTTCGCGATCATCGGCGCTGAATACATCATGAAGCTGATCCCACGCGGGACCCATGACTTCAAGAAATTCATCCGCCCTTCGGAACTGGGCGCCTGGAGCCGTCAAGCCGGCCTGAGCGTCAAAGACATCATCGGCCTGACCTACAACCCGCTGACCAAGCATTACAAGCTGGCCGCCGATGTTGACGTCAACTACATGATCCAGACCCTTCGCGAGGAGTAACACATGCGTTTGAGAGCAGTTCTTTTTGACATGGACGGCACCCTGCTCGACACCGCGCCGGACTTTATCGCGATCTGTCAGGCCATGCGTGCCGAGCGCGGCCTGCCCGCGATTGCAGATAAATTGATCCGCGATGAAATTTCCGGCGGTGCACGCGCCATGGTGGCGGTGACCTTCAGCATGGACCCGGACTCACCTGGCTTCGAAGAACTGCGCCAGGAGTTTCTTGAGCGCTACCAGCGCGATTGCGCCGTACACACCAGGCTGTTCGATGGCATGGAAGAGCTGCTGGCCGATATCGAGAAAGCACACCTGGTGTGGGGCGTCGTCACCAACAAGCCCGTACGTTTTGCGCAACCGATCATGGAGCGCCTGGGCCTGGCCGAACGCTCGGCACTGCTGATCTGCCCGGACCACGTGACAAACAGCAAGCCCGACCCGGAACCCCTGATCCTGGCCTGCAAAATGCTGGACCTAGACCCGGCCAGTGTCCTGTTCGTAGGCGATGACCTGCGCGATATCGAATCCGGGCGAGACGCCGGGACCAAAACCGCAGCCGTGCGTTTTGGCTATATCCACCCTGACGACAACCCTGACCACTGGGGCGCCGATGTGGTAGTCGATCACCCGGGCGAGTTGCGCAAAGTGCTCGATAACGCGATGTGCAGCTGCTGACAAGCGCCAGCTAACGATCTTCGATTTTTGTTGAGGTTTTTTATGTTTGATTATTCCGCCCGTCCCGACCTGTTGCAGGGCCGGGTGATTCTGGTTACAGGTGCTGGCCGCGGCATTGGCGCCGCAGCCGCCAGGACCTACGCCGCACACGGTGCAACCGTGTTGCTGCTGGGCAAGACCGAGGCCAACCTGAGCCAGGTTTACGATGAAATCGAGGCCGCCGGCCACCCGCAGCCTGTCGTCATCCCGTTCAACCTCGAAACCGCCCAGCCCCATCAATACGATGAGCTGGCCGCCATGATCGAAACTGAATTCGGCCACCTTGACGGGGTGCTGCACAACGCCTCGATCATTGGCCCACGCACGCCTCTGGAGCAGCTGTCAGGCGAGAACTTCATGCGCGTGATGCACATCAACGTCAATGCCACGTTCATGCTCACCAGCACCTTGCTGCCCCTGCTCAAGCTGTCGCAGGACGCATCGGTGATCTTCACCTCCAGCAGTGTTGGGCGCAAAGGCCGCGCTTACTGGGGCGCCTATGGCGTATCGAAGTTCGCCACCGAAGGCCTGATGCAAACCCTGGCAGACGAAGTCGACAGCGTCGCCCCGGTACGCTCCAACAGCATCAACCCCGGCGCGACCCGCACCAGCATGCGCGCCCTGGCGTATCCAGGCGAAAACCCTGAGAACAATCCAGAGCCGCAGGCGATCATGCCGGTTTACCTGTACCTCATGGGCCCCGACAGCACCGGGATCAACGGCCAGGCTTTCGACGCGCAATAACAGGACGACAAATAAAAACCGCAACCTGCGCGAGAACGCAGGTTGCGGTTTTTTTATACCCTTGCCGGGCGATCAGCTCACAACCAGTTCCAGACGCTCATGCTCAACCGGTGCCTTGTCGAGTTGAAGGCAGCTTTGCAAAAACAGGTACATGTAATCGTAACTCTTGCAAATTGCCTTGCGCAGTTGCCCGATCAGCTCCTGACTCGGGTTCATCCCCGCCAGGGTACATACGATCTCCAGCGCTTCCCAAGGATGCTCATCATCATACTGGGCATGCATCTTCAGCCACTTCATCGCACGTTTGCGCCCCTCCGGCGGGAACGACTCTTCGTAGATATCCTTTGAACACACCGCCATCGCCCACTCACCCACTGCGCCTTCAATGGCGTAGTTAGTGGCAGCCATGGACACGGCCAGCGAGTCCGTGGCACAGGTGTGCCAGCACCAGTCATTCAGCGCCTGGAACTCTGCCGGGAGGTCTTGTGCGTTCAGCTCTTCAAGGCTCACACCATGGGCCCGAGCCCAGTTCACCCAGTAATCTGCATGGTTGAGCTCGACCCGGATATTGCGAATCAACCAGCGGCGCGCCATGTCCTCGCCCGGGTGATGCCCATAACGGGTTTTCCCCAGGTTACGTCCCATGTACAGCGAAAACTGCTCGACTACTGGCCAACCGCCGATCAGGTAAGTACGCATGGCTCTGGAACTCAGGGTGTTATCGCGCATGCGCTTGTAGATCTCGTGCCCGACAACCCGACGCTTGCTCTTGCTACAGTCCCGAATCAACTGTTGAGCCCACTGAGGGTAACTTTCCTCTTCCATCAGAGGCCCGGTTCGATCAAATGTGTCAATCACAATTCAATTCCTTTTTGAGAGGTGAATTAGAAAATGTACATCAGATCAACGCAAAGTGCCCGGCGACTTCAAAGCCAAAGGCCTCGAACGCTGGGGGCGTTGTAACAAACTGTCAAAAGTGAATAACTGCGGGCGTTGAATAATATATCCCTGCGCATAATCCACTCCGATTTCGATCAGTGCCTGTTCTATTTGTACACTTTCAACAAATTCCGCAATCGTGCGCTTGCCCATCACATGACCAATATGATTGATAACTTCAACCATGGCCCGGTTGATAGGGTCGTCCAGCATGTCTTTGACGAAGCTGCCGTCGATTTTTAAAAAGTCGACGGGAAGATGTTTCAAGTATGCAAACGACGACATCCCGGCGCAGAAGTCATCCAGTGAAAAGTGACAACCCAATGCCTTCAGATCATTGATAAAACGAATGGCACTGCCCAAATTGGCAATCGCGCTTGTTTCTGTAATTTCAAAGCAGATCAGCTTGGGTGAAACGTCAAAACACTCGAATTGCTCATGCAGGAACTCCAGGAAATCTTCATCGCCAATGGTAGAGCCCGACAAGTTGATGGCACACATGGCCATCGGCTGCTTCCCGGCCTGGGCCGTACATTCAGAAATAATCCTGAACACGTTTTCGACCACCCAGCGGTCTATAGAGCTCATCAGGCCATAACGTTCGGCCGCCGGAATAAAACTGTCAGGCATGACCATGCCCCCGGACTCATCGTGCAGCCGCAACAGGATCTCGATGTGCCCGCCGTTCTCCTGCACGTTCCCCAGCGGGGTAATTTCTTGCGAGTACAGGCAAAAGCGATTCTCTTCCAGTGCGACATGTAAACGCTGTACCCAGGCCATTTCACCGAAGCGCAATGACAATTCAGTGTCATCCACATGGTAGACCTGCACCCGATTGCGCCCCTTTTCCTTGGCCATGTAGCAGGCCATGTCCGCTGCGCGCATTAACGCTTCCAGAGTGACCGGGGCTTGATGGATATGCACAAGGCCAATACTGATGGTGCTCATGAACGGTCGCCCCTTCCAGGCGAAGTGCAGGCTTTGCACAGACTGGCGCAGGCCTCCCGCGATTTTCTCTGCCATATCGATCGGGCAGTTTTCCAGGAGGATGCCGAACTCGTCTCCCCCCAGACGAGCGAGCGTATCGCCTTCGCGCAACCCGGTTCGCAACAGCGCACAAATATGGCGCAGCAGTTCATCACCGGCCGCGTGGCCACACGTGTCATTAACCAGCTTGAACTGATCGAGATCGAGAAACATCAATGCATGACGGCCCTGCTGCCGATGCAGATTCTTCAGCACCAGCTCCAGGCGGTATTCAAATTCACGTCGATTGGTCAGCCCGGTGAGCGCATCGTGGGTCGCTTGCCATGACAGGTTGGCGATGTACTGGCGCTCCTGGGTCATGTCATGCAGCACCAGCACCGCCCCGCTCACCTCGCCCGCATGAATGATCGGCGCCCCGACCAGCGTTACCGCGACGGTGCTGCCATCCATGCGCTGAATCTGCCTTGAGTGCGCGTGACTGTTACCCAACTGGCCACTGAGAATATGGTCAATCAGTTTGAAACCGGCATCCTGGTCATTCTCGTCGAGCAACTTGAAGAGCACCTCAAGGCCAACACCTTGTGCCTGTTCGTACTTCCACTGGGTCAGTTGTTCGGCGGCGGGGTTCATGTAGGCAATCGCACCGCGGTCGTCGGTAGTGATTACCCCGTCACCAATGGATTCAAGCGTGATTTGCGCCCGTTCTTTTTCCAGCTGCAAGGCCTCGGCAAATGCACGACTCTGCGCCAGAACTTTATGCGTACGCTTGAGCACCAGAAGAATCAGCCCCAGCGCCGTGGTCAGGTTGATGACGACCAGCAACTGCCAGATAAAGCGCGAGCCCTCACCCAGGGCATCACTGAAGGCTTTGGCCGCCGGCGCAATGCCTTCATTGATGGCATAGATAGTGTCCTCCCAGCGCCTGGCGTCAGCAGCACTGCCTTGACCGGCAAGTACGGCCTTGTGCAACTCTTGCGCCAGAGCATCGAGTTGCACCAGGTAGGTATCACCGATCGACCACTTCTCAATGGCCGTGGCCATATAGCTGAAATGACTGAAGTAACGATAGAACCAAATGATGTTGGACACATCTTCCGGGCTGTTGCCGCCCTGGAGAATGCCTTCGCGAGCGGCTACCAGGTCTGGAGGGGACTGGTTCATCGCAAGCCGTAGCGTGTGACCGCCCTGGGGAACTCTGATGGCCTTCTGATACTTTTCGAAGAACACCGGATCATGGGTATCGGAATACAAGTAGAGGAAGTAGATGGCGTCTTTCTGACCTTTGGACCACAAACTTTCGCCCCCGACATAACTTCTCACCGCAGTGAGCATATAGAGGCTGACGCACCCTAATAACGCCTGGAGCAGGACGCCCGCAATAAAGGGCCAGACAATACCCAACAGGCGCGGTGTTCCAAGTAGGCGTTTATCTTTCATGAGGTCCCTTTGCTTCATGGCGCCATGATGAAAACCAGAGAGAAAATCTCACTACAGCTCAGCCTAGGCTAATTTTCAACAACTTGAGCAACCAGTAATACCCGGAACCATCAAAAGGCCAAACATCAACAACTTGCCCCCCCCCGGAAGGGAACTCCCGACATCAAGTTTGCTGTAGATGCCCGTAAAGTTTGGCGTACAGCCCGCCATCTGCGATCAACTGCTGGTGATCACCCTCTTCTGCAATACAACCGCCATCAAACACCAACACTCTGTCTGCCTGTTTTACCGCAGATAAACGGTGGGCAATGATTAAAGTGGTACGCCCGCTCAGGAATTTTCCCAAAGCGTGATGCAAGTTGTATTCGGTGGCGGCATCCAGGGCACTGGTGGCTTCGTCGAGAATCACCACTTTAGGGTCGGCCAGCACCATCCGGGCAATCGCCAGGCGCTGGCGCTGACCGCCGGACAAACGCACCCCTGAACGCCCGACAATACTGTCCAGCCCGTTGGGAAGCGCAAGAATAGTGCCGTCCAGCTGTGCGATTTCCAGTGCGCTCCAGCAGGCCTCGTCCGTCCGTTCACGGCCCATGGTCAAGTTTGCCCGTACGGTATCGTTGAACAACGCGGGATGTTGAAGCACCACCGCGACATGCTCGCGTATGGTTTGCAGGCCGATCTGCGGCTGGCTCGCATCGGCAAAGTAGATGCTTCCGGACTGCGGCGTATACAGCCCCAGCAGCAGTTGCACCAACGTGCTTTTGCCACCGCCACTGGTACCCACAATGGCGACCTTTTCGCCCGGGGCTATGGTCAGGTTCAGGTGATCCAGAACCTTTTCTTCCCCATAACTGAAGCTCAGGTCGCGCACTTCTATACCGACCGTCTGGCGACCCAGAAACGGATTAACACCGCCCTGGTATTGCGGCTCGTCGCTGCGGGCCAGCAACTGGTTGATCCGTGTAACAGCGCCATCCGCAGCATAGAAGGCATATTGCAGGTTCAGCAATTGCTCAACCGGGCCAATCATGAACCACAGGTAGCTGAACACCGCGAGCATCTGGCCAATCGACAGGTCCGAAAACAGCACCGTCAGCATCGCCGCCGCACGAAAAATATCGATCCCGAACTGGAACAACAAACCGCTGGCACGATTCGAGGCGTCGCTCTTCCATTGCGACGCCACGGCAAAGTCGCGAACTTCCCGGGCCCGCAGCCCCAAGCGGCCCAGGAAAAAGCCCTGCCGATTGCCGGCACGCACTTCCTGTATGGCGTCCAGGGTTTCCGTCAGGGCCTGGGTGAAACGCGCCGTGCTGTCGTTTTCGAGTTTCTTCAGGTGCTTGACCCGCTTGCCCAACTGCACCGTGGCGTAGATCACCAGCGGGTTGAACAGCAATATCAGCAGTGCCAGTTGCCAGTGCATCCACAGCAAGATGGCCGAAGTACCCACCAGCGTGAGTATCGCGACCAAAAACCGGCTCAGGGTCTCGCCGACAAACTTGTCGAGCGTGTCCAGATCGGTGACCAGGTGCGTAGTGACGGTACCGCTGCCCAGGCTTTCATACTCGGCCAGCGATATTCGCTTCAAGCGCTCAATCAGGCGCAGCCGGATGCGGAACACGATGTCCTTGGCCAGCCGCGAAAACAGTCGTGCCTGCAGGACGTTAAACAACAGCGCCCCACAACGCAGTACCAGAGTGATCACCAGCATCAGGCCGATGTAGCCCGTGGAACTTTGCCAGACCGCCGGCAACCAGTGATTCATCACCTTCAGCGCTGCATCACCGTTGCCCAGCAGCACCTCGTCCACCAGCAAGGGCAGCAGCAAGGGGATGGGGACACTGCATAGCGTGGCCAGCACCGCCACGCCATTGGCAATCCAGAGGGCTTTTTTATGACGTAAGGCCAGGCGGCGAATTTCGGCCCAGGTCAGACGATCGACCGTCTTGGGGCTGGACGGCTCTGCAGAAGGATCAAACACGCGTGGCGCGTTCAAGCCAGCGGGCGAGCAAGTCAGACAACGGCTCAAGCGGCTGATAACCGTTGGTCAGCAACGCCAGCTGGCCATCGCGCTCGGCGAGCAGGGTCGGGAAACCGGCAATCCCCAGGTCTTGTACCCAGGTAAAGTCAGCGGCAGTCGCCGCATGCTGCTCGGCCGTGTCAAAAATGGCAGAAAACTCGATACGCGGTACCCCGGCCGTTTCAGCCAGCTCAACCAGCACACTGGCCTGGGTGACATCGCGACCTTCTATATAAAAAGCCTGTTGAATCAGTTTCACCAGCTTCCAGGCGCAATCGGGCGCCAGGCTACGGGCCGCCACCAAGGCCCGACAAGCGGGCTCGGTGTCATACACAAAACCGTCAGGCAAGGCGCAATCGAATGAAAACGGCTGCCCGGTGGCCTCGGTGACCGCCCGCCAGTGTTCAAGGATGTAGCGTCGCGTCGCGGGCTCAAGCGCCGAGCCACTGCCAGTGCGCAAACCGCCCACCACCAGATGCAACTCAACACCTGCGGCCTGCGCCTGCTCAACCAATGCCTCGGCGATAGGCGAAAAACCCCAGCACCATGAGCACATCGGGTCCATCACATAGAGCAGGCGTGAACTCATTTCAGACCTCGGCAGGTTTACGGTAGTTGTGACCGATCGGGTGCGGCTGGTTGCGTTCCTTGGCCAGATCGATCTGCTTTTGGCGATCAATGGCGCTGCGACGGGTTTTTTCGCTCAAAGTGTTCCAGCAATGCGGGCAGCTGATACCGGGCTGATAGTGCTCCGACTCACGGTCCGCGATGCTGATCGGTGTGCGGCACGCGTGGCACTGGTCGTACTCGCCGGCGCTCAGGTCGTGGCGCACGGTGACACGGTTATCAAAAACGAAGCAGTCGCCCTGCCACTTGGTTTCTTCCTGCGGCACCTCTTCGAGGTACTTCAGGATCCCGCCCTTGAGGTGATACACCTCGTCAAACCCTTGGCTGAGCATGTAGCTCGAAGCCTTTTCACAACGAATGCCGCCGGTGCAGAACATCGCGACTTTCTTGTGCCTGGCCGGGTCGAAGTTGGCCTTGATGTAGTCAGGGAACTCGCGAAAGCTGGTGGTTTTCGGGTCAATAGCGCCTTCAAACGTACCGATCGATACTTCGTAGTCGTTACGGGTGTCGATCAGCAACACTTCTGGATCGCTGATCAGCGCATTCCAGTTCTCGGGGTCGACATAGGTTCCGACTTTCTTGTTCGGGTCTACGCCTTCTACGCCAAGGGTAACGATTTCTTTCTTCAGCTTGACCTTGGTCCGATAGAACGGCTGGTCATCGCAGTAGGATTCCTTGTGATCGATATCGACCATGCGTGGATCGATCTTGAGCCAGGCCATCAGCCCGTCAATCCCTTCACGAGTACCGGAAACCGTACCGTTGATGCCCTCTTCGGCAATCAGCAAGGTGCCCTTGATACCGTTGTCGACCATGGCCTTGAGCAGCGGCTCGCGCAGTTCGACGTAATCTTCAAGGGTGACAAATTTGTACAGTGCAGCGACAACAATTGGCGCGGTCATCGTGTTTCTCCAGGTGGCTACCCTCGTAAAGGGTGAACCGGATGCAAAAAAAAACGCGCTGACTGCTCAGCGCGTTGCGGATTCTAGCAAAAAGCCGGTGTATTACACCAACTCAGTGCCCACCGCCGGCACAGGTCGGCGAGGCCGGGGCTGTGCCGATTTTCGCCCATTCTTCAGGCGTATACGTGTGCAGAGCCAACGCATGAAACTCGCCCATCAAGTCACCCAGGGTGGCGTAGACCTTCTGGTGACGCTTGACGCTATTGAGCCCGGCGAACTGCTCGCTGACCACCACAGCCTTGAAGTGGGTCTGCAACCCGCGACTGTGCATGTGGCTTTCATCCAGCACGCTCAAGTGCTCGGGTTGCAATGCGCCAAGCGCTGATTCGATACGTTGTTGCATGCTCATTCAGGCTCCGCTTACTTCTTCTTGGCCGGGGCCGCTTTTGGCTCCAGCTCGGCAGTCATGTCTTCCAGCAGCTTGTTGACCACCGGTACCGCACTTTCCAGTTTGGCCTGGGTCATTTGTGCCGACTGTTGAGTCAACTGAGGCATTTTTTCCAGTACTTTTTTGCCCAGTGGCGACTGGTAGAACGCTACCAGATCCTTGAGTTCGGATTCGCTGAAGTTGGTGGTGTAGAGCTTGACCATGTCCGGCTTGAGCTTGTCCCAGCCAATGGCCTGGTCCAGAGCGGTGTTGGCTTTGGCCTGGTAGGTTTCCAGCAGGGCTTTCTTGGAGGCTGGCGCTTTGGTTTGCTCGAAACGCTGAGCGAACATTTGCTGCACTTGCATATACACCGGGGTACCCAGCTTATCGGCATGTGCCAGTTTCAGGAACGTTTCAGCACTGGCCGCGTGGCTAGCGGTATCGGCGAAAACCTGGCCGCTGGCGCAAACCAGAGCAACCGCTGTACAGATGGCGCGAAGACGGGTCATCGAGTTTCCTTTTCTAGCAAGCGAGGTTTAACCCCAAGGGCGGCCATTCTGCGCCTAATAAAGTCCGTCACTCAACCCCGAGTCTGATAGACGTTCTCATCGGCCGACCAAAAACCTTAAAAAGAACAGATTGAACCCCTTGCGCGAATCAGCGCCTAAGCTCTGATCAGACCTTAAGGAGAAAGAGCCGATGAGCCGTATTGAAACCGACAGCCTGGGTGAAGTCAGCGTGGCCGACGAAGCTTACTGGGGGGCCCAGACTCAACGATCCCTGATCAACTTCGCCATCGGCAAGGAGAAAATGCCGTTGGCCGTGCTGCATGCTCTGGTGCTGATCAAAAAAGCCGCTGCCCGGGTCAATAACCGCAACGGCGACCTGCCTGCCGACATCGCCCGCCTGATCGAACAGGCCGCCGATGAAGTGCTCGACGGCGAACACGACGACCAATTCCCGCTGGTGGTCTGGCAGACCGGTAGCGGCACGCAAAGCAATATGAACGCCAACGAAGTCATCGCCGGGCGCGCCAACGAACTGGCCGGCAAAGGCCGCGGCGGCAAATCCCCCGTGCACCCCAATGACCACGTCAATCGCTCACAAAGCTCCAATGACTGTTTCCCCACCGCCATGCATATTGCCGCCGCCAAAGCAGTCCACGGGCACTTGCTGCCGGCGATCAATGAGTTGTCCGGGGGGCTCGCCGAGTTGTCGGCGCAGCACATGAAACTGGTTAAAACCGGCCGCACCCACATGATGGACGCAACACCCATCACGTTCGGGCAGGAGCTTTCGGCCTATATCGCCCAACTGGACTACGCCGAGCAGGCGATACGCTCCGCCATCCCCGCCGTGTGCGAGCTGGCCCAGGGCGGCACCGCCGTAGGTACCGGGCTCAACGCCCCCCATGGCTTTGCCGAAGCGATTGCCGCTGAAATTGCAGCGTTGTCGGGCCTGCCATTTGTCACCGCGCCGAACAAGTTTGCCGCGCTGGCCGGTCACGAGCCGCTGACCACCCTCTCGGGCGCGCTCAAAACCCTGGCCGTGACCTTGATGAAACTGGCCAACGACTTCCGCTTGCTGGGCTCAGGCCCGCGGGCCGGGCTGGCCGAGATCAAACTGCCAGCCAATGAACCGGGCAGCTCGATCATGCCGGGCAAGGTCAACCCGACCCAGTGCGAAGCCCTGTCGATGCTGGCCTGCCAGGTCATGGGCAATGACGTGGCGATCGGCTTTGCCGCCAGCCAGGGTCATTTGCAGCTCAACGTGTACAAACCGGTGATCATTCACAACCTGCTGCAATCCATCCAGTTACTGGGCGACGGTTGCAGCAACTTCCAGAAGCATTGCGTAACCGGTCTTGAAGTCGACGCCGAAAAGATGGCCGAACACCTGGAGCGCGGCCTGATGCTGGTGACGGCGCTCAACCCGCATATCGGTTATGACAAGTCTGCCGAAATCGCAAAAAAAGCCTATGCCGAAGGTTTGACCTTGCGCGAGGCCGCATTGGCGCTGGGCTATGTCACGGACGCTGAATTCGATCAGTGGGTGCGCCCGGAAAACATGCTGGGCCCTGGAAAGCACTGAGCCCTCGCGCTGTAGATATTCTGTAGCCGGTCAAGGTATCCCCGGTGGGAACGAGCCTGCTCGCGAACGCCCTTCACGAGCAGGCTCGCCCCCGCAGTTGAAGTTTTTCTGCAGCCGCAGCCTCGCACCCCGGCAGCGGCTGCAGGTTCAAGGATGGCTCACTTTTTGCGCTTCTTGTCGCTCTTCTCGAAAGCCGCTTCCAGGGCCTGGTTGATAGTGCGCAGCACCTTGACCCGTGCCCAGCGCTTGTCGTTGGCTTCAACCAGTGTCCAAGGTGAAATCTCGGTACTGGTACGGTCGACCATGTCACAAACCGCACTGCGATACAGGTCCCACTTTTCGCGATTGCGCCAATCTTCCTCGGTAATTTTGAAGCGTTTGAACGGGATCTCTTCACGTGACTGGAAACGCTCGAGCTGGGTGTCCTTGTCAATTGCCAGCCAGAACTTGACCACAATCGCCCCCGCCGCCGTGAGCTGCTCTTCGAAGTCATTGATCTCGCCGTAGGCGCGCATCCAGTCCGCCTGGGTGCAAAACCCCTCGATCCGCTCCACCATCACCCGGCCATACCAGGAACGGTCAAAAATGGTGAACTTGCCCCGCGCCGGCACTTGCCGCCAGAAACGCCAAAGATAAGGCTGGGCACGCTCGTCTTCGGAAGGCGCGGCAATCGGCACGATGCTGTACTGACGCGGGTCGAGGGCGGCCGCCACGCGACGGATCGCACCGCCCTTGCCGGCCGCATCGTTGCCTTCGAACACCGCGATCAGCGAGTGGCGGCGCATACGCTTGTCGCGCATCAAGCCCGACAAGCGTGCCTGTTCAGTAATCAACTGCTCCTCGTAGTCGTCTTTATCCAGATGCAGGGTCATGTCCAGGCAATCGAGCAGACTCAATTCGCCCTGCTTGTCCGGCAGAGGTGGAACCCCGGCAGGACGGGCTGCGACCTTTGGGGTCTGCAACGCCGCCTGCAGTCCTTCCAGCAGGATTTTGCCGACGGTCAGGCTGCGGTAATAGGGGTCAACCCCCTCCACGATATTCCACGGCGCGTAGTCACGACTGGTGCGGCGGATGGCCCGCTCCCCGTAACGCACAAACTTGTCGTAGGTTTTTGACTGCTGCCAGTCCAGCGGGCTGATGCGCCAGCTGTGGAGCGGGTCGTCCTTGAGGGTGTTGAGCCGATTCTTCATTTGTTTTTTGGACAAGTGAAACCAGAACTTGAAAATCACTGCGCCTTCATTGCAGAGCATTTTTTCCAGCCGCTCGGCGCCGCTGATGGCCTGATCGAGCACGGCGTTCTTGAACAGCCCGTGTACACGGCCCTGAAGCATCTGGCTGTACCAGTTGCCGAAAAACACACCCATGCGGCCCTTGGCCGGCAATTGGCGCCAGTAACGCCAGGCAGGCGGATGCGCCAGCTCCTCATCGGTCTGACGGTCAAAGGTGCGCACTTCGATCAGTCGCGGGTCCATCCACTCGTTAAGCAGCTTGACCGTCTCGCCCTTGCCGGCGCCTTCAATGCCATTGATCAACACGATGACAGCAGAACGCTTCTGCTGTTGGAGGTCGTATTGCGCTTCAAGCAAAGCTTCGCGTAAGGCGGGAACTTCCCTGTCGTAGGTTTCTTTATCTATGGCATGACCGATTTCAGCGGATTCGAACATGGAAAGCTCCCTGGCAAGATTTCACAAGCCTAGCGGATTGCGTCTAAACGTGTAGGGACAACACTCACAAAACTGTCATGGATCAATCTGGCCGCTACTGATCAGCTAGAATGGCCGCCTTGCCGTTGCCGAGCCGCACATGACTACTGAAATGCCCAATGCCCAGATTGACTGGGATGACCAAGGTCGCCCCCATTCGCGGGTGTTTGATGACGTGTACTTTTCGGACAAATCCGGTCTTGAAGAGACGCGCTATGTCTTTATCGAACAGAACGCACTCAAGGAGCGCTTTGCCGCCCTGCCCGCCAATGGCCAACTGGTGATTGGCGAAACCGGTTTCGGCACCGGGCTGAATTTTTTGTGCGCCTGGCAGTTGTTTGAACAGACCGCGCGCCCCGACGCCCGCCTGCACTTCATCAGCGCAGAAAAGTACCCGCTGACCCGCGAAGACCTCCTGCGCGCCCTCACCTTGTGGCCCGAACTGGCTACTTTCAGCGAACAGCTGCTGGCGGCCTGGTTTGCGATTCACCCGGGGTTTCAGACCTTGAGCCTGGCCAATGGCCGGGTAACCCTCACTTTATTGATCGGTGACGCGCTGGAGCAACTGCCACAACTGGACGCGCAAATCGACGCCTGGTTTCTCGACGGTTTTGCTCCCGCAAAAAACCCCGACATGTGGACCCCGCAACTGTTTGCACAACTGGCCCGCCTGGCGGCACCCGGTTCCACCATCAGCACCTTCACCAGTACCGGCTGGGTGCGCCGGTCACTGAATGAAGCCGGTTTCAAGATGAAACGTACGCCGGGCATCGGCCATAAATGGGAGATTCTGCGCGGCAGCTTTTTGGGCCTGCCGGAACAGGCCCCGGGCACCGCGCCAGACAAACCCTGGTATGCCCGCCCGCCTCAGCCCCCCGGTGAACGCAAGGCCCTGGTGATCGGCGGCGGCCTGGCGGGCTGCGCCAGCGCCAACAGCCTGGCCAGACGGGGCTGGCAGGTTGTGTTGCTGGAGCGCCATGAAAAACTGGCCAAGGAAGCGTCGGGCAACCCCCAGGGCGTGCTGTATTTGAAGCTGTCCGCCCACGGCACAACCCTGTCGCAGATGATCGTCAGCGGTTTCGGTTACACCCGTCGCCTGCTTGAACAGTTGCAGCGGGGGCGCGACTGGGATGATTGCGGCGTCTTGCAGTTGGGTTTCAACGCCAAGGAAGCCGGGCGCCAGGCCCAATTGGCCGCGGCGTTCCCGCCCGCGCTGGTGCATCTGCTCGACCAGCCCCGGGCACAGGCGCTGGCCGGCATCGAACTGGCCCACGGCGGCCTGTTCTACCCCGAAGGCGGCTGGGTTCATCCCCCTGCGTTATGCCGCTACCAGGCCTTGCACCCGAACGTGCAGGTATTGACTCACCATGATGTGTTGCAACTGCACAATGTCGATGACCAATGGCAGGCCTGTCAGGGTGAGCAGGTGCTGGCCAGCGCCCCGGTGGTGATTCTTGCGGGTGCCGCCGAGGTCAAGCGCTTCCCGGCCAGCAGCGGCTTGCCGCTCAAACGTATTCGCGGGCAAATCACCCAGCTGGTTGAAACGCCAGCCAGCGCCGTGCTGAAGACCGTGGTCTGTGCCGAGGGCTACGTCGCTCCCGGCCGTCTGGGCGAACATACGCTGGGAGCCAGCTTCGATTTCCATAACGAAGACCTGAGCACCACCCCCGAGGGGCATCAAGGCAACCTGGACTTGCTGCAGGAAATATCCCCGGACCTGGCCCAGCGCCTGGGTGACAAGCAGCTCGACCCGCATACCCTCAAGGGCTGGGCCGCGTTCCGTTGCACCAGCCCGGACTACCTGCCGATTGTCGGGCCGCTGTCCGACCCCGGGCAGTTCGCCAGTGCCTACGCCGTCTTGCGCAAGGATGCCCGCCAGGTACCTGACACACCCTGCCCGTGGCTGGGCGGTTTGTACGTCAACAGTGGTCACGGTTCACGCGGGCTGATCACGGCACCGCTGTCCGGCGAGTTGCTGGCGGCCTGGATCAACGATGAACCCCTGCCGCTTCCCAGAGTTGTCGCCGAAGCCTGCCACCCCAATCGCTTCGCCCTGAGAACGCTTGTCAAAGGGCTGTGATCCATACCACGCCAGACGCCTGCGCAGCCATCAGGGCATTGATCTTGTCCAGACACCAGGCATCGACAACCGCTTCCATTTGCAGGCGAACGCTACTGACTTCACGCAAGTACCGTTCGCTGCTCATGTCTGGAGAACGCCTTAACAACTGATTCAAATTCTCGAAATAGGGCGCGACCAAGGCGTTGTAGTCCGTCTGATTGTGTGTGATCAGGTAGTTCTTCCAATACTGCTGGGTGCTGATAAACCTGCGCAATTCAATGGTATTTTCAGCCTGCTCGACCTCGGCCCTGGCCAGTTCCAGATCTTGCTCTGTGACCCCGGCCAGCACTCTGAAGGTCATGCTCCTGGGCTGCCCCGGCAAGTCAAGGGATTGGGCCAGACCTATGCGATAGGCCAGGTGTATCTCGAGTTCATCGGCATTCATTTCTCCCGCCTGCAGGCGCTGCAGATAACGCTCATTGGCAATCCTGGAGAGTTTATCGAGCCTGAACAGCCCCCTGGACAGGCTCAATAACTCTGCTTGTTCAGGCGAGGTCTTATATGAAATTCGCGCCAACTCCACTTGCACTTCCATATCACTGAAGGTGAGGGCCACGCTGTCCGTACAACTGCGCGGCGATGCCGCGATATCCAGCACGGCACTGCGTACAACACCATCGTCATGGGCCGCTTCGATCATTTCCCATACCCGCCGGCTTAAATCCTGACGCACACTCGTGGCGTCCGCCGTTGCAGTCAAACGGCTGATCACGACAAAAAAATCATCGGAGGCAGGGTCCGCTCGCAGGGTGTTCCAGAGGAATTCCCTGAGCTGGAGTTCATGGGTAGTAATACCTGCCGTCCAAAAATCGAAAGCCGCCGCTTCAGTCATCAACTCTTCGCTGTTGATCCCCATGCTGCTGCCACCTTGCATTGCATAGCGAGCCAAACGCAGGCGGCTGCCGGCCGACAAGGGGTTGCCGGTCAGCGACAGGTTTCGGGCCACGCTCGGGGTGGCCAGATACACATGCTCGGGGATTTCCGTAAGGCGGTTTTCCCGCAGATCGGCAGTTTCCAGCAACGGCCTTGATATCAACCCTTGAGGCCACTCGGTAATCCAGGTTCGACGCACATAAATCCGGCGCAAAAATGCCAGGCCACGCAGATCCAGTTGCGGCCCTAACAGGTTGTCATTGAGATTAAGCACCTCAAGCTTGCTCAAGGAGTTCAAGATCGCTTGATTACCCGGGTTCAAAAACAACAAATTGTGCGCCACCGACAATCGCTTCAGGTTCGGCATGCGCTCCAGTTGAGAGGGCAAATGGACCATGCGGTTATTGTCCATTTCCAGTGAAACCAGCCCGGGGAAATGCTCGAGAAAAGCATTGGCTGAATCCCGGCAGCTCATATTGCTTAACTTCAGCTCCCTGATATGGCTGAAATCCGCCACTGCCGGCAGCGCAGGAAAACTTTCGATCCTGAAACCGTCCAGATTGAGCGAGTAGGTCTCATCCGGGCTGCCCCAGGGAATATGCTGCGGGTTCTTGCGCCAGCTGCGCTCGATCAAACCCGCAACCCAGAACCTGTTTTCCGGGTAGTCGTACATTGCATCGGTCAGGCCCGGCCCGGTCGGCGAGGTATTGATCCAGTCTTGCAGACTGTTCAATAGAGCCTTTCGCTGGCGTTTGCTCTCGCGCAATATGCTCAACGGTTCGGCACCCTGCGCGATCAGCCCGTCGAGGTACTCCAACACCTGCTCATCGTCAAAGTCGGGGTAGATCCGGCGCACCCGGCGCTGTAAAGCCCAGGAGTGCTCACCGGCTCCCAGCCCGCACAAGGGGTAACCCGTTCGCCCGTCGGCCAATACAACCGGCGCTTTGAAGGTTGGCTTGATCGGTTGCATACCCAGTACGCGCGCAGACTCCTTGCGCCCGGTTGCGGCCAGCTGCGCCAGTGCCGCATTGAACAGTGGTGCATCGGCCTGCGCGGTCAAACCCGTTGTCTGTCGCTCAAATGGGGTCAAGGATTGAAACAGGGCCGTCAACAAAGGTAACGGCCCGCCCGGTTCCAGCACATAAATCGAACCACGGGGCCGGTATCGCTGATAGCCCAGGGCAGTCCTGACCAGAACCCGTTTCCCGAAGGCCTCCTCGTTGCCCCATTTATGGATGACCGCGCCCAGCAACGAGTCTTCGCGAATCTCCAGGGCCGCCTGTGCAGACATACCGGCTAATCGCTCGAAATAATGCAACGCCAGCTTTTCGGTGTCCTGATTGGCCTGAGCGCTCAGGTAAAAGCCTTCGAGGGCACGATTGAGCCGCGCTTCTCGAACATACACCCGCGCCATCTCGGCCAATGCCATGGGCACCTTTGCCGTGCGCAGCAGATCGCGCTGGTTATGGGTTGCCGACTCGGCCATGGTTTGCGCCACAGAGCGCGGCAAGCCCGGGAAAGCCCGTTCAATGGGGATGGCCTGCGGCGAAGTGGAGATATCGAAATGACCGCAAAGGCCATCGAAGACCGAGGTTCTGTGATCGCGGGCATAGATACCCAGTATCTGCGCCAACCGCTGCGCCGGCTCCCCCGAAGGGTTCATCCTGTTACCCAATAACGCTCTGATCTCGCTCTGCGATAACGCCTCCAGCACCGCCTCCAGCAACTTGCCTTGCTCAAGGATCGCAGGCGTCAGGTTGATGCGGGTAAAGGTGCTGCCATAGTGCGCCAGGCTATGCCCCGTAGCGTCGACGATGGCCAGCCCTTTGCCCGCAGGCCAGTGCGCCAATGAGGGCAACAATTGCAATTGCAATTGGGCCCAGCGCTGAGCGCCGTAGTGCTGGCCATTCATTTGCTCGATAAACGCCGTCAATTGCCTGTCGATCTCAAAGCGCTTGAGGCTGAGCCTCAGCAACGGCGGCGTCGGCAGGTTTTCGAGGTGAACCCGCCGCATCAACCCTGGCGCGGTATCGGTCAATGCGCTGACATGCTCCAGCGTTTGCTCGTCGAGGGTCGCTGCCGGCCCGCCCAGGCGCCCCAGCAATGTCGCGCTGCCCTCCCATTCCAGCGGCAGCTCATGGGCATGCTGCCAGGCCCCTTGGCGGTTATGCAGCAGTGCCGGCCTGAAGGCTGTTGCCCGCGCGGGGTGGGCAATACGCCATTGGTTGAGGCGGTGATCGAATTCAACCCGATAGTGTTTGCCATCCACTTCGACGTAGTCGGCGCCGTGGTAGCGGAACACACCCTGGGCATCTGCTGTGTGGCGCATCTGGCCAGCGGTTTTATGCTCGTAGTGTTCCAGCTGTTTGTTCCACAGCCTTGCAGAGCCGTCATCGCGAGTGATGGGGACAAACGCTTCAAAATGGTTTCGGGTGGTTTGACTGAGACGCCTGGCTGCCGAGCTCACGGCGACACTTCCCACGACAAAAGCTGCGTTGACCGCAATATCCCTGGCGACATTCAACAGATGCTCACGGGCGTGATCGACATCGCCTTGCGCCCAATCCTCCACCCCCTCATACACTTCCTTCAACATTTCACCGATGGCCACCGCCAGCATCAGGTCACCCAGCACCGGTACAAACAACGCGGCCACATTGATCAATAACAACCCGGCATTTTTGTAGGTTTGCCAGCGTGCTTCACGTTCTTGCTCGTCCAGCACGCTCGTTGGTACCGCCAGCACTTGCGCATCGGCAAACATGTTCTTGAGTTGAACGGTGGTCAAGTACTGCGCAGCACTCATCCCCAGTGGCGCCGCCGTCAGGAACAGCGTTTCGGGATGGGCATCGAGTTTTTGCGTAAAGCCGGATCGGGCCTTCAAGGCGACAAAACGTGAAAAAAACCTGACATAGGCCGGGTCACGCAGGCGATGTTTCAACTCATCGGTAAACACCTGCAACGAACTGAACTCGAAAAAAGGCGCGCCAGGGTCATTGGGGATATACGCAATAAGCCGCTGGGCGGGATGCAGTAACAGCGAGTCCGCAGAAAAAACCACCACCCCGTCGATCACGGTGTCGAGAATCGACAATGAGCTGTGATAAATCGGCTTGCCGTCCAGCTTCACCGACGCAGAAGAGGTGGCGTCAGCGGGCAATGCCAACACCGCCAGCAATGCCCGGTAGGCTGTCTCGTCGATTTTCTTTTTGAGAAAGGCGATATGGGCATCCACTTCCATATCGAAGGTTTTCAGCTGCCGTAGATTCGCTTGCGTGGCCAGGTGTGTAGCGCTGGGGCTCGCCGTACCGGGCGCCGCTACCCCGAGAAAATGCTGCAAGTACGCTTGATATTTGCGCCCCAGGTCCAGCCTGCGGCATAACGCGGCGAACGCATGGGGCAAGACGGAGCTGGGGCGCGAAGCTTGCCCGCCATGGAGAATCCTGCTTTGCGGGTGAAATCCGTCAGGCAGCGCTTCAGCTTCCGAAAAATTCTGCAAGGCGGCCCATAACAGGGTTTTTGGCTCGTCGTGTACAGCATTGCGACGCACCGTCATTAGCAACGGGTTGTCGGTAATCACTTGTGTATGCACGGCGGCTAGAAAGTCGCGGTGAATATCCAGCGACGGTCCGAGTTCGTACAGGACTTCGGCTGCCAGCAACGTCCCGCAATACGCCTCGACGCTTTGCAATTCACCAAACTTCTTGCCGACCCGGCCATGCCATCCACGGCTTTGGGCCATGGCCGCATTCAACGCATCGATGATGCCGGGCGGTGCGTCCAGCAGCCATCTGGGCATGTGGCCATGTACCAGTTCGAGCGGTTCCAGATCGCTGAACGTGCTCTGACGGGCATCCAGCGCGGGGTAAAGGTGGGGGCGTGTCATATTCGGGCTTCCAGGTAAGTGACCAAAACAGGTGCACCAACCTAGCGCCGCGCAAACGTGCAAAACCCATACATAACTACCTGAAGCCAAAAACTGCGCGCCCGTTGCACGGGCTCGGCTAACAGACCTCTTGTAAGTTTTATTGAACGATCCGGGCCTGTGCCACTCGATAAAACACGGTCATTTATCGCGCCGCGGGTGTCATTAGCTCCGCGTCGCACGGGCTGGCGATGCCGCCAGGCGCTGCATCGCCCTTTAAAACCGGGCCCAAGCGCTACCGGGCGCCCCGCAAAGGCGCCGCATCAACCTGTAGCACCACATGCCGAAATACCAAGGATTTACACACCATGTGCGGATTAGCTGGCGAGTTACGTTTTGATCAACAACCTGCCGACCTGGCAGCCATCGAACGCATCACCCACCACCTCGCTCCACGTGGCCCCGATGCCTGGGGTTTCCACAGTCAGGGGCCGATAGCCCTGGGCCATCGCCGACTGAAAATCATGGATCTGTCAGACGGCTCGGCCCAGCCGATGATCGACAATCAGCTTGGCCTGTCGCTGGCATTCAATGGCGCGATCTATAACTTCCCCGAACTCAGGGCCGAACTTGAAAACCTCGGTTACGCCTTCTACTCGGACGGCGACACTGAAGTGCTACTAAAGGGCTTTCATGCCTGGGGCGAGGCGCTGCTGCCCAAGCTCAATGGCATGTTCGCCTTTGCCATCTGGGAGCGTGATGCCCAACGCCTGTTTATCGCCCGCGACCGTCTGGGGGTGAAACCGCTGTACCTGTCGCGTACCGGCGAACGCTTGCGCTTTGCCTCGACACTGCCGGCGTTGCTCAAGGGCGGCGATATCAACCCGATGCTCGACCCGGTCGCGCTCAACCACTACCTGAACTTCCACGCCGTAGTGCCCGCACCGCGCACCCTGATTGCCGGGATTGAAAAACTGCCGCCGGCCACCTGGTTGCGCATTGATGCCAGCGGCCGGACCGAACAGAAAACCTGGTGGACTTTGCCCTACGGCCCCCATGCCGACGAGGTCAACCTGACCCTGGAAGACTGGCGCGACCGCGTACTCGACAGCACCCGCCAAGCCGTGGCCATTCGCCAACGTGCGGCGGTGGATGTCGGCGTGCTGCTCTCGGGCGGCGTCGATTCCAGCTTGCTGGTGGGTTTGCTGCGGGATGTTGGCGTACAGGATCTGTCGACATTCTCCATCGGCTTTGAGGACGCGGGCGGCGAACGCGGTAACGAATTCGAGTATTCGGACCTGATCGCCAAACATTACGGCACCCGCCACCACCAACTGCGCATTGGCGAACACGAGATCATCGAGCAATTGCCCGCGGCCTTCCGCGCCATGAGCGAGCCGATGGTCAGCCATGACTGCATCGCGTTTTACCTGCTGTCACGGGAAGTGGCCAAGCATTGCAAGGTGGTGCAAAGCGGCCAGGGCGCCGACGAACTGTTTGCCGGCTATCACTGGTATCCACCCGTCGACGCCGCCAGCGATCCGTATGCCGCGTACCGCGAAGCGTTTTTCGATCGCAGCTATGACGAATACAAGGCCACGGTGCAGCCGCAGTGGCTGACGGCCAATGACGCGGCCGGGGACTTTGTACGCGAGCATTTCGCCCAACCGGGGGCTGACGCCGGGGTCGACAAAGCCTTGCGTCTGGACAGCACCGTGATGCTGGTGGACGACCCGGTCAAACGGGTCGACAACATGACCATGGCCTGGGGCCTTGAGGCCCGCACACCGTTTCTTGATTACCGCCTCGCCGAGCTGTCAGCGCGGATTCCTGCGCGCTTCAAGTTGCCGGACGGCGGCAAGCAAGTGCTCAAGGAAGCGGCACGCCTGGTGATCCCAAGCGAAGTGATCGACCGTAAAAAAGGCTACTTCCCGGTACCCGGGCTCAAGCACCTGGAAGGCAACACCCTCAACTGGGTGCGCGATTTGCTGCTGGACCCGAGCCAGGATCGCGGTCTGTTCCAGCCCGCGATGCTCGATCAGCTGCTGACCAACCCGCAAAGCCAGCTGACACCTTTGAATGGTTCGAAGCTGTGGCAACTGGCAGCACTGAATTTGTGGCTGAGCGAACAAGGAATCTAATCGATGAAACCCCTCGCTACGGCTTATAGCCAGCGCTTGCTGCGTGGCCAGACTCCGTCTTATGAACGCCTGCAGGCCCGCTTTGCCGAAGACGGCAGCCCGCTGGATGCACTGCCCGTGGCCGTGCATTGCGGCTGGGGGCGGTTGCTGATCGGGCATACCTTCCCCGACCCCGCCAGCCTGGCCAACGAGTTGCTCAATGAACAACCCGGCGAGCGCGACATTGCGCTGTATGTCGCCGCGCCCCAGCAGGTGCTGGCCCAAGCGCCGCAACAGCTGTTTCTCGACCCATCGGACACCTTGCGCCTGTGGTTTACCGACTACCGCCCCGCCACCCGCGTGTTTCGCGGCTTCCGTATCCGCCGTGCACAAAGCGAGGCGGACTGGAGCGCGATCAACACCTTGTATCAGGCACGCTCCATGCTGCCCGTCGACCCGGCGCTGCTCACGGCGCGGCACCAGGGCGGCCCGGTGTACTGGATGGCCGAGGATGATGACAGTGGCGCGGTGATTGGCAGCGTCATGGGTTTGAATCACCACACGGCGTTCCATGACCCGGAAAATGGCAGCAGCCTCTGGTGTCTGGCGGTAGATCCGCAGTGTTCACGGCCCGGTGTCGGTGAAGTGCTGGTACGGCACCTGATCGAGCACTTTATGAGCCGTGGCTTGAGCTACCTCGACCTGTCCGTGCTGCATGACAACGCCCAGGCGAAAAACCTCTACGCCAAGCTGGGCTTTCGCACCCTCTCGACCTTTGCCATCAAGCGTAAAAACGGCATCAACCAACCGCTGTTTCTGGGCCCCGGCCCTGAAGCGGGGCTCAACCCCTACGCCCGCATTCTGGTGGAGGAAGCTTACAAGCGCGGGATCGATGTGCAAATTGACGACGCGGCCGCCGGGCTGTTCACCCTCAGTCACGGCGGGCGGCGGATTCGTTGCCGCGAATCGTTGAGCGACCTGACCAGCGCCATCAGCATGAGCCTGTGTCAGGACAAGCGCCTGACCCACAGCGTCCTGAGCAATGCCGGGCTGAACATGCCGACCCAGCAGCTGGCGGGTACTGCCGATGACAATCTGGCGTTTCTTGAACAGCACATGCGGGTGGTGGTCAAGCCGGTGGATGGCGAGCAAGGCAATGGCGTGGCAGTGGACCTGGACAGCATCGAACAGGTGCAACAGGCCATCGAGGCGGCGCGGGCATTCGACAGCCGGGTGCTGCTCGAGAGTTTCCATGAGGGGCTTGATCTGCGGATCGTGGTGATTGGCTTCGAAGTGGTTGCCGCCGCCCTACGCCGCCCCGCGCAAGTCATGGGGGACGGCCTGCACAGCGTCCACCAACTGATTGAAGCCCAAAGCCGTCGCCGTCAGGCGGCGACCGAGGGTGAAAGCCGGATCCCGCTGGACGCCGAAACCCTGCGCAGCGTGCGGGCTGCAGGCTATGAATACGACAGTATTGTGCCAGCCGGTCAGTTATTGGCCGTGCGCCGCACCGCCAATCTGCACACCGGTGGTTGTCTTGAAGACGTGACCGACATGCTGCACCCGGCCCTGGCCGACGCCGCCGTCCGCGCAGCGCGAGCGCTGGATATCCCGGTGGTCGGGCTGGACCTGATGGTGCCTGCTGCCGACCAGCCCGAGTATGTGTTTATCGAAGCCAACGAACGGGCCGGCCTGGCCAACCACGAACCCCAGCCAACCGCCGAACGCTTTATCGATTTGCTCTTCCCCCACAGTCAGCCCGCACCTTAAACCGCGGCGCTGAACGTCATCACTGTGCAGGCCGCGTTTATACGACGCGGCCGGCCTTGCCTCAGGAGTTTTCATGAATCGCACCCTCCCTGAACCCGACCTTGAGTACCTGCAACGGGTCCTGCTGGAAATGCTCGCCATTCCCAGCCCTACAGGCTTTACCGACACCATCGTGCGCTATGTCGCCGAACGTCTCGATGAACTGGGAATCCCCTTCGAGCTGACCCGCCGCGGCACCTTGCGCGCCACCCTCAAGGGCCAGCAAAGCAGCCCGGACCGTGCCGTGGCGGCGCACCTGGACACCATTGGTGCCAGCGTGCGGGCGATCAAAGACAACGGCCGGCTGGTATTGGCCCCCGTGGGCTGCTGGTCCAGCCGTTTCGCCGAAGGCAGCCGGGTCAGCCTGTTTACCGACAATGGCGTGATTCGCGGCAGTGTGCTGCCGCTAATGGCCTCCGGGCATGCGTTCAACACCGGCGTGGATGAGCTGCCGATCAGTTGGGACCACATCGAATTGCGGCTGGATGCCTACGCCACCACCCGCGCCGACTGCGATTCGCTGGGGGTCAATATTGGCGATTTCGTGGCGTTTGACCCACTGCCGGAGTTCACCGAAAGCGGTCATATCAGTGCCCGCCACTTGGACGACAAAGCCGGGGTTGCCGCGTTGCTGGCCGCGCTCAAGGCAATAGTCGACAGTGGCGTGCAGCCGCTGATTGACTGTCATCCGCTGTTTACCATCACCGAAGAAACCGGCAGCGGCGCGGCAGCAGCACTGCCGTGGGATGTGAGTGAGTTTGTGGGGATCGATATCGCCCCGGTGGCGCCAGGCCAGCATTCCAGCGAACACGCGGTCAGTGTGGCGATGCAGGACTCGGGTGGCCCTTATGACTATCACTTGTCGCGGCACTTGCTGCATTTGGCCAGCGAGCATGAACTGCCGGTGCGCCGAGACATGTTCCGTTACTACTTCAGCGATGCCCATTCAGCCGTTGCAGCCGGACATGATATTCGTTGCGCCTTGCTGGCGTTTGGTTGCGATGCGACCCATGGCTATGAGCGCACCCATATCGACAGCCTGGCGGCGCTGAGTCGCTTGCTCGGGGCCTACATCCTCAGCCCGCCGGTCTTTGCCAGCGATGCACAGCCAGCACAAGGTTCGCTGGACCGCTTCAGTCATCAGATCGAGCACGATGCGCAGATGGAGAGCGACACCCGGGTGCCGTCGGTGGAGAGTTTGATGGGGGATAATCGTAACTGAGGTACTGCAATAACAACTGTGGGAGCGGGCTTGCCTGCGATACAAACAACGCGGTGAAACTGAATGACCGCGCTGATGCAATCGCGGGAAAGCCCGCTCCCACAAGGATGACTCCAGGCCCTAGACCTGCGACTGCGCCCCTTCAAACCACTTCAGCTTTTCACGCAGCAATACCACTTCGCCCACAATCACCAGGGTCGGCGCATGGACTTCATGTTCCGCCACCAGCGTCGGCAAGTCTTTCAAGGTGCCGGTGAAGACACGTTGATTGGACGTCGTACCTTGCTGGATCAAAGCCGCCGGGGTATCTGCCGAACGACCGTGCTTGATCAGTTGTTCGCAGATGATCGGCAAACCGATCAGGCCCATGTAGAACACCAGCGTCTGTGCCGGGGCGACCAGGTCGCTCCAGGGCAGATTGCTGGTACCGTCCTTCAGATGCCCGGTCACAAAACGCACGGACTGCGCGTAATCGCGATGGGTCAGCGGAATGCCGGCATAGGCTGCGCAACCGCTGGCGGCGGTAATCCCCGGGACCACCTGGAACGGAATCCCGTGAGCGGCCAGCTCTTCGATTTCTTCACCGCCACGACCAAAGATAAACGGATCGCCACCCTTGAGCCGAACCACACGCTTGCCTTGCCTGGCCAGGTCCACCAGTTGCTGGTTGATCTGGTCTTGCGGTACCGCATGGTCTGCACGACGCTTGCCGACATAAATGCGTTCGGCATCGCGACGGCACAGCTCAAGGATCGCCGGGGCCACCAGACGGTCGTAAAGCACCACATCGGCTTGCTGCATCAGGCGCAGGGCACGGAACGTCAGCAAGTCCGGATCACCCGGCCCGGCACCTACCAGGTAAACCTCACCGGTGGTTTGGTCCGCTTCGCCATTGATCTTGGCCAGCAGCAAACGTTCGGCTTCGGCACCCTGCCCGGCCAGTTGGCGGTCGGCAATCGGTCCCTGGAAAACATCTTCCCAAAAACCGCGACGCTGCTGTACGTCTGGGAACAAGCCTTTGACCCGGGTACGAAAGCGCGCCGCAAGGCCCGCCAGCTGACCGTAGGTCGAAGGAATCCAGGTTTCGATCTTGGCCCGGATCAACCGCGCCAGCACCGGCGCATCGCCGCCACTGGACACGGCGATCACCAACGGCGAACGGTCGACAATCGCGGGGAAAATCACGCTGCACAAGGCAGGTGCATCCACCACGTTGACCGGTACGCAACGACGATGGGCGTCGGCGGAGACTTGGGCGTTGAGCGGCTCATCGTCGGTGGCAGCAATGATCAGGACACAGCCTTCAAGGTCAGCCTCGACATAGCCGCGCAATACCTGCTCACCGCCACTGCTGTTTATCAATTCGCACAACTGAGGCTCTATGGCGGGTGCGACAACCCGCAGCACCGCACCGGCATCGGCCAGCAGCCGGGATTTGCGCAAGGCAATTTCCCCACCGCCGACCACCAGTACACGGCTGCCACGCAGGTTATGAAACAGCGGCAGAAACTCCATTTAGCCGATGACCTCAACGCCGCCCATGTAAGGCTTGAGCACTTCAGGCACACGAATCGAGCCGTCAGCCTGCTGATAGTTCTCCAGTACGGCGACCAGCGTACGACCTACCGCCAGGCCGGAACCGTTGAGGGTATGAACCAGTTCAGGCTTGCCGGTTTCCGGGTTGCGGAAACGCGCTTGCATGCGACGGGCCTGGAAATCGCCGCAGTTGGAGCACGACGAAATTTCGCGGTATTTGTCCTGGCTCGGGATCCACACTTCCAGATCGTAGGTTTTGACCGCGCTGAAACCCATGTCGCCGGTGCACAGCGCCAGGGTGCGGTATGGCAGCTCCAGCAGTTGCAGGACCTTTTCAGCGTTGCCGACCAGACCTTCCAGCGCGTCCATCGAAGTCGACGGCTCAACGATCTGCACCATTTCAACCTTGTCAAACTGGTGCTGACGAATCATGCCGCGTGTATCGCGACCCGATGCACCGGCCTCACTGCGGAAGCACGGCGTGTGCGCCACCAGCTTGATCGGCAGGGCTTTGTGCTCAACGATTTCGCCCGCAACGATGTTGGTCAGCGTCACTTCGGCGGTAGGGATCAGGTAAAAATCGGCTTCGCCTTCGCGGCTGATCTTGAACAGTTCTTCCTCGAACTTCGGCAGCTGGCCAGTACCTTGCAGCGCAGGGGCCTGAACCAGATAAGGCGTGTAAGCCTCTTCGTAGCCGTGTTCGCCGGTGTGCAGGTTGATCATGAACTGCGCCAGTGCACGGTGCAGGCGGGCAATAGGCCCACGCAGCAAGGCAAAACGGGCGCCGGACAGCTTGGCGGCGGTTTCAAAATCCAGCCAGCCGTATTGCTCGCCCAGGGCTACGTGGTCCTTGATGTCGAAATCAAAGGCCTTGGGTGTGCCCCAGCGACGGATCTCAACGTTGTCGTCTTCATCGGCACCGACAGGCACCGAAGCGTCCGGCAGGTTCGGCAGGCCCAACAGAATGGAATCAAGCTCAGTCTGGATCGCGTCCAGCTCAACCTTGCCATTGGCCAGATCGCTGCCCATGGTTTCGACGCTGGCCATCAGCGGCGCGATGTCTTCACCGCGAGCCTTGGCCTGACCAATGCTTTTGGAGATGGAATTGCGCTCGGCCTGCAGCTTCTCGGTCAGGGTCTGGACTTCTTTGCGCTTGGCTTCCAGCGCGTCGATGCGCGCCACGTCCAGCTTGAAGCCACGGGATGCCAGGCGATCCGCTACGTCCTGCAGGTTAGTACGTAACAGTTTGGAATCGAGCATGTCGGTTTCTCGTTTATCAAAGTTTGGTCAGGGACAGGCCAGCCCAGGTTGCGAGCAGCCCGCCGAATACGCTGAGGGCGGCGTAGCCCAGTGCCAGTGGCACTTGCCCGGTTTCAAGCAGGCGCACCGTATCCAGTGAAAAGGATGAAAAAGTGGTCAAACCACCCAGGAAACCGACCATCAGCCCGGCTCGGACTTCAATCGGTACTTCCGGGCGCGTCAGAAAAAGTCCGTACAAAAGGCCAATCAGCAGGCAGCCCACGATATTAACGGCCAATGTCGCGGTATAAAAGTGCCGTGGCCAATTGGCGTTGATCCAGTTCCCCGTGGCAAAGCGCAACAAGGTGCCTGCAATACCGCCTGCCGAGACGGCCACGACCAATGGAATCAAGGTTTTCTCCGCTGCAGGGGGCTGGCGCGATCAAGTGCCGCCAGGTGCTTGAGCTTCTCGCCGATCTTCAGTTCCAGCCCACGCGGGACCGGTTGATACAACGGCAACGGCTCAAGCTCATCCGGGAAGTAGTCTTCGCCGGCGGCATAGGCATCGGGCTCGTCATGGGCGTAGCGGTATTCATCACCGTACCCCAGTTGCTTCATCAGTTTGGTTGGCGCATTGCGCAGATGCAGCGGGACTTCCAACGAGCCGTACTCGGCGGCGCTGCGCAACGCAGCCTTGAAGCCCATGTACACCGCGTTGCTTTTTGGCGCGCAAGCCAGGTACGTGATGGCCTGGGCCACGGCCAGCTCGCCTTCCGGGCTGCCGAGGCGTTCTTGCACGTCCCAGGCTGCCAGACACAGGCTCAAGGCCCGCGGGTCGGCGTTGCCAATGTCTTCGCTGGCCATGCGCACCACGCGTCGGGCGATGTACAGCGGGTCGCAACCGCCGTCGATCATGCGCGCAAACCAGTACAAGGCGCCGTCCGGGTTGGAGCCGCGCACCGATTTGTGCAACGCCGATATCTGATCGTAAAAAGCTTCGCCGCCCTTGTCGAAACGCCGCTGGGTATCGCCCAGCAGGTTATGCAGCAGGTCGGTGCCGATTTCACTGTGGTCTTCGGCCAGGTCAGAGGCGTTTTCCAGAAGGTTGAGCAAACGCCGGCCATCACCGTCGGCCGCCCGCAGTAAAATCTGGAAACCTTCGTCGCTCAGGCTCAGGTCACGCTTGCCCAGCCCCTTGTCTTCCGTCAGCGCGCGCTGCACCAGCTTGCGCAGGGCCGCTTCATCGAGGCTTTTGAGCACGTAAACCCGCGCCCGCGACAGCAGCGCATTGTTCAGCTCAAAGGAAGGGTTTTCGGTGGTGGCCCCGATAAAGATCAGGGTGCCATCTTCGACATAAGGCAAGAATGCATCTTGCTGAGACTTGTTGAAGCGATGCACTTCGTCGACAAACAGGATGGTGCGGCGCCCGTACTGGCCCGCCTGCTGCTTGGCAATTTCGACCGCCTGGCGGATCTCTTTGACCCCGGCCAGCACTGCGGACACCGTTTCGAAATGCGCATCCGACACTTCTGCCAGCAGCCGCGCCAGGGTGGTTTTACCCACGCCCGGCGGCCCCCAGAAGATCATCGAGTGCAGCGCCCCCTGCTCCAGCGCTTCGCGTAAGGGCTTGCCGCGGGCAAGCAGGTGTTCCTGGCCGACGTACTCGTCCAGATTGGCCGCTCGCAGACGGGCAGCCAAGGGTTGGGCTATCGGGGCACTTCGAAACAGATCCATGGGCAGCTTTTGAAACCTCTTCCAGGGCTTATTCCTGGATTACATCAGCCCCTTTCGGGATATCGAACTTGAACTTGGATGCGGGGATCGGCTCGTTGACCTTGACCCCGGTGAACAGGATGTTGGTGCGCTGACCCACGCTGTCGATCAACTGCATGTCGTTGATCTTGCCACCGCGAAACGACAGGCGCAGGGAGTCGAACAAGGTGTCCTTGGTCTTGGGCTTGAGGGTGAAGTCCATGACATCACCGGCTTGCTTGGAGGTGATGTCGAAGCTCTCGCTGATCTTGGACACATCACCCGACAGCAACAAGGCAGGGGTCTGGGTCAGGCGCTGGTCCAGCTTCTTGATCGTGACCTGTTCCAGATCCGGGTCCCAGAGCGAGACTTTCTGACCGTCGGAAACCATCAACTGCTCGTTTGGGGCATCAGTGTGCCAGTAGAACAACCCCGGGCGCTTGACCGACATTTCACCGGCGGTTTCCTGCAACTGCGTGCCGCTGCCATCCAGCGTCAACTGGGAGAAGCGCGCAGTGATCGTATCGGACCCGAGCAATTGGCCAAGACGTTTCACACTGTCAGCGTCGGCATGAGCCGAAAGCGAAGAAAAAGCCAATACCGGTAGCAAAAGCATGCTGGCAAAACGCATGGAAATCCTCATTGATAAGTTGAAACCTGCCCGCTGGAAACTGGACAGGTCAATCGCGTATCGGGGCTGGCGCCAGTACTTCACGCGAGCCGTTAGTGTTCATCGAGGTGACAACCCCGGCCATTTCCATGGATTCGATCATGCGGGCCGCGCGGTTGTAACCGATCTTCAATTTGCGCTGTACCGCAGAGATCGAGGCACGACGGCTTTCAAGTACAAACTGTACCGCTTCGTCGTAGAGGGCATCGGTTTCAGCGTCATCGCCGCCATCACTGCCGCCGTCAAAACCGCTGCCAGGCTCTTCAACACCGGCAAGGATGTCTTCGTTGTAGTCCGGAGTACCGCGCAATTTCCAGGCTTCCACCACACGGTGTACTTCTTCGTCCGATACGAACGCGCCATGCACACGAATCGGCAGGCTGGTGCCGGGCGGCATGTAGAGCATGTCACCATGGCCCAGCAGTTGCTCGGCACCACCCTGGTCGATGATGGTGCGCGAATCGATCTTGCTCGATACCTGGAACGCCATACGGGTCGGGATGTTGGCCTTGATAAGGCCGGTAATCACGTCCACCGACGGGCGCTGGGTGGCGAGGATCAAATGAATGCCCGCGGCCCGTGCTTTCTGGGCAATACGGGCGATCAGCTCTTCGACCTTTTTACCGACGATCATCATCATGTCGGCAAATTCGTCGACCACCACCACGATGGTCGGCAACTTCACGAGCAACGGTGCTTCGTCGTGCATGCTTTCGCGCTTGTACAACGGATCGACCAGCGGCTCGCCAGCGTCCTGGGCATCCTTGACCTTCTGGTTGAAGCCCGCCAGGTTGCGCACGCCCATCTTGGCCATCAGTTTGTAACGGCGCTCCATCTCGGCAACGCTCCAGCGCAGTGCGTTGGCAGCGTCCTTCATGTCCGTCACCACCGGGCACAACAGATGCGGAATGCCTTCATAGATCGACAGTTCAAGCATCTTCGGGTCGATCATGATCAATTTGGCGTCTTCGGGGCCAGACTTGAACAGGATCGACAGGATCATCGCGTTCACGCCCACCGACTTGCCGGAACCGGTCGTACCGGCTACCAGCAAGTGAGGCATTTTAGCCAGGTCGGTGATCACCGGACGGCCACCGATATCATGGCCCAAAGCCAGCGTTACCGGGGATTTGGCGTTGTCGTACTCAGGGGTCGACAGCACTTCGGAGAAACGTACGATCTGCCGGTCTTCGTTAGGAATCTCGATACCGACCGTGGTCTTGCCCGGAATGACTTCAACCACCCGCACACTGGTTACGGCCAGCGAACGCGCCAGGTCTTTGGCCAGGTTTGAAATTCGGCTGACCTTGACCCCGGCTGCCGGCTGAATTTCGTAACGGGTAATCACCGGGCCCGGATGAATCGAGTCCACCGTGACCTCTACACCGAATTCCTTGAGCTTGATTTCAAGCAAATGGCCAACGGCTGCCAGGGACTCAGGGGAGTAATTGAGCTGTTTTTTCTCGGCCGGATCTAGAATCGAGATCGGCGGCAGCGTGCCTTCAACGGCGCTGTCCACGAACAGCGGCGCCTGTTTCTCTTTCTGTACGCGCTTGCTCGGTTCCGGCGCCTTGGCCGGTGCCGGAGCAATAACGGCCGGAACGTGTTTTTCACGCTCGGACATGTGCTTGGTCAACGCCTGTTCGCGCTCGATCAGCCGTTCCTTGGCCTTGGCTTGCTCGCGCTTGTCGGAAACGCTTGGCGCAACCACTTCGTTGACCCGGCTGTCGACTTCCCGCAGTTGAGCCACAAGCTGCTTGCGCTCGTTGCGCTCGGACCACCAACGGTTGGCCGCGCCCTGAATCAGCTCAAACAGGTCAAGGGTGATTTTGCCGGTCACGTCCATGACCTTGAACCATGACAGGTCAGTGAACACCGTCAGGCCAAACAGGAACAATGCAATCAGCAACAAGGTACTGCCCTGGATATTCAGCGCATTCCTGGCCAGATCACCCAGGCTTTCGCCCAGCGCACCACCGGCGCCTGCCGGCAAGCCAGCGGCGGAGTGGAAGTGAATATGGGCCAGGGCTGCGCCCGAAAGCACCAGAAACACCAGCCCCACCAGACGCCACGAAAATAGCCAGCCGCTCCACTGCCAGGGCTGATGCCGCTCGCGGAAGATCTGATAGGCCTTGATCGCCAGCAGCAACGGAAAGATATAGGCAAAGTAACCGAGCACCATGAACAGGATGTCGGCACTGTAGGAGCCAGCAGGGCCGCCGAAGTTCTGCACATCCACGACACGGCTGTTATGGCTCCAGCCGGGGTCGTCCTTGCCGTAGGTCAACAGGGCCATGATCAGGAACAGGCATAGGGCGCCGATAGCGATCAATGCACCTTCCTTGAGCCGGTAGTGCAACTGCTGACGCCAGAGGGGAACTGCTTTGGGTGCTGCTGTGGATTTCTTCAAAACGGGTCTTTTCCTGCGCCTGTGGCGCGCCCAACTATTAATTGACTAATTTGACTGCAAAATACTGCTCACATTGAGCAGGCGACAAGTTCAGACTTGAAATGAAACCAGCCTTGTATTATTGCCTGCAGTGACCTGCGGCAACGTTGGTGCAGTTTAGATCAGCTCAAACAGGCAGGCCATTGTACGGGTTTAAGCCGTTGATGCCACGCTGGCTCAAGGTACGATCCGATTCGTCTTGCGACTGGCCGAGACGCGCCAATTTGAGCATGTATTACCTTTTGTGACAAAGACTTATACCACCGGAAAAACGCAGTTTGCATTTCACTGGCAGATCGACTGAGACCGCACTTGCGCGACAGAGTTGCAGCCCCCCTTCCCTTCTTCTGTAAGACTCATCGCCATGCTGACCTGGTTAAAACGCGACACCCTGACATTCCCGCCGCTGGCAAAAGCCATGCGCGAGCCCAACGGACTCCTGGCCGCCGGGGGAGACCTGTCGGCTGACCGGCTGATCCAGGCCTATCGCCACGGCTGCTTTCCGTGGTTTTCCGAAGGCCAGCCGATCCTGTGGTGGTCGCCTGACCCGCGCACCGTACTGTTCCCCGAAGAACTGCACATATCCCGCAGCCTGGGCAAACTCCTGCGCCAGCAGCGTTACCAGGTCAGCTTTGACCGTGACTTCGCAGGCGTCATTGAGGCCTGTGCAGCACCACGTAAAGATACGGACGGCACATGGATTACAGATGACATGCAAAACGCCTACATCGAGCTGCATGCTCGCGGCCATGCCCATTCGGTGGAGGTGTGGGATGACGGTGAGCTGGTAGGCGGGTTATATGGCCTGGCAATGGGCCAGCTGTTTTTTGGCGAATCCATGTTCAGCCGTGCCGACAACGCCTCAAAGTTCGGCTTTGCAACACTGGTCAGGCAACTACAGGCCTGGGGTTTTGTGCTGATTGACTGCCAAATGCCGACGGATCACCTGCAAAGCCTGGGGGCACGTTCGATCCCGCGCCTGCAATTCGCCGAATATTTGCGCAACCATCTGGATCAACCTACAGCCGCACAGTGGGTTTAGTAGGCGACTTTTGTACGCTGGCTTACACTTAATTCAAAGATTTCCCGAGGGCCCATCATGACCGAGCTGGCGCGTTTGAAGTTTTATGCCACTCAACCTCACGCTTGCAGCTACTTGCCTGACGAACAGGCCACGACGCTGTTCCTCGACCCCAGTCAGCCGATGGATGTGCAGGTATATGCCGATTTGTCCGAAATGGGTTTTCGGCGCAGTGGCGATCATCTCTATCGCCCGCATTGCCTGAAGTGCGATGCGTGCACCCCCGCGCGCATCCCTGTTGCCCGGTTCAAGCCAAACCGCCAGCAGAAACGCATTTTCAAGCGCAACGCCGACTTGCAGGTTCACGCCGTGAAACCCGGCTTCAGCGAAGAGCACTTTGACCTGTACCGGCGCTATATCGAACAGCGCCATGCCGACGGCGACATGTATCCGCCCAGCCGCGATCAGTTTTCGACCTTCCTGGTGCGCGATCTGGCGTTTTCGAGATTCTACGAGTTCCGCCTCGACGGCCGGCTGCTTGCCGTGGCCGTCACCGACGTGCTGCCCAACGGGTTGTCCGCCGTGTACACCTTTTACGATCCTGACGAAGAGCGCCGCAGCCTGGGCCGCTACGGAATCCTCTGGCAAATAGCCGAAGCCCGGCGCCTGGAGCTCGATGCGCTGTACCTGGGGTACTGGATCAAGAACTGCAAAAAGATGAATTACAAGACTGAATACAGGCCCATTGAGCTGCTGATTAATCAGAGATGGAGCTCTCTTGATTGAACCCTTGGCTTAAACCCCATTTTTCGGGCACAATGCACGCCGCTTTTGCCTGGCGCAGTTGCACCGGGCCATTCATTGGACACCGAGGGCTTTACTGCATGTCGAAAGAAGACAGCTTCGAAATGGAAGGCACTGTCGTCGACACCCTGCCCAACACCATGTTTCGTGTGGAGTTGGAAAATGGGCACGTCGTAACCGCGCATATTTCCGGCAAGATGCGCAAGAACTACATTCGTATTCTTACCGGTGACAAAGTGCGCGTCGAGCTGACGCCCTATGACTTGAGCAAAGGGCGCATCACTTACCGCGCTCGCTAATCAAGTCAATACAAAACGCCCGGTTCTGCCGGGCGTTTTTGTGTGCGCGATTTGTGCACCGTACACAGAACCTGTGGGAGCGGGCTTGCTCGCGATGCAAGCGCCACAATTTTTCAGGCAAACCGCAGCGATGCCATCGCGAGCAAGCCCGCCCCCACAGTTTTTACGCCAATCTCACAACTTCGTGCCACTGCAACTTTTCTGTCTTATTTAATTAACATTCAATACATCACTTACAACTTCCAAACTTCCTGAACCGTTGCTGTACCGGACACACTTGCCGGGTTTAAACATTGACTTGCCCCCGCCGCCTGAGTAGATTGCACAGGCCGGTCATTCAGGCCGCCTATAAACTTCATAAAAGAAGCCAATGGACACAGTATCTAGTCGCTGTCCGGTCACCGTTAATACGGAGCACCGGGCACCAAACCCAGACATTGACGGGACTCGCCTGCACGGCGGGGTTAACTGCGCTAGAGCCTGACGCTCCAACGTAACGACCTCTCCGGCATCAGTCCGGTCACGAGGTGTGTTATGAACTTTAAAACCCTTGTTCTACCCGGCGTTCGCGCCTTTACCTCCAGCATGCGCGTGAAACCGTCCCGCGAGCCCACCTGCGCTCGCCCGGCCAAATCACCCTTCAGCACCTCCGCTCCCGGCGTGACACCTGCGCACCGCCGGGTGCATTGGCGCGTCAGCCCTGCCACAGGCCAACTGGAGCAGCGCTGGAGCATGGCCGACGCTCAGGACCCGCAGAGTCGCAGCGGGCGCTGATACGCAATTAATCAAATACTGTTAATTCACTGGAGTTCCTTATGGAAGAAGCCAGTCGTTACCCGCTGCGCGCTTATTAAAAACATCGCGACAGCGGGACTTTAAAGTGCACTAACACTTCAATTAAACCGATTGCGAAGTTTGCGACTCGGCATACATTGGCTCGCCTTTTAAAAGGTAAGCCAACGTATGTTTGGTCAAGAGTTGGCGACAGGAGTACTCATTATGAGCGCCGTAAAAAACACTAAAACTCGAGACAAAAACAGCGTCAGCGACACCAGCAAACTGTCCATGCGTGCCGCTCGGGAAGCACAAAACGGTCTCTCGGCCACCCTGGCCAATGTCCGCGCCACAACCGCCGGGCTGACCGAACAGGACGCCGCCGAACGCCTGCAGAGCGAAGGCTACAACGAAGTGGCCCACGACAAGCCGCCTCACGCCTTCGTGCAGTTTCTGCTGGCCCTGCACAACCCGTTCATCTACGTGCTGCTGACCCTTGCGGTTATCAGCTTTGTCACCGATTACTGGCTGCCTGAGCGCGATGGCGAAGAAGGCGACCTGACCAAAGTCATCATCATCGGCCTGATGGTCGGGCTCAGCAGCTTGCTGCGGTTCTGGCAGGAACATCGCTCGGCCAAGTCCGCTGAAGCCCTCAAGGCCATGGTCCGCACCACCGCCACCGTTGTGCGGCGGGACAAGAGCGGCGGCAAGGCCTCAGTGCGTGAAGTGCCAATGCGAGAACTGGTGGCCGGCGATATCGTGCAGTTATCGGCTGGCGACATGATTCCGGCGGATATCCGTCTGATCGAATCCCGGGATTTGTTTATCAGCCAGGCCGTACTCACCGGCGAAGCCTTGCCCGTGGAGAAATACGACACTCTGGGCGACGTGACACAAAAGTCGGCCTCCAGCACCGCAGCGGATCAAAGCAACCTGCTGGACCTGCCCAACATCTGCTTCATGGGCACCAACGTGGTCAGCGGCACTGCCCGTGCCGTGGTGGTTGCGACCGGCCCGCGCACTTACTTTGGCTCACTGGCCAAGGCAATTGTCGGTTCTCGCTCGCAAACTGCGTTCGACCGGGGGGTCAACAGCGTCAGCTGGCTGCTGATCCGCTTCATGCTGGTCATGGTACCCATCGTATTTTTCCTCAACGGCTTCTCCAAAGGCGACTGGGGCGATGCCTTCCTGTTTGCCCTGGCAGTGGCAGTCGGCCTGACCCCGGAAATGCTGCCAATGATTGTCAGCGCCAACCTGGCCAAGGGCGCCACCGCCATGGCCAAGCGCAAAGTGGTGGTCAAACGCCTCAATGCGATCCAGAACCTGGGCTCGATGGACGTGCTGTGCACCGACAAGACCGGGACCCTGACCCAGGACCACATCATCCTTGAGCATCATGTCGACGCCAGCGGCAAGCGCGATGAATCGGTACTGGCCCTGGCCTGGCTCAACAGCCACTACCAGAGCGGCATTCGCAACTTGATGGATCAGGCGGTGGTGCAGTTTGCCCAACAGGATCGCCAGTTCAACTCCCCGCTCAATTACAGCAAGGTGGATGAGCTGCCCTTTGATTTCGTACGCCGTCGCCTGTCGATTATCGTCAAGGACAACCTCGGTGATCACCTGATGGTGTGCAAGGGCGCAGTGGAAGAAATGCTCAGCATCGCCACTCATATGATGGAGGGCGATAACTGCATCACACTGGACCCCGCGCGCCGCGAGCAATTGCTGGCTCTGGCCACCGAGTACAACGAGGATGGCTTCCGGGTGTTGCTGATCGCAACACGCGAAATCCCCAAGGACCAATCCCGCAAGCAATACAACACCGCCGACGAACGAGACCTGGTCATCCGCGGCTTTCTGACCTTCCTTGACCCGCCAAAAGAAACCGCAGGCCCGGCAATTGCCGCCCTGCGGGACATCGGCGTAGCGGTCAAGGTGCTGACCGGCGACAACGCCGTGGTCACCGGCAAGATCTGCCGTCAGGTAGGCCTGGAGCCAGGTACGCCGCTGCTGGGCCCGCAGATCGAGGCAATGGACGACGCCGCGCTCCAACTGGAGGTCGAACAGCGCACGGTATTCGCCAAGCTCACCCCGCTGCAGAAATCCCGGGTACTTAAAGCGCTGCAAGCCAATGGCCACACGGTGGGCTTCCTCGGCGACGGCATCAATGATGCGCCCGCCCTGCGCGACGCGGACGTGGGTATATCGGTGGACAGCGGCACGGATATCGCCAAGGAATCGGCCGACATCATCCTCCTGGAAAAGAGCCTGATGGTGCTGGAAGAAGGTGTGCTCAAAGGGCGCGAGACCTTCGGCAATATCATGAAGTACCTGAACATGACCGCCAGCTCCAATTTCGGCAACGTGTTCTCGGTACTGGTGGCCAGCGCCTTTATCCCCTTTTTGCCGATGCTGTCGATTCACCTGCTGCTGCAAAACCTGATGTACGACATCTCCCAACTGGCGCTGCCGTGGGACAAGATGGACAAGGAGTACCTGCAAAAACCACGCAAATGGGACGCCAAGAATATCGGGCGCTTCATGATCTGGATCGGACCGACTTCATCGATCTTCGATATCACCACCTTCGCCCTGATGTGGTACGTATTTTCGGCCAACAGCGTGGAAATGCAGACCCTGTTCCAGTCCGGCTGGTTTATCGAGGGGCTGCTCTCGCAAACCCTGGTGGTCCACATGCTGCGTACCCGCAAGATCCCGTTCTTCCAGAGCACCGCCGCCTGGCCGGTGACCATGATGACCATCATTGTCATCGTCCTGGGGATCTACGTGCCGTTCTCACCGCTGGGCAACCTGGTCGGGCTGGAGCCGCTGCCGCTGTCGTATTTCCCATGGCTGGTAGCCACCCTCTTCAGCTACTGCTGCGTCGCACAACTGATGAAAACGATCTACATCCGCCGTTTCAAGCAGTGGTACTGATCTAAAACTGTGGGGGCCGGCCTGCCGGCCCCCACAGAACAATGAATGTTTGTTTTGTGGAGATTCCTTATGTCGGGAACCACTCTGTTGCTCAACCTCTCGGGCGCCATCGCACTTTTGCTGTGGGGCACCCATATGATTTCAACGGCCCTGCTGCGCGGGTTCGGTACTCAACTGCGTAACTGGATGGGGCGCAACCTGAACAACCGCTGGATGGCGCTGATTTCCGGAATCGGTATCACCGGTGTACTGCAAAGCAGTACGGCGGTCAGCCTGATGGCCACCTCTTTTACCGCTGCCGGCACCCTGAGCCTGGCGCCGGCTCTGGCGGTGATGCTGGGGGCCAACATCGGCTCCACCCTCGTAGTGCAACTGCTGAGCTTCGACACCTCACTGGCGATGCCGATCGTGCTGCTGGTGGGTTTTATCGTCTTCCGCCTGCGCGACGATTCGCGTTACGAAAGCGTCGGCTGTGCCCTGATCGGTCTGGGCCTGATGCTACTGGCCCTGGGCCTGCTCAGCGCCAGCCTGAGCCACATGGAAGCAACCTCGGTGTTTCGCGCCGTGATGCAAAGCCTGGAAGGGGACCTGATCATTGCGGTGATCGCAGCAGTACTGCTGACCTGGATCTGCCACTCAAGCGTCGCGGTGGTGCTGCTAATTGCCTCGCTGGCAGGGGCCGGCATGATGACGCCGGTGACCGCCATGGCCTTGATGCTCGGCGCCAACATCGGCGGCGCCTTGCCGTCGGTCATGAGTGCCGGCTCGCCAGTGGCGCGCCGCCTTCCAGTGGGCAACCTGCTGATCCGCCTGCTGGGCACACTGGCCCTGCTGCCATGCCTGCCGCTCATGGCCAAGGCTCTGGCTGGGACCGATATCGGCCCCGCGCATCTGGTGGTGTACCTGCATACTGCGTTCAACCTGGCGTTGGCCGTGATATTTATCGGCCTTACCGAGCCCTGCGCGCGCCTGCTGACCCGTCTGTTCCCGCAGCAAGAACCGCCTGCAGACCCGGGCATGCCGCAATACCTGGATGAAGCCGGGCTGGAAGTGGCCAACATCGGACTGTCCAATGCCGTGCGTGAAGCACTGCGCCTGGCGGACATGACCTCGCTGATGCTCAATCAGGTGCTGCAACTGTTCGAAAAGCCCGACAGGCCGACTGTCGACAAGGTTCGCCAGCTGGATCACTCCGTAGACCTGCTAAGTGCAGCGATCCGCGCCTATCTCGCCGACATTGGCCAGGATGGCTTGAGCGATGCCGATGCCGACCGTGCTCAGGAAATCCTGATGTTCGTGATCAACCTGGAGCATGCTGGCGACATTCTCAATAATCTGGCGCAGCTGGCTATGCGCCGAACCCGCCGCGGCGAACGCTTCTCCTCGTTCGAGCTGATTCATATCCAGGCCATGCATCTGGCCCTGCTGGACAGCCTGAACCTGGCCATTACCGCGTTTTTGAGCGAAGACGTCGCTGCCGCCAATGCCCTGGTCCGCCACAAGGCCAGCGTACGCAAACTGGAGGCCAGCGCCAGCCGCGAGCACTTTCGCAAGTTGCAAAACGACAAGACCGCCTGGGCCGAATCCGGGGACATTTTCCAGCGGGTGCTGCGCGACTACCGTCGCGTTCATCATCATATTGCCGCCCTGGGCTACCCGGTACTGGAGCGCAACGCCGAGCATGCCCCGGCCCCGATCTAGCTCCAGACAGCAAAAAGGCGCCCGAAGGCGCCTTTTTTACTGCCGTGTTACATCAAGCCATTTCGACTGCGGTTTCATACTCGAAGGTCAACTCGCCGTTCTCCAGATCGATGTGGACCACACCGCCATGGTCGGCCAGTTCGCCAAAGAGGATTTCTTCGGCCAGCGGACGCTTGATCTTGTCCTGGATCAAACGCGCCATCGGGCGTGCACCCATCAGTGCGTCATAGCCACCCGCGGCCAACCAGCCACGCGCCGCGTCCGACACCTCAAGCTGCACATGCTTGTCTTCCAGCTGCGCCTGCAGTTCGGTAAGGAACTTGTCCACCACATGCTTGATAACCTCGTGACTGAGGCGACCAAACTGAATGATGGTGTCCAGGCGGTTACGGAACTCAGGCGTGAAGCTCTTCTTGATCGCTTCCATCGCATCGGAAGCATGATCCTGATGAGTAAACCCGATCGAAGCCCGAGAAGCCGTTTCAGCACCCGCGTTGGTGGTCATGATAACGATCACGTTGCGGAAATCTGCCTTGCGCCCGTTGTTATCGGTCAGCGTGCCGTGGTCCATGACCTGCAACAGCAGGTTAAAGACTTCGGGGTGCGCCTTTTCGATTTCGTCGAGCAACAACACGCAGTGAGGCTGCTTGGTGATGGCCTCGGTCAGCAAACCGCCCTGATCAAAGCCTACGTAGCCAGGAGGTGCACCGATCAGACGCGATACGGTGTGGCGCTCCATGTACTCGGACATGTCGAAGCGGATCAGCTCGATACCCAACGCCTTGGCCAATTGCCGCGCGGCCTCGGTTTTACCCACACCGGTGGGACCTGCAAACAGGAATGAACCTACCGGCTTGTCAGGCGACTTGAGCCCGGCACGGGACAGTTTGATCGCCGTCGACAACGAATCGATTGCCGCATCCTGACCGAACACGGTCAAGCGCAGGTCACGTTCAAGGTTGCGCAACAGCTCCTTGTCCGACACGGAAACATGTTTAGGCGGAATACGCGCGATTTTCGCCACGATGTCTTCAACCTGAGCCACTTCAATGCGTTTGACCCGGTTCTCGATCGGCTGCAGACGCTGATAGGCACCCGCCTCGTCGATCACGTCGATGGCCTTGTCCGGCATGTGCCGGTCATTGATGTAGCGCGAAGCCAGCTCAGCCGCTGCGCGCAGGGCTTCATCGCTGTACTCGATGCCGTGATGCTGCTCGAAACGACCCTTGAGCCCGCGCAGGATGCCGATGGTGTCTTCAACCGAAGGCTCGGACACGTCGACTTTCTGGAAGCGGCGCGCCAGAGCACGGTCTTTCTCGAAGATCCCGCGAAATTCCTGGAACGTGGTAGAGCCGATGCAACGAATGTCGCCCGAAGACAACAAGGGCTTGAGCAGGTTGGAAGCGTCCATCACGCCGCCGGAGGCCGCGCCTGCACCGATAATGGTATGGATTTCGTCGATGAACAGAATCGCCTGAGGGCGTTTTTTCAATTCACCGAGCAACGCCTTGAAGCGCTTCTCAAAATCGCCACGGTACTTGGTACCCGCCAGCAGGGCGCCGAGATCAAGGGAGTAGACGATGCTGTTAGCCAGCAGATCAGGCACCTGGTTGTCGACGATGCGCTTGGCCAGACCTTCGGCAATCGCGGTTTTACCCACGCCAGCCTCACCCACCAGCAACGGGTTGTTTTTACGACGCCGCGCCAGGATCTGGGCAACGCGCTCAACTTCCATTTCACGGCCGACCAGCGGATCGATACGACCCTGGCGGGCCAGTTCGTTCAGGTTGCTGGCATAGGCGTCCAGAGGATTGCTCGAAGACGACGATTCGCCCCCTTCTTCATCCTGCATTTCATGGTCGCCGTCGGTGTGATCACCATGCCCCGGCACCTTGGAGATGCCGTGGGCAATGAAGTTGACGACATCAATGCGCGCCACGCTCTGCTGCTTGAGCAGGAATACAGCCTGGCTTTCCTGTTCGCTGAAGATGGCGACCAGCACATTGGCGCCCGTCACTTCACGCTTGCCGGAACTTTGCACGTGGAATACGGCACGTTGCAAAACGCGCTGGAAGCCCAGGGTAGGCTGGGTTTCACGGTCTTCGTCGTGGACGGGAATCAGGGGAGTCGTGGAGTCAATAAACTCTTGCAGGTCATGCTTGAGTTTGTCGAGGTTTGCGCCACAGGCGCGTAGAACGGTTGCGGCCGCCTCATTATCCAAAAGCGCTAAAAGGAGGTGCTCAACCGTCATGAATTCATGACGCTTGGAGCGGGCTTCCTTGAAGGCAAGATTGAGGGTGACTTCGAGCTCGCGATTTAACATGGCTTCACCTCATACCCAAGTGGTCGGCGTTAACCGTCCTTCTCGATTTCACAGAGTAGCGGATGCTGGCTTTCACGCGCGTACTGGTTTACCTGCATGGCCTTGGTCTCGGCGATATCGCGGGTAAAAATGCCGCACACGGCCCGTCCTTCTGTATGGACGGCCAGCATGACCTTGGTCGCCAATTCGCGATTCAAGTTAAAAAACACCTCAAGTATTTCGACAACGAAATCCATGGGTGTGTAGTCATCATTAAACAAAACCACCTTGTACATCGGCGGCGCCTGAAGCGCAGGCTTAGCCTCTTGCACAGCCAAGCCAGCGGAATCTTCGTCATCAAAATCGGGATGATCCTGATTGAATGTTAGTCGAGTCTGGCTGATTGCATGCATGGAAAGAAAGGTTCGTCTTAGGTTGAGCGAATACAGTGATGGGGGCCAACGTCTCAAATTTCAACGGTGCCGCCATGTGACCTTGACTATCGGTAAAACGGTGTTACAACCAATAGATCCCACAGTGGGAAAAATGGTCCGCACAGTCAACCATAATTACTGGTTTTTGTGCGAGTGATCTGGATGATACTCCAGTGATGGAGTTGTTTGCAGCAGAGGGATATGAGTATGCAAGGCAAGGTCAAGTGGTTCAACAACGCCAAAGGCTTCGGCTTCATTAATACGCTAGCCAAGGAAGGCACCGATGAACACGGAAACCCGATCGACTTTTTTGCGCATTTTTCGGCAATCCAGATGGACGGTTACAAGACGCTCAAGGCCGGCCAGCCCGTGAGCTTCGAAATCATCCAGGGCCCCAAGGGCCTGCATGCTGTTGCTATCACTAACGCCCAGCCCGCCGCCGCCCCGACAACCGCGCAAGAGGGGGCCACCGTCCCGGTCTGACCCGCCGAAGAATACGACGCATAAAAAAACCGGCCGATTCCATTACGTGAACCGGCCGGTTTTTTATGCCTGATCAGCTCACATATGCGCGATCAGCGCATCACCGAAACCTGACGACGAAACCAGCGTAGCGCCATCCATCAGCCGCTCGAAGTCATAGGTCACGGTTTTGGCCGAGATCGCACCATTGGTGCCCTTGATGATCAGGTCTGCCGCCTCGACCCAGCCCATATGACGCAACATCATTTCTGCAGACAGAATCAGGGAACCCGGGTTGACCTGATCCTTGCCCGCGTACTTGGGCGCCGTGCCGTGGGTGGCCTCGAACATGGCAATGGTGTCGGACAGGTTGGCCCCCGGCGCAATGCCGATCCCCCCCACTTCAGCGGCCAGCGCGTCGGACAGGTAGTCACCGTTGAGGTTGAGCGTGGCAATCACGTCATATTCAGCCGGGCGCAGCAGGATTTGCTGGAGCATGGCATCGGCAATCGCGTCCTTGACGATCACGTTGCGGCCGGTTTTCGGGTTCTTGAACTGCATCCAGGGGCCACCGTCCAGCAAGGTCGCACCGAACTCCTCGGCCGCCACCTCATAGGCCCACTCCTTGAAGGCACCTTCGGTGAACTTCATGATGTTGCCCTTGTGGACAATGGTCAGCGACTCACGGTCGTTATCCACCACGTATTGCAGCGCCTTGCGCGCCAGACGCCTGGTGCCCTCCCGGGATACAGGCTTGACGCCGATCCCGCAATCCTGGTCGAAACGGATCTTGGTCACGCCCATTTCTTCTTTCAGGAACTTGATGACCTTGATCGCCTCGGGCGAACCGGCCTTCCATTCGATCCCGGCATAGATGTCTTCGGAGTTCTCGCGAAAGATCGTCATGTCGACGTCGCCCGGCTTTTTGACCGGGCTGGGCACGCCCTCAAACCAGCGCACCGGGCGCAGGCATACATACAGATCGAGTTGTTGGCGCAGGGCCACGTTCAGCGAGCGAATGCCGCCGCCCACCGGGGTTGTCAGCGGGCCCTTGATGGACACCACGTAATCCTTCACCGCATCCAGGGTTTCCTGAGGCAGCCAGGTATCCTGGTCGTAGACCTGGGTGGCTTTCTCCCCCGCATAGACTTCCATCCAGGAGATCTTGCGCTTGCCGGCGTAGGCCTTGCTGACTGCGGCATCGACCACCTTGATCATCACCGGGCTGATATCGACGCCGATGCCATCGCCTTCAATATAGGGAATGATGGGGTTGTCAGGAACATTGAGAGAGTGGTCGGCGTTGACGGTGATTTTCTCACCTGCGGCTGGAACCTTGATCTTGTTGTATCCCATGCTGAACTCCATTTGTGGGTGGAACATCATGCCGATCCCGAGCGTACCCCAGTTAAATCGACACGCAAACTTAATGTTCCGCACACACTGCTCCAGCCTCTGCCAACCGCCCTGACACCCCCGAAAACAGGGGGTAAATCGCCAAAAATCAGGGCATTTTGACGCAGGGCCTTAGACCAATGGATGATTCGTGATAAGCGCCACCCCTCGCAGCAACCTTAGTGACCTATGTATACTGCGCCGGTGACCACGGAGTCACTGTGAAACACCTACTGGAATGAGTCTTTCAGGCCTAGAAAGGCTGAGCCGTTACCCCGGCTCGACCGCTTGACGCTCTACTGATGCATTCACATCACCGCGAAGAACCTCGACTTTCGGCTCATTGTTCACTGTGAACGAAAGCGCCTACCCTGCGCATCTCGAGAATCTGAGCACGCTCAGCAAAGAAGAGAGTTAATCCGAAATGCCCAACCGTTCGAAGATCATCTATACCTTCACCGACGAAGCTCCGGCGCTCGCCACCTATTCACTGCTGCCTATCATCGAAGCCTTCACTGCGCCCGCTGATATTGCTGTTGAGACGCGTGACATCTCCCTTGCAGGCCGCATTCTCGCAAGCTTCCCCGAGCAATTGGGTGCCAAGGCCGTAGCGGACCACCTCGCCGAACTGGGCGCCCTGGCCGTTACACCTGAAGCCAACATCATCAAGCTGCCCAACATCAGCGCCTCGGTCCCGCAACTGCAAGCCGCGATCAAAGAACTGCAAGCGCAGGGCTTCGACATTCCGGACTACCCGGAAACCGTGACCACTGACGCTGACAAGGAAGTCAAAGCGCGTTACAGCAAAGTCATGGGCAGCGCCGTAAACCCGGTACTGCGCGAAGGCAACTCCGACCGCCGCGCACCGCTGTCGGTCAAGAACTACGCTCGCAAGCACCCGCACAAAATGGGCGCCTGGGCTGCAGACTCCAAGTCCCACGTTGCTCACATGAGCGAAGGCGACTTCTACGCCAGCGAAAAAGCCGCCCTGATCGAAGCGCCGGGCAGCGTTAAAATCGAATTGATTGCTCAAGACGGCACCACCACCGTCCTGAAAGAAAAAACCGCCGTTCAGGCCGGTGAAATCATCGACTGCTCCGTCATGAGCAAAAAAGCCCTGCGCCAGTTCATCGCGGCCGAAATCGAAGACGCCAAGAAGAAAGGCGTACTGTTCTCGGTTCACTTGAAAGCCACCATGATGAAGGTCTCCGATCCGATCATGTTTGGTCAGATCGTGGCCGAGTTCTACAAGGACGCGCTGGAAAAACACGCTGACATCCTGAAAGAAATCGGTTTCAACCTGAATAACGGTATCGGCGACCTGTACGCCCGCATCAAGGCGCTGCCAGCCGAGAAGCAAGCTGAAATCGAAGCCGACATCCAGGCCGTGTACGCCAACCGCCCTGCGCTGGCCATGGTCAACTCCGATAAAGGCATCACCAACCTGCACGTGCCGAGCGACGTAATCGTCGACGCCTCGATGCCGGCCATGATCCGTGATTCCGGCAAGATGTGGAACACAGAAGGCAAGCTGCAAGACACCAAGGCCGTGATCCCGGATCGCTGCTACGCCACGATCTACCAGGCGACCATCGAAGACTGCCAGAAGCACGGCGCCTTCGATCCGACCACCATGGGCAGCGTGCCAAACGTTGGCCTGATGGCGCAAAAAGCCGAAGAGTACGGCTCCCACGACAAGACTTTCCAGATCAAGGCCGACGGCGTTGTTCGCGTGACTGACAGCAACGGCAACGTGCTGATGGAACAGAACGTCGAAGAAGGCGACATCTGGCGCATGTGCCAGGCCAAGGACGCGCCGATCCGCGACTGGGTCAAACTGGCCGTCAACCGCGCTCGCGCCAGCAACACCCCGGCCGTGTTCTGGCTCGATCCAAAGCGTAGCCACGACGCTGAAATGATCAAAAAGGTAGAAACCTACCTGAAGGATCACGACACCAGCGGCCTGGACATTCGCATCATGGCGCCAGTAGACGCCATGAACTTCACCCTGGAACGCACCCGCAAGGGCCTGGACACCATCTCGGTGACCGGCAACGTACTGCGCGACTACCTGACTGACCTGTTCCCGATCATGGAACTGGGCACCAGCGCCAAGATGCTGTCGATCGTTCCGCTGATGAATGGCGGTGGCCTGTTCGAAACCGGCGCTGGCGGTTCGGCTCCGAAGCACGTTCAACAGCTGCTGGAAGAGAACTTCCTGCGCTGGGACTCGCTGGGTGAGTTCCTGGCACTGGCCGCCTCCCTGGAGCACCTGGGCACGACCTACAACAACCCGAAAGCGCTGGTGTTGGCCAAGACCCTGGACCAGGCCACCGGCCAGTTCCTCGACAACAACAAATCGCCATCGCGCAAAGTCGGCAACATCGACAACCGCGGTAGCCACTTCTACCTGGCGCTGTACTGGGCTCAGGCCCTGGCTGCCCAGACTGAAGACAAAGAGCTGCAAGCCCAGTTTGCTCCAGTAGCAAAAGCCCTGGCCGAGAACGAGGCAAAAATCGTTGCCGAACTCAACGCCGTGCAGGGCAAGCCAGTCGACATCGGTGGCTACTACCACGCCGACGCCGACAAGCTGAGCAAAGTAATGCGCCCTAGCGCCACGCTGAACGCGATCATCGCTTCTCTGGTGTAAGAGCAACAAGCAACACCACAGACCCCGGCCCACGACGCCGGGGTTTGTGTTTTTACGGCCCACACAAACCCTGTGGGAGCGGGCTTGCTCGCGATGCTATCGCCGCGATACATCTGGGTAATCGTGGTGATAGCATCGCGAGCAAGCCCGCTGCCACAGGGGATATGCATCCACCAATAAACCGAGACCCACCCCATGGAATGGAAACCCCATATCACCGTCGCCACAGTCGTTGAAGACAACGGCCGTTTTCTGATGGTCGAAGAACTCAAGCGCGACCGCGCCGTGCTCAATCAACCCGCCGGGCATCTGGACCCGAACGAAAGCCTGATCGACGCCGCCATCCGCGAAACCCTCGAAGAAACCGGCTACGACGTCGAACTGACCGGCGTAATCGGCATCTACCTCTACACCGCCCCCAGCAACGGCGTGACCTACCAGCGCATCTGCTTTGCCGGCAAAGCCCTCAAGCATCACCCCGACTACCAGCTGGATACCGGCATCATCGGCCCGCTCTGGCTGACCCGCGACGAGCTGATCGAGCAACGCGATCGCTGGCGCAGCGAGCTGACCCTGCAGTGCATCGACGATTATCTGGACGGTAAACTGTTCGACCTGACGTTAATCCGCCCTTCGGTTTAGCCTTGAGCGCTCGGGCCTGCTAGAATCGCGTCCTTTTTCAAGACACACATTGAAACCTTATGCGTGATCCAGCCTTAGTCGCCCCCGAAAAGCAGCGCGTCATTGTCGGCATGTCCGGCGGTGTTGATTCTTCCGTTTCCGCCGTTCTGCTCATGGAGCAGGGCTATCAGGTGGAAGGCCTGTTCATGAAGAACTGGGAGGAAGACGACGGAACGGATTACTGCACCGCCATGGAGGATCTGGCAGACGCCCAGGCCGTGTGCGACAAAATTGGCATCAAGCTGCACACTGCCAACTTTGCCGCCGAGTACTGGGACAACGTGTTCGAACACTTCCTGGCCGAATACAAGGCCGGTCGTACGCCGAACCCGGACATCCTGTGCAACCGCGAAATCAAGTTCAAGGCGTTCCTCGACTACGCCCTGATGCTCGGCGCCGACCTGATCGCCACCGGCCATTATGTTCGCCGTCGCGACATTGATGGCCGTACAGAGCTGCTCAAGGGCCTTGATCCGAACAAGGACCAGAGCTACTTCCTGCACGCCGTCGGCGGCGAACAGATTGCCAAAACCCTGTTCCCGGTAGGCGAGCTGGAAAAGCCCGAAGTGCGCAAGATCGCTGAAAAGCACGATCTGGCCACGGCGAAGAAAAAGGACTCCACCGGGATCTGCTTTATCGGCGAGCGCCGCTTCAGCGACTTCCTCAAGCAATATCTGCCGGCACAGCCCGGCGAGATCAAGAACACCGAAGGTGAAGTCATCGGCCGCCACCACGGCCTGATGTACCACACCATCGGCCAGCGTCAGGGCCTGGGCATCGGCGGCCTCAAGGACGCCAGCGACGAGCCCTGGTACGTGCTGGTCAAGGATCTGGAGCACAACGAGCTGATCGTAGGCCAGGGCAACGATCACCCGTGGCTGTTCTCTGGCGCCCTGCTCGCCTCCGAAATCTACTGGGTCAACCCGATCGATCTGAGTGCCCCGCTGCGCCTGACCGCCAAGGTTCGTTATCGCCAGAGCGACCAGCCCTGCACCCTGGAAAAAACCGCTACCGGCTACCGCGCCACCTTCGATGAGCCGCAACGCGCGGTCACCCCGGGCCAGTCCGTGGTGTTCTACGATGGCGAAGTGTGCCTGGGCGGCGGTGTGATCGAAGTGGCCGAGCCCTGGTCCAGCAAGGGCAAGCGCCCATGAACACCACTCAGGAGCAATTGGTAGCCCTGGGCGGCGTGTTCCTCGCCGCAGTATTGGTGGACAAGATCGCCAAGACCGGGCAGGTGAGCGAAGCCGACCTGAGCTGCATGCTCGGCAGCCTGTTGATCCGTGACCCCAAGGACACTCTTGAAGTGTACGGCGGTGACGACATCAACCTGCGTGAAGGCTATCGCGCCCTGATCGGCGCCCTTGAGCGTGACCCCAATACCCTGCAGCGTGAGCCCTTGCGCTACGCGCTGTCGATGCTCGGTCTTGAACGCCAGCTGGCCAAGCGCAATGACATGATGGAACTGATCGGCAAGCGCTTGCCGCAGATCCAGTCCCAGGTCGAGCATTTCGGCCCGGCACACGAGAACGTCGTTGCCGCCTGTGGCGCGCTGTACCAGGACACCCTGAGCACCTTGCGCCAGCGAATCCAGGTGCACGGCGACATGCGCAACCTGCAACAACCGAACAATGCCTCAAAGATTCGCGCCCTGCTGCTGGCCGGTATCCGCTCAGCACGGCTTTGGCGTCAATTGGGTGGTCATCGCTGGCAGCTGGTCATCAGCCGCCGCAAGCTGCTCAAAGAGCTTTACCCCATGCTGCGCGGCAACTGAAACACGCAAGCCTGCACGCTTTGTAACGTCGATACGCGTATGACGCCGGTCAGTTGGCAACGGACCGGCCGTTTTTTTCATGTATGATACGCGCCCCATTTCGTTGCCCGACTGTCCGAGAACACCCCATGCAGCTTTCTTCGCTCACTGCGGTTTCCCCTGTTGACGGCCGCTACGCCGGCAAAACCCAGGCCCTGCGCCCAATTTTCAGCGAATACGGCCTGATCCGTGCTCGCGTTCTGGTTGAAGTCCGCTGGCTCCAGCGCCTGGCTGCTCACGCTGCCATCCCTGAAGTCCCGGCCTTCTCCGCCGAAGCCAACGCCGTTCTGAACGAACTGGCCGAAAACTTCTCTCTGGAACACGCCGAGCGCGTCAAAGAGATCGAGCGCACCACCAACCACGACGTAAAAGCCATTGAGTACCTGCTCAAGGAACAGGCCGCCAAGCTGCCTGAACTGGCCAACGTCAGTGAATTCATCCACTTCGCCTGCACCAGCGAGGACATCAACAACCTGTCCCACGCCCTGATGCTGCGCGAAGGCCGTGATGACGTGATGCTGCCGCTGATGCGCGAGACTGCCAACGCCATCCGCGAGCTGGCGATCAAGTTCGCTGACGTGCCGATGCTGTCGCGCACCCACGGCCAACCGGCTTCGCCGACCACCCTGGGCAAAGAACTGGCCAACGTGGTTTACCGTCTGGAGCGTCAAATCGCCCAGGTCGCAGCCGTACCGCTGCTGGGTAAAATCAACGGCGCCGTGGGCAACTACAACGCCCACCTGTCGGCCTACCCGGACATCGACTGGGAAGAAAACGCCCGCGCCTTCATCGAAGACGAGCTGGGCCTGGGTTTCAACCCCTACACCACCCAGATCGAGCCGCACGACTACATCGCCGAGCTGTTTGACGCCATCGCGCGCTTCAACACCATCCTGATCGACTTCGATCGCGATATCTGGGGCTACATCTCCCTGGGCTATTTCAAGCAGCGCACCATCGCTGGCGAAATCGGTTCCTCGACCATGCCGCACAAGGTCAACCCGATCGACTTCGAGAACTCCGAAGGCAACCTGGGTATCGCCAACGCCCTGTTCCAGCATTTGGCCAGCAAGTTGCCAATCTCCCGCTGGCAGCGCGACCTGACCGACTCCACCGTACTGCGCAACCTCGGTGTCGGCTTCGCCCACAGCGTGATCGCGTACGAAGCCAGCCTCAAAGGCATCAGCAAACTTGAGCTGAACGCTCAAAAAATCGCTGCTGACCTGGACGCTTGCTGGGAAGTTCTGGCCGAGCCGATCCAGACCGTGATGCGCCGCTACAACATTGAAAACCCGTACGAGAAGCTCAAAGAGTTGACCCGCGGCAAGGGCATCAGCCCGCAAGCACTACAAACTTTCATCGACGGCCTTGAAATGCCGGAAGCGGCCAAAGCCGAGCTGAAGCTGCTGACCCCTGCCAACTACATTGGCAACGCGGTCGAGCAAGCCAAGCGTATCTGATCGCTGCAACGACCTATTAACGCCCGGCCGTGCCGGGCGTTTTTATTCCCGATTACAAAGTGCAATTTTTCAATAGGTTACACATGAATCCTGATATTCCTCTTCAACTTCTGGGTGGCATCACTGCGCGCGAGTTCATGCGTGACTACTGGCAGAAAAAACCGCTGCTGATCCGCCAGGCCATTCCTGACTTCGAAAGCCCGATCGACCCTGACGAACTGGCCGGTCTGGCACTCGAAGAAGAAGTCGAATCGCGCCTGATCATCGAACACGGCGAGCGCCCATGGGAATTGCGCCGCGGCCCGTTCGGCGAAGACGAATTCAGCAAACTGCCAGAGCGCGAGTGGACCCTGCTCGTTCAAGCAGTCGATCAGTTCGTGCCTGAAGTCGGCGAATTGCTGGAGAACTTCCGTTTCCTGCCGAGCTGGCGCATTGACGACGTGATGATGAGCTACGCCGCCCCGGGTGGCAGCGTCGGCCCGCACTTCGACAACTACGACGTGTTCCTGCTGCAAGGCCACGGCAAGCGCCACTGGCAGATCGGCCAGATGTGCGACTCCGACAGCAAGCTGCTGGAGCACGCCGACCTGCGCATCCTCGCCGACTTCCAGGCCACCGACGAGTGGACCCTGGAACCCGGCGACATGCTTTACCTGCCGCCACGCCTGGCTCACTGCGGCGTAGCCGTGGACGAGTGCCTGACTTACTCGGTAGGCTTCCGCGCCCCGAGCGCCGCTGAAGTGCTGACCCACTTCACCGACTTCCTGAGCCAGTACCTGCCGGACGAAGACCGCTACACCGACGCCGATGCGCAGCCAGTGAGCGACCCGCACCAGATCCAGCACGATGCCCTTGACCGCCTCAAGGGCCTGCTGGCCGAGCACATGAGCGACGAACGCATGCTGCTGACCTGGTTCGGCCAGTTCATGACCGAACCGCGTTACCCGGAACTCGTGACCGGCCCCGAGCTCGAAGAAGAAGACCTGCTGGGCAGCCTGGAACAGGGCGCCATCCTGATCCGCAACCCGAGCGCCCGCCTGGCATGGTCCGAAGTCGATGAAGACCTGCTGTTGTTCGCCAGCGGCCAAAGCCGTCTGTTGCCGGGCAAGATGCGCGAGCTGCTGAAAATGATTTGTGCCGCCGATGCGCTGCACACTGACAACCTCGGCCCATGGCTGGCCGACGAAGATGGTCGCAACCTGCTCTGTGAGCTGGTTAAACAAGGAAGCCTGGGGTTCGCTGATGAATAGCATTCACGTACGTGTCGCCGACTGGCAAAAGGACAACGCCGAACTTCGACGCATTCGTGAGGCGGTGTTTATTGCCGAGCAATCTGTACCTCCTGAACTGGAGTGGGATGCAGACGATGCCGATGCCGTGCATTTTCTGGCCTATGAAGGCGATTTTCCGATCGGTACCGCCCGGCTGTTGCCGGACGGCCATATCGGGCGCGTGTCCGTCCTCAAGGACTGGCGCGGCCTGAAAGTCGGCGACGCACTGATGCAAGCCACGATTCTTGAAGCCGAGAAACGTGGACTGAAGCAGCAAATGCTCAGCGCCCAAGTGCATGCCACTCCGTTTTATGAGCGACTGGGCTTCAAGATTGTCAGCGCAGAATTCCTGGAAGCAGGGATTCCCCACGTTGATATGGTGCGCGTGAGCTAACCGCAACGCCCATCTTTGTGGGCGCGAGCCTGCTCGCGAAGGCTGCTAGCGCGGCACTCTTGAGAACCTCGCGAGCAGGCTCGCTCCCACAGCAGTTTTGAAAAATGCCCCGCCATCTTCGGATCGCGGGGCGTTTTGCTATCTGGCACACTCACTTCAGGCTTTTTCAGCATTGCGGAGATAACGGACATGTCCCTACGCGCCATCATCGTCAGCCTACTGCTGGCATCCAGCTTCAGCGCTCTGGCCGACACACAGGTCATTACCCTGCAGAACCGCACCAGCACGGAGCTGCTCCCCATCGCACAAAACTTTGTCGGCAAAAACGGCAAGGTCAGCGCCTACGGCAACCAACTGATCGTGGAAGCGTCCGCCTCAAAAATTCAAAACCTCGAGGACCTGCTCTCGAAACTCGACAAGCCTGCCAAACGCCTGCTGATCACTGTCGACACCCGCGACAGCAACCTGGCGAACACAGCACCGAACACCCGCGTTATCAGCACGGCCAGCCGTAACGGCGGGGTTCAGCAAATCCAGACCACCGAAGGCACCCCTGCATTCATTCAAACAGGGCAAAGCGTGCCACTGACCAGCGTCCAGACAGACGCTTATGGTCGGGTGATGGCGCAAACCGACTATCACGACGTCACCCGGGGCTTTTACGTTACCGCCAGCATTACGGGTGAAACGGTACACCTGGCGATCAACACGACCCGCGACCGCATGAGCCAGGAACAACCGGATGTAGTGAACACGCAAAGTACCGACACACAGGTCAGCGGCCCCCTGGGCCAATGGATCACCCTCGCGGGCATCAGCAACCGAAATCAGGCCGACAGGCAAGCTGAAACCCTTGCCTACTCTACTCAAGGCCGGGATGACATGACGCTCCGGGTAAAAGTCGAGGCTCTCGACCAAAAGGGCCAAAACTGACTGGCGAGTCGTTTTTTCGCAATTATGTAGTGTTATAAAAAAAGCACTACAAAACATTTGACGCCTCAAAAATGCAAGGGCATGATGGCCCCGCTCCCGCTGATCAGAGATCCCGCAAAGGCTCTGGGGCCTGTACTGCCCGCAGCGAGCAGCCATTCATGCACAGACTCAAACAACATTGTTGTGTGCCTGGTGGAGCAACCATTTTTCAACCCAGACCTATGCGACGAGGTTTATCACCATGGCACTGACACGCGAACAGCAAATTGCAGCCCTTGAGAAAGACTGGGCCGAAAACCCACGCTGGAAAGGCGTGACTCGCGATTACTCCGCTGCTGACGTGGTCCGCCTGCGCGGCTCGGTTCAACCCGAGCACACCTTTGCAAAAATGGGCGCCGACAAGCTGTGGAAACTGGTGACACAGGGCGCACACCCGTCCTTCCGTCCTGAGAAAGATTTCGTCAACTGCATGGGCGCCCTGACCGGGGGCCAGGCAGTACAACAGGTTAAAGCCGGTATCCAGGCTATCTACCTGTCGGGTTGGCAAGTGGCGGCAGACAACAACTCTGCCGAATCCATGTACCCGGACCAGTCGCTGTACCCGGTGGACTCCGTTCCAACCGTGGTCAAGCGCATCAACAACTCGTTCCGTCGCGCTGACCAGATCCAGTGGAAAGCCGGTAAAAATCCGGGCGACGAGGGTTATATCGACTACTTCGCACCGATCGTGGCTGACGCTGAAGCCGGTTTCGGCGGCGTACTGAACGCTTACGAACTGATGAAAAGCATGATCGAAGCGGGCGCCGCCGGCGTTCACTTCGAAGACCAGCTGGCCTCGGTTAAAAAATGCGGCCACATGGGTGGCAAGGTTCTGGTGCCAACCCAGGAAGCCGTACAAAAGCTGACCGCTGCCCGTCTGGCTGCTGACGTTGCCGGCACGCCAACCATCATCCTGGCACGCACCGATGCCAACGCAGCTGACCTGCTGACCTCCGATTGCGACCCTTACGATCAGCCGTTCGTCACTGGCGAGCGCACCAAGGAAGGCTTCTACAAAGTACGCGCCGGCCTGGACCAGGCCATCGCTCGCGGCCTGGCCTACGCTCCTTATGCCGACCTGATCTGGTGCGAAACCGCCAAACCGGACCTCGACGAAGCCCGTCGCTTTGCTGAAGCGATCAAAAAGGAATACCCGGATCAACTGCTGTCGTACAACTGCTCGCCTTCCTTCAACTGGAAGAAAAACCTGGACGACGCGACCATCGCCAAGTTCCAGCGCGAATTGTCGGCAATGGGCTACAAGCACCAGTTCATCACCCTGGCGGGCATCCACAACATGTGGCACAGCATGTTCAACCTGGCGCACGATTACGCCCGCAACGACATGACGGCCTACGTGAAACTGCAAGAGCAGGAATTCGCTGACGCTTCCAAAGGCTACACCTTTGTGGCGCACCAGCAGGAAGTGGGCACTGGCTACTTCGACGACATGACCACCGTGATCCAGGGTGGCTCGTCTTCGGTCACCGCCCTGACCGGCTCGACTGAAGAAGAACAGTTCCACTGATAAAAGCTGACGGCCGATAGTGGCCCGACAAAATAAACCCGCCGCTTCTGACGAAGCGGCGGGTTTATTCTTTCTGAGCGATTCCCATAATACGGGCCATCGTCATCGTCAGATTGCGGCTGGATATAAAAGCCGCAACAACCTAGGCCACTAGCCCACCATCCACGGGCATGGCGATGCCGGTTACATAAGAGGCGTCACCTGAAGCCAACCAGTAAATGGCATTGGCAACTTCTTCTTTTTCACAGATGCGATTCAGGGGATAGGTGCTTGCAGCCTGTTCCAGCTCTTGCCCGAAAATATCTTCCAGCATGGGTGTTTTGACAAACCCCGGGCACACTGCATTTATCCGAATGCCAAAGGGCGCGTACTCTCTGGCAGCCGCCCTGGTCATTCCCACCAAGGCATGCTTGCTCGCGGTGTAAGCAGTACCGCCAGTGACACTGGCACGAAGCCCGGCCAATGAAGCCACATTGACGATACTGCCCCGGCCCAGCTCCCGCATGCGAGGCAGCACGGCCTTCATGCACAACCACGGCGCTTTGACATTGGTCGCCATGACATCATCGAAAATGTCGTCAGCATAATCTTCGGTCAACGTGAAGGACGATCCTTCTATACCCATACTGTTAATAAGGCAGTCGACAGGCGGGTGGTTCACGCTGATCTGCTGGAAAACTGCATTCAGCGCAACAGGGTCACGCATATCGACTGCATAGCCGTGCGCCCGAGCCCCCGTTTCATGCAGGCTTTCGCACAACTCCTGGTTTTTGGCCTCACGCCGCGAGCAGACAATCACTTCATACCCTTCCCTTGCAAAGCGCCGGGCGCACGCTTCGCCAATACCTGAATTGCCGCCGGTAATCACCACAACTTTATTCATGACACACGCTCGTTATTATTGTTCGCCGACCGGGAGTGTTGCGATATGACCGCAGCCAATGACAGGTCACAAAGCCAGAGGCTAATTATCCCGCTCGCGATGATCAAGCTTGCGGGGCTGCCAGATGGCGAAGAATATTTCGACACAATATGTCCCCCCTCTAATGACCAGCCCGACCCTACAGAGCATGGACGAGCCCAAAACCTGCGGCAGTGGCTACACATTTTTCCCGCACCTTGTTTTTAACAAACCCCTGATCCAGATCCATACCCCAAAACAAAAACCGGGTTAAAAAAGCCAAGTTCAAAACTTGCTAAGTGCGCCTATATAAGCCAACTTCAACCGGCACGACGTAACACACCACACTCAAACAATATTGATTATCATTTAGAGTCGATATTATTGATTATCTGGCCTGTAAAACATAATCACCGAAATACGCTGTAATGCCCGCACCACAAGGCCTACAGCACATTCCAGGAAGGCCATACCACTAAAGGACTGAATTAATTCATCTTAGAAAATTTACTTGCCGGGTGTTTAGCCATAAAATCCCGGCCATCAATAGCACTGCGACATAACGTCACTGCTTTATTTCTTTTTCAAGCTCAGAGATTCTTGCTCTCTGTTAAGGATTACCAGCATGCCCGAAGCGACAGGACTCATAGCCCATAACTGGGGCTTTGCCATTTTCCTTCTCGGCGTTGTCGGCCTTTGTGCCTTCATGCTTGGCGTCTCCAGCCTCCTTGGGTCAAAAGCCTGGGGTCGCAGCAAAAACGAACCGTTCGAGTCAGGCATGCTACCTACCGGTGGCGCCCGCTTGCGGCTCTCAGCCAAATTCTATCTGGTCGCGATGCTGTTCGTGATCTTCGATATCGAAGCCCTCTATCTCTTTGCATGGTCTGTGTCCGTTCGCGAAAGCGGCTGGACCGGATTCGTCGAAGCTCTCGTTTTCATAGCAATTCTGTTGGCAGGCCTTGTCTACCTATTTCGGGTGGGTGCTCTTGATTGGGCACCGGAAGCTCGTCGCAAGCGGCAGGCCAAGCTGAAACAATGAGGCTTTGGCGATGCAATACGAACTTACCAGGATCGACCCGGACGCTCCTAACGAGCAATATCCGATCGGCACACGGGAAACCGTTGCCGATCCGTTAGAAGATCAAGTCCACAAAAACATCTTCATGGGCAAGCTTGAAGACGTGCTGAACAATACCGTCAACTGGGGGCGTAAAAACTCCCTGTGGCCGTATAACTTCGGCCTGTCTTGCTGCTACGTGGAGATGACCACCGCCTTCACGGCCCCCCACGACATCGCGCGCTTTGGCGCCGAAGTTATCCGGGCATCGCCGCGTCAGGCGGATTTCATGGTTATTGCCGGTACCTGCTTCATCAAGATGGCGCCGATCATTCAGCGTCTCTATGAGCAAATGCTTGAGCCTAAATGGGTTATTTCCATGGGTTCTTGCGCCAACTCCGGCGGCATGTACGACATCTACTCCGTGGTCCAAGGGGTCGACAAGTTCCTGCCCGTGGACGTTTACGTACCTGGCTGCCCACCCCGCCCAGAGGCTTTTCTGCAAGGCTTGATGCTCTTGCAAGAGTCGATTGGCCAGGAGCGTCGCCCACTTTCCTGGGTCGTCGGCGAACAAGGCGTTTATCGCGCCGAGATGCCGTCGCAAAAGGAACAGCGCCGCGAACAGCGTATTCAGGTCACCAACCTGCGCAGCCCCGACGAAGTCTGATCCAGCGCCGTTTCTATCAATAGAACGAAACACTGGCTTCATTCTTTACGTTGAACGAAAGCGATAAAAAAACCATGACTACAGGCTCCGCTCTGTACATCCCGCCTTATAAGGCTGACAACCAAGATGTGGTTGTCGAACTCAATACCCGTTTTGGCCCGGAGGCGTTCACCGCCCAGGCCACGCGCACCGGCATGCCGGTGCTTTGGGTTACCCGCGCCAAACTGGTTGAAGTCCTGACCTTCCTGCGCAACCTGCCAAAACCCTACGTCATGCTCTATGACCTGCACGGTGTGGACGAACGTCTGCGTACCAAGCGTCAGGGCCTGCCGTCGGGTGCAGATTTCACCGTTTTCTATCACCTGATGTCACTCGAGCGTAACAGCGACGTGATGATCAAGGTGGCGCTGTCCGAAAGCGACCTGAGCGTCCCGACCGTGACCGGTATCTGGCCAAACGCCAACTGGTACGAGCGTGAAGTCTGGGACATGTTCGGTATCGACTTCAAAGGCCACCCGCACCTGACCCGCATCATGATGCCGCCGACGTGGGAAGGTCACCCGCTGCGCAAGGACTTCCCTGCCCGCGCCACTGAATTTGATCCGTACAGCCTGACCCTGGCCAAGGTACAGCTGGAAGAAGAAGCCGCACGTTTCCGCCCTGAAGACTGGGGCATGAAGCGTTCCGGCGAAAACGAGGACTACATGTTCCTCAACCTGGGCCCGAACCACCCTTCGGCTCACGGTGCCTTCCGCATCATCCTGCAGCTGGACGGTGAAGAAATCGTCGACTGCGTGCCGGACGTCGGTTACCACCACCGTGGTGCCGAAAAAATGGCCGAGCGCCAGTCCTGGCACAGCTTCATCCCGTACACCGACCGTATCGACTACCTCGGCGGCGTGATGAACAACCTGCCGTACGTGCTGTCGGTCGAGAAGCTGGCCGGGATCAAGGTTCCGGACCGCGTCGACACCATCCGCATCATGATGGCCGAGTTCTTCCGTATCACCAGCCACCTGCTGTTCCTGGGCACCTATATCCAGGACGTGGGCGCCATGACCCCGGTGTTCTTCACCTTCACCGACCGTCAAAAAGCCTACACCGTGATCGAAGCCATCACCGGTTTCCGTCTGCACCCGGCCTGGTATCGCATCGGCGGCGTTGCCCACGACCTGCCTCGCGGCTGGGAAAAACTGGTCAAGGACTTCCTCGACTGGATGCCCAAGCGCCTGAATGAATACCAAAAAGCCGCTCTGGACAACAGCATCCTGCGCGGCCGTACCATCGGCGTCGCGGCCTACAACACCAAAGAGGCCCTGGAATGGGGCGTCACCGGTGCCGGCCTGCGCTCCACCGGTTGCGACTTCGACATCCGCAAAGCGCGCCCTTACTCCGGCTACGAGAACTTCGAATTTGAAGTCCCGCTGGCGGCCAATGGCGATGCCTACGATCGTTGCATCGTGCGCGTCGAAGAAATGCGTCAGAGCCTGAAAATCATCGAGCAGTGCATGCGTAATATGCCGGCCGGCCCGTACAAAGCGGATCACCCGCTGACCACGCCGCCGCCTAAAGAGCGCACGCTGCAGCACATCGAGACCTTGATCACGCACTTCCTGCAAGTTTCGTGGGGCCCGGTCATGCCGGCCAACGAATCCTTCCAGATGATCGAAGCGACCAAGGGCATCAACAGTTATTACCTGACGAGCGATGGCGGCACCATGAGCTACCGCACCCGGATTCGTACCCCAAGCTTCCCGCACCTTCAGCAGATCCCTTCGGTGATCAAAGGTGAAATGGTCGCGGACTTGATTGCGTACCTGGGTAGTATCGATTTCGTTATGGCCGACGTGGACCGCTAAGCATGAACAGCACGCTTATCCAGACAGACCGTTTCGCCCTGAGCGAAACCGAGCGCTCGGCCATCGAGCACGAGATGCATCACTACGAAGATCCGCGCGCAGCGTCGATCGAAGCCCTGAAGATCGTTCAGAAGGAACGCGGCTGGGTGCCGGACGGCGCGATTTACGCCATCGGCGAATTGCTGGGCATCCCTGCCAGCGACGTTGAAGGTGTGGCCACGTTCTACAGCCAGATCTTCCGCCAGCCGGTTGGCCGTCACATCATTCGCGTGTGCGACAGCATGGTCTGCTACATCGGCGGCCACGAATCCGTGGTTGGCGAAATCCAGAACAAGCTGGGCATCGGCCTGGGCCAAACCACCCCGGACGGCCGCTTCACGCTGCTGCCGGTGTGCTGCCTGGGCAACTGCGACAAGGCGCCGGCGTTGATGATCGACGACGACACATTCGGTGACGTGCAGCCTGCTGGCGTCGCCACGTTGCTGGAGGCCTACCCATGAGCCTGACTTCTTTCGGCCCTGCCAACCTGATCAAGCGTTCGGCAGAGACCCACCCTTTGACCTGGCGTCTGCGTGACGACGGCGAGCCGGTATGGCTCGACGAATACCAGGCCAAGGACGGTTACGCGGCCGCCCGCAAGGCCTTCGCTGACATGGCGACGGACGATATCGTCCAGACCGTGAAAGACGCCGGCCTCAAGGGTCGCGGCGGTGCGGGCTTCCCCACGGGCGTGAAGTGGGGGCTGATGCCTAAAGACGAGTCCATGAACATCCGTTACCTGCTGTGTAACGCCGATGAAATGGAACCCAACACCTGGAAAGACCGCATGCTGATGGAGCAACTGCCCCATCTGCTGATCGAAGGCATGCTGATCAGTGCACGCGCACTGAAAACCTACCGCGGTTATATCTTCCTGCGTGGCGAATACACCACTGCCGCCGTGCACCTGCGCCGTGCCGTGGAAGAAGCCAAGGCCGCAGGCCTGCTGGGCAAGAACATCCTGGGCTCGGGGTTTGACTTCGAACTGTTTGTTCACACGGGCGCCGGGCGTTACATCTGCGGCGAAGAAACCGCACTGATCAACTCCCTCGAAGGCCGTCGCGCCAACCCGCGTTCCAAGCCGCCATTCCCGGCTGCTGTGGGCGTATGGGGCAAGCCGACCTGCGTGAACAACGTTGAAACCCTGTGCAACGTACCGGCCATCATCGGCAACGGCGTTGACTGGTACAAATCCATCGCGCGCGAAGGCAGTGAAGACATGGGCACCAAGCTCATGGGCTTCTCCGGCAAAGTGAAGAACCCTGGCCTGTGGGAGCTGCCGTTCGGCGTGACCGCCCGCGAGCTGTTCGAAGACTACGCCGGTGGCATGCGCGACGGCTTCAAGCTCAAGTGCTGGCAGCCAGGCGGCGCCGGTACGGGCTTCCTGTTGCCAGAGCACCTGGACGCACAAATGTACGCCGGCGGTATCGCCAAGGTTGGCACCCGTATGGGTACAGGCCTGGCCATGGCCGTGGACGACAGCGTCAACATGGTGTCCCTGCTGCGCAACATGGAACAGTTCTTTTCCCGCGAATCGTGCGGTTTCTGCACCCCTTGCCGTGATGGCCTGCCATGGAGCGTCAAGCTGCTGATGGCCATCGAGCACGGTGAGGGTCAGCCCGGCGATATCGAGACCCTGCTGGGTCTGGTCGGCTTCCTCGGCCCTGGCAAGACGTTCTGTGCTCACGCACCGGGTGCCGTGGAGCCATTGGGCAGCGCGATCAAGTACTTCCGTCCAGAGTTTGAAGCCGGTATTGCCCAGGCAAAACCCGGTGTACCGCCTCTGGCACGCCCGATTGTAATCGGCGCGTAACGCTCTGAAGGAGAGCGGTCCGTGCCGCTCTCTGATCGTTCGATAACGCCGTAAGGCTGAGTTGTTTCGAACGCATAACAAGATTCCATTAGCCACGCCCGCTGACACCGGGCCAACGAAGACCTTTGAACCATGGCCACTATCCACGTAGACGGCAAAGATCTCGAAGTCGATGGGGCAGACAACCTGTTACAGGCGTGTCTGTCGCTAGGCCTCGATATCCCGTATTTCTGCTGGCACCCCGCCCTGGGCAGTGTTGGCGCTTGCCGCCAATGCGCCGTCAAGCAGTACACCGACGAGAACGACAAGCGTGGTCGTATCGTCATGTCTTGCATGACCCCGGCCACCGACGGTAGCTGGATCTCCATCGACGACGAAGAAGCGAAAGTATTTCGCGCCAGCGTTGTTGAATGGCTGATGACCAACCACCCGCACGACTGCCCTGTGTGCGAAGAAGGCGGTCACTGCCACCTGCAAGACATGACCGTGATGACCGGCCACAACGAGCGCCGTTATCGCTTCACCAAGCGTACCCACCAGAACCAGCAACTGGGCCCGTTCATTTCCCACGAAATGAACCGCTGCATCGCCTGCTATCGCTGCGTACGCTTCTATAAAGACTACGCGGGCGGTACTGACCTGGGCGTGTTCGGTGCCCACGACAACGTGTACTTCGGTCGCGTTGAAGACGGCGTGCTCGAAAGCGAGTTCTCGGGCAACCTCACCGAAGTCTGCCCGACCGGCGTGTTCACCGACAAAACCCACTCCGAGCGGTACAACCGCAAGTGGGACATGCAGTTCTCGCCAAGCATCTGCCACGGTTGCTCCAGCGGCTGCAACATCAGCCCGGGCGAACGTTATGGCGAATTGCGTCGTATCGAAAACCGCTTCAACGGTTCGGTCAACCAGTACTTCCTGTGCGACCGTGGCCGTTTCGGCTATGGCTACGTCAACCGCACAGATCGCCCGCGCCAGCCATTGCTGGCCGACGGCACCAAGCTGAGCCTCGACGCAGCACTGGACAAAGCCGCTGACCTGCTGCGCGGTCGCAACATCGTCGGTATCGGTTCGCCCCGCGCCAGCCTCGAAAGCAACTATGCGTTGCGCGAACTGGTCGGCGCCGAGCACTTCTACTCAGGCATCGAAGCCGGTGAGCTGGAGCGCATCCGTCTGGTGCTGCAAGTATTGAAAGACAGCCCGCTGCCAGTGCCGAACATGCGCGAGATCGAAGATCACGACGCCATTTTCGTCCTCGGCGAAGACCTGACCCAGACCGCCGCCCGTATGGCGCTGTCGCTGCGTCAATCAGTCAAGGGCAAGGCCGAAGAAATGGCCGATGGCATGCGCGTACAACCCTGGCTCGACGCCGCCGTGAAGAACATCGGTCAACACGCCTTGCACCCGCTGTTCATCGCCAGCCTGGCTGAAACCAAGCTCGACGACGTTGCCGAAGAATGCGTTCACGCAGCTCCCGACGACCTGGCCCGTATCGGTTTCGCCGTAGCTCACGCCCTCGACGCCAGCGCACCTGCCGTTGCCGGCCTGGACGCTGAAGCGCTGGAACTGGCACAACGCATCGCCAACGCCCTGCTCGCCGCCAAGCGTCCGCTGATCATTGCCGGCACTTCCCTGGGTTCCAAAGCCCTGATCGAAGCCGCAGGCAACATCGCCAAAGCCCTGCACCTGCGCGAGAAGGCCGGTTCCATCAGCCTGATCGTGCCGGAAGCCAACAGCCTCGGCCTGGCCATGCTCGGCGGCGACTCGGTAGACGCCGCCCTGCAAGCGGTGATCGACGGTAAAGCCGACGCCATCGTGGTACTGGAAAACGACCTGTTCACCCGGGTTGACGCGGTCAAGGTCAACGCTGCACTGGACGCGGCCAAAGTGGTCATCGTTGCTGATCACCAGAAGACTGCGACCACCGACCGTGCCGACCTGGTACTGCCGGCCGCCAGCTTCGCTGAAGGCGACGGTACCCTGGTCAGCCAGGAAGGCCGCGCCCAGCGCTTCTTCCAGGTGTTCGACCCGACTTACCTGGACGCCAACATTCTGGTTCACGAAGGCTGGCGCTGGTTGCACGCCCTGCGCAGCACCCTGCTGAACAAGCCGGTTGACTGGACCCTGCTCGACCACGTGACTCAAGCCACTGCTGCGAGCACTCCTGCACTTGCCCGCATCGTCGATGCCGCGCCGTCTGCAGCCTTCCGCATCAAGGGCATGAAGCTGGCCCGCGAACCGCTGCGTTACAGCGGCCGCACCGCCATGCGCGCCAACATCAGCGTGCACGAGCCTCGCACCCCGCAAGACCCGGACACCGCGTTCGCCTTCTCCATGGAAGGTTACTCGGGCTCCGTCGAACCGCGCCAACAAGTGCCGTTCGCCTGGTCGCCGGGCTGGAACTCGCCACAAGCGTGGAACAAGTTCCAGGACGAAGTCGGTGGTCATATCCGCGCTGGCGACCCGGGCACCCGCCTGATCGAAAGCAAGGGTGATTCGCTGGGCTGGTTCGCCAACATACCGGGCGCTTTCAACCCGGCACGTGGCACCTGGCAAGTGGTGCCGTTCTTCCACCTGCTGGGCAGCGAAGAGAACTCTTCCAAAGCCGCGCCGGTACAAGAACGCATTCCGGCTGCTTACATCGCACTGGCCAAATCCGAAGCCGACCGTCTGGGTGTCAATGACGGAGCCCTGCTCAGCCTCAACGTTGCCGGCGTGACCCTGCGTCTGCCGCTGCGTATCAATGAAGAGCTGGGGTCGGGTCTGGTGGCATTGCCTGCCGGGCTTGCCGGTATCCCGCCCGCGATCTTTGGCCTTACCGTTGACGGTTTGCAGGAGGCAGCCCAATGACCTGGTTTACGCCTGAAGTGATCGACGTGATTATCTCGGTGCTCAAAGCCGTGGTGATCCTGCTCGCCGTCGTGGTGTGCGGCGCGCTGCTCAGCTGGGTAGAGCGTCGCCTGCTGGCCCTGTGGCAGGACCGTTACGGTCCGAACCGTGTGGGTCCGTTTGGCGCGTTCCAGATTGCTGCCGACATGATCAAGATGTTCTTCAAGGAAGACTGGACGCCACCGTTTGCCGACAAGGTGATCTTCACCCTGGCACCGGTTGTGGCCATGAGTGCCTTGTTGATTGCTTTCGCGATTATCCCGATCACCCCGACCTGGGGCGTGGCGGATCTGAACGTCGGCATCCTGTTCTTCTTCGCCATGGCCGGTCTGTCGGTCTATGCGGTGCTGTTTGCCGGCTGGTCGAGCAACAACAAGTTCGCCCTGCTGGGCGCCTTGCGGGCCTCGGCCCAGACCGTGTCCTACGAAGTGTTCATGGGCCTGGCCCTGATGGGCATCGTGGTGCAGGTCGGCTCGTTCAACATGCGCGACATCGTTGAGTACCAGGCCCAGAACCTGTGGTTCATCATCCCGCAGATCTTCGGTTTCCTGACCTTCTTCATCGCCGGCGTGGCCGTGACTCACCGTCACCCCTTCGACCAGCCGGAAGCAGAACAGGAACTGGCCGATGGTTACCACATCGAATACGCCGGCATGAAATGGGGCATGTTCTTCGTCGGTGAATACATCGGGATCGTGCTGATCTCGGCGTTGCTGGTGACTTTGTTCTTCGGTGGCTGGCACGGGCCTTTCGGCATCCTGCCGCAGATTCCGTTTATCTGGTTCGCCCTGAAGACCGCGTTTTTCATCATGATCTTCATCCTGCTGCGCGCTTCTATTCCGCGCCCACGGTATGACCAAGTGATGGACTTCAGCTGGAAGTTCTGCCTGCCGCTGACCCTGATCAATTTGCTGGTGACCGCTGCAGTCGTGTTGTTGAACACGCCCGCCGGCGCGGTTCAGTGAGGATAGAGACCCATGTTCAAGTACCTGTTTGACATCGTGCATGGCACCTACACCCAGCTTCGCAGCTTGGTGATGGTGTTTGGCCATGCCTTCCGCAAGCGTGACACGCTGCAATACCCGGAAGAACCGGTCTACCTGCCACCACGCTACCGTGGCCGGATTGTCCTGACCCGCGACCCGGACGGCGAAGAGCGTTGTGTAGCCTGTAACCTGTGCGCCGTAGCGTGCCCGGTAGGCTGCATCTCGCTGCAAAAAGCCGAAACCGAAGATGGCCGCTGGTACCCGGAGTTTTTCCGCATCAACTTCTCACGCTGCATTTTTTGCGGCCTGTGTGAGGAAGCCTGTCCGACCACCGCGATCCAGCTGACACCGGATTTCGAGATGGCCGAGTTCAAACGTCAGGATCTGGTGTACGAGAAAGAAGATCTGCTGATCTCCGGCCCCGGTAAGAACCCTGATTACAACTTCTATCGTGTTGCAGGTATGGCCGTAGCAGGCAAGCCGAAAGGCGCCGCCCAGAACGAAGCCGAGCCGATCAACGTGAAGAGCTTGCTGCCTTAAGGAAGAACGATGGAATTCGCTTTCTACTTCGCATCGGGTGTCGCTGTCGTGGCCACGTTACGCGTGATCACCAACACCAACCCTGTGCACGCCCTGCTCTACCTGATTATTTCGCTGATTGCCGTGGCGATGACGTTCTTTAGCCTGGGCGCACCCTTTGCCGGTGTGCTCGAAGTGATCGCCTACGCCGGTGCCATCATGGTGCTGTTTGTGTTCGTGGTGATGATGCTCAACCAGGGCCCTGCCTCGGTGACGCAAGAACGCCATTGGCTTAAACCGGGTATCTGGATCGGGCCAACCATTTTGTCCGCCCTGCTGCTGGCCGAGCTGCTGTACGTGTTGTTCGCTCACCAGAGCGGTGCTGCAATCGGTCAAACCACCATTGATGCAAAAGCCGTGGGCATCAGCCTGTTCGGCCCGTATCTGCTGGTGGTCGAACTCGCCTCGATGCTGCTGCTTGCTGCAGCTGTGACGGCGTTCCACTTGGGCCGTACTGAGGCGAAGGAGCAATAACATGCCAGGAATACCTCTCGAACATGGTCTCGCGGTAGCGGGCATCCTGTTCTGCCTCGGTCTGGTCGGCCTGATGGTCCGTCGCAACATTCTCTTCGTATTGATGAGTCTGGAAATCATGATGAACGCCGCTGCACTGGCCTTCATCGTTGCCGGTGCACGCTGGGCGCAGCCGGATGGACAGGTCATGTTCATCCTGGTGATCACCCTTGCAGCCGCTGAGGCCAGTATTGGCCTGGCGATCCTGCTGCAGCTGTATCGCCGCTTCCACACGCTTGATATCGATGCTGCCAGTGAGATGCGCGGATGAACCTTCTCTTTCTGACTTTCGTATTCCCCCTGATCGGCTTTTTGCTGCTGTCGTTCTCCCGTGGACGCTTCAGCGAAAACCTCTCGGCCGTAATCGGCGTCGGCTCCATTGGCCTGTCGGCCATCGTGGCCGCCTACGTGATCTGGCAATTCAACGTCGCACCGCCCCAGGGCGGTGAGTACACACAAGTGCTGTGGCAGTGGATGTCGGTGGAGGGCTTCAAGCCCAACTTCGCCCTGCATCTGGACGGCCTGTCGGTCACCATGCTCGGTGTGGTGGTCGGTGTCGGCTTCCTGATCCACGTGTTTGCCTCGTGGTACATGCGCGGTGAAGACGGCTACTCGCGTTTCTTCGCCTATACCAACCTGTTTATCGCCAGCATGCTGTTCCTGATCCTGGCCGATAACCTGCTGTTCGTGTACTTCGGCTGGGAAGGCGTGGGCCTGTGCTCATACCTGTTGATCGGTTTCTACTACAGCAACCGCAACAACGGTAACGCCGCACTCAAGGCCTTTATCGTGACCCGCGTCGGCGACGTGTTCCTGGCCATCGGCCTGTTCATCCTGTTCCAGCAACTGGGCACGTTGAACATTCAGGAACTGCTGGTTCTGGCACCTCAGAAGTTCCAGGCAGGTGATTTCTGGATCGTGCTGGCGACCCTGATGCTGCTGGGCGGCGCTGTCGGTAAATCCGCGCAACTGCCACTGCAAACATGGTTGGCGGACGCGATGGCCGGCCCTACTCCGGTGTCGGCACTGATCCACGCCGCGACCATGGTAACGGCCGGTGTCTACCTGATTGCCCGTACCCACGGCCTGTTCACTCTGGCGCCTGACGTACTGCACCTGGTCGGCATCGTCGGCGGTGTGACCCTGGTACTGGCCGGTTTTGCCGCACTGGTACAAACCGACATCAAACGTATCCTTGCCTATTCGACCATGAGCCAGATCGGCTACATGTTCCTGGCATTGGGCGTGGGTGCCTGGGACGGCGCGATCTTCCACCTGATGACCCACGCTTTCTTCAAGGCGCTGTTGTTCCTTGCATCCGGTGCGGTAATCGTTGCCTGCCATCACGAGCAGAACATCTTCAAGATGGGCGGCCTGTGGAAAAAACTGCCATTGGCCTACGCCAGCTTCATCGTCGGTGGCGCGGCGCTGTCTGCCTTGCCATTGCTGACTGCCGGTTTCTACTCCAAGGACGAAATTCTTTGGGAAGCCTTCGCCAGCGGTAACAACGAACTGTTGTATGCCGGCCTGGTCGGTGCATTCATGACCTCGCTGTACACCTTCCGCCTGATCTTCGTCACGTTCCACGGTGAAGCCAAGACTGAAGCCCACGCGGGCCATGGCGTTACCTACTGGCTGCCATTGAGCGTGCTGATCGTACTGTCGACCTTTATCGGCGCAATGATCACGCCACCACTGGCTGGTGTTCTGCCACAAAGCGTTGGCCATGCGGGCGGCGACGCCAAGCACAGCCTGGAAATCGCCTCGGGAGCCATCGCCCTCGCCGGTATCCTGCTCGCTGCCCTGCTGTACCTGGGCAAGCGTCGCTTTGTAACCGCAGTCGCCAACAGCGGCATCGGTCGCTTCCTGTCGGCCTGGTGGTTCGCTGCCTGGGGCTTCGACTGGCTGTACGACAAACTGTTCGTCAAACCGTACCTGTTGATCTGCCGCTTGCTGGCCAAAGATCCTCTGGACCAGACCATTGGTTTGATCCCGAAGATGGCCAAGGCCGGGCATAACGCCCTCAGCCGCAGCGAAACCGGTCAACTGCGTTGGTACGCTGCATCCATGGCCGCCGGTGCTGTACTGGTCATGGGCGCCATCGTGTTGGTAGCGGTCTGATATGAACCTTCGACTTTGCGAAAGGAATTGAGCCCGTCATGATTCTGCCTTGGCTAATCCTGATCCCCTTTATCGGCGGCCTCCTGTGCTGGCTGGGTGAGCGTTTCGGCTCCACCCTGCCCCGCTGGATTGCATTGCTGACCATGTCCCTTGAGCTTGCCCTCGGCCTTTGGCTGTGGTCCCAGGGGAACTACTCATTTGCACCGGCGCCTGGCGCCGATCCGACCTGGGCCCTTGAGTTCCAGCACACCTGGATCGCACGCTTCGGTATCAGCGTGCATCTGGCGCTGGACGGCCTGTCGCTGCTGATGATCCTGCTGACCGGCTTGCTCGGTGTGCTTTCGGTTCTGTGTTCCTGGAAAGAAATTCAGCGTCACGTGGGCTTCTTCCACCTGAACCTGATGTGGATCCTGGGCGGTGTGGTTGGCGTGTTCCTGGCCATCGACCTGTTCATGTTCTTCTTCTTCTGGGAAATGATGCTGGTGCCGATGTACTTCCTCATCGCGCTCTGGGGTCACAGCTCATCGGACGGCAAGAAAACCCGTATCTACGCCGCCACCAAGTTCTTCATCTTCACTCAGGCTTCCGGCCTGATCATGCTGGTGGCGATCCTGGGTCTGGTGCTGGTCAACTTCAACAGCACCGGCGTGATTACCTTCAGCTACGCCGAGTTGCTGAAAACCAAGATGTCGCTCACCACTGAGTACATCCTGATGCTGGGCTTCTTCATTGCCTTTGCCGTGAAGCTGCCGGTGGTACCGTTCCACTCCTGGTTGCCGGATGCTCACGCACAGGCACCCACAGCAGGTTCGGTCGATCTGGCCGGTATCCTGTTGAAGACCGCTGCTTATGGTCTGCTGCGTTTCGCCTTGCCGCTGTTCCCGAATGCTTCGGCCGAGTTCGCGCCGATTGCCATGGCCCTGGGCCTGATCGGGATTTTCTACGGTGCTTTCCTGGCCTTCGCACAAACCGACATCAAGCGTCTGATCGCGTTCTCCAGCGTTTCGCACATGGGCTTCGTACTGATCGGTATCTACTCCGGCAGCCAGCTGGCCTTGCAAGGCGCCGTGATCCAGATGCTGGCCCACGGTGTTTCGGCAGCGGCGCTGTTTATCCTCAGCGGCCAACTGTACGAGCGCCTGCATACCCGTGACATGCGTGAGATGGGTGGCTTGTGGTCCAAGATCGCTTACCTGCCGGCCATCAGCCTGTTCTTCGCGGCTGCATCGCTGGGCTTGCCGGGCACCGGTAACTTTGTCGGTGAGTTCCTGATCCTGATGGGCTCGTTCGCCAGCTTCCCATGGATCACGGCCATTGCAACGACCGGCCTGGTGTTTGGTTCGGTCTACTCGCTGATCATGATTCACCGTGCCTATTTCGGCCCTTCCAAGTCGGACGCCGTATTGGCCGGCATGGACGCACGTGAACTGATCATGGTGCTCGGTCTGGCGGTACTGCTGGTGTTCATCGGCGTGTACCCACAACCGTTCCTCGATACCTCCGCTGCCACCATGCATGGCGTGCAGCAATGGCTCGGCACCGCCTTCACTCAACTCGCTTCGGCCCGGTAAGAGCGCTATGGAATTCACGATCCAACACTTTATCGCGCTTGCTCCACTGCTGATTACCAGCCTCACCGTTATTGTGGTGATGCTGGCAATCGCGTGGCGCCGCAACCACTCACAGACCTTCCTGCTTTCGGTGGCGGGTCTTAACCTGGCCCTGCTGTCGATCTTCCCGGCGTTGAAAGTTGCTCCACTGGCTGTCACCCCGCTGTTGATGATGGACAACTTCGCCTTTCTGTACATCGGGCTGATCCTGGCCGCGACCCTGGCCTGCGTTACTCTGGCCCACGCATATCTGGGCGAAGGCGGCACCGGCTACCCGGGCAACCGTGAAGAGCTTTACCTGCTGATGCTGCTGGCTGCGACCGGCGGTATCGTGCTGGTCAGCGCACAGCACCTGGCCGGTTTGTTTATCGGTCTGGAACTGCTCTCGGTACCGGTTTACGGCCTGGTGGCATATGCCTTCTTCAACAAGCGTTCACTTGAAGCCGGCATCAAGTACATGGTGCTGTCGGCAGCCGGTTCAGCGTTCCTGTTGTTCGGCATGGCCTTGCTGTACGCCGAAGCCGGCAGCCTGAGCTTCAGCGGTATCGGTCACGCCCTGGCTGCCACCGGCGTACCTGCGCCGCTGGCCCAGCTGGGCCTGGGCATGATGCTGGTGGGCCTGGCGTTCAAACTGTCGCTGGTGCCTTTCCACCTCTGGACTCCGGACGTGTACGAAGGCGCTCCGGCCCCGGTCGCTGCGTTCCTGGCTACCGCGTCCAAAGTGGCTGTGTTTGCGGTGATGGTGCGTCTGTTCCAGATCACGCCGTCGGCCACTACCGGCGTGATGAGCGATGTACTGACCGTGATCGCGATTGCCTCGATCCTGTTCGGTAACTTGCTGGCCCTGACCCAGAACAACCTCAAGCGTCTGCTGGGTTACTCGTCCATCGCTCACTTCGGCTACCTGCTGATCGCCCTGGTGGCGAGCAAAGGCATGGCCATGGAAGCGATCGGCGTGTACCTGATCACCTACGTGCTCACCAGCCTGGGTGCGTTCGGCGTGATTACCCTGATGTCCTCGCCATACAAAGGCCGTGACGCCGATGCACTGTACGAGTACCGCGGCCTGTTCTGGCGCCGTCCGTACCTGACCGCCGTGATGACCGTGATGATGCTGTCGCTGGCGGGTATCCCGCTGACCGCCGGCTTTATCGGCAAGTTCTACATCATCGCCACTGGCGTTGAAGCTCACCAATGGTGGCTGGTGGGCTCCCTGATCCTGGGTAGCGCCATCGGCGTGTTCTACTACCTGCGTGTGATGGTGACCCTGTACCTGGTTGAGCCAAAGCTGCATCGCCACGATGCTCCGCTGAACTGGGAACAAAAAGCGGGCGGCGTCATGCTGCTGGCGGTTTCGGTCCTGGTGTTCTTCCTGGGTGTTTACCCGCAACCCATGCTGGAACTGGTGCAACACGCTTCGCTGGGCCTGATTGGCTAAGGCGTAAGCGTTGCACCCCAAACCCCGTGAAGGCCTGGCCTTTGCGGGGTTTTTTGTTGATCTTTCGCCCGGTCATCCCGTGGCTACAGCAAAAGCAAAGGTTAAGGCTTGAAACTGCACAACCCCTTGTGGGAGCGGGCTTGCTCGCGATGGCATCGGCGCGATTCAACTCAAATACCGCGCCGCTTGCATCGCGAGCAAGCCCGCTCCCACAGAGAAGATGTGCGAGTCTCGCAGACCTCGCCGCCAACCAGGCCGGCCGGTCGGCCGCCTCGGCGGGCATTGCTTTTGATCTGCCCGCCCCATCGGCAGGCCGAGAGGAGGTTCTGCGCAGTGGGCCTCCCGGCATGGATGCCGGGAGAGCCGCGATGGGCCATGGATGGCCCGTGGCGGCGTGCCCACGGAGCGGGACCGGAGCGAGGGCCGTACGCCAGGGGCAAGCCTTTTTGGTTACTTTTTCGGTGTCTGGAAAAAGTGACCCGCCGTAAGGGCGGAACCCATCTTCCAGTTAAGCGCGAATGCCGGATATGTACTCAACGCATCAGTAAGAGCGGGCTTGTTCGCGATGGCATCGGCGCGATTCAACTCAAATACCGCGGCGCTTGCATCGCGAGCAAGCCCGCTCCCACAGAGGAGATGTGCGAGTCTCGCAGACCTCGCCACCAACCAGGCCAACCAGGCCGGCCGGTCGGCCGCCTCGGCGGGCATTGCTTTTGATCTGCCCGCCCCATCGGCAGGCCGAGAGGAGGTTCTGCGCAGTGGGCCTCCCGGCATGGATGCCGGGAGAGCCGCGATGGGCCATGGATGGCCCGTGGCGGCGTGCCCACGGAGCGGGACCGGAGCGAGGGAACCTGAGCGAAGCGAGGGCCGTACGCCAGGGGCAAGCCTTTTTGGTTACTTTTTCGGCGTCTGGAAAAAGTGACCCGCCGTAAGGGCGGAACCCATCTTCCAGTTAAGCGCGAATGCCGGATATGTACTCAACGCATCAGTAAGAGCGGGCTTGCTCGCGATGGCATCGGCGCGATTCAACTCAAATACCGCGCCGCTTGCATCGCGAGCAAGCCCGCTCCCACAGAGGAGATGTGCGAGTCTCGCAGACCTCGCCGCCAAACAGGCCGGCCGGTCGGCCGCTTCGGCGGGCATTGCTTTTGATCTGCCCGCCCCATCGGCAGGCCGAGAGGAGGTTCTGCGCAGTGGGCCTCCCGGCATGGATGCCGGGAGAGCCGCGATGGGCCATGGATGGCCCGTGGCGGCGTGCCCACGGAGCGGGACCGGAGCGAGGGAACCTGAGCGCAGCGAGGGCCGTACGCCAGGGGCAAGCCTTTTTGGTTACTTTTTTGGCGTCTGAAAAAAGTGACCCGCCGTAAGGGCGGAACCCATCTTCCAGTTAAACGCGAATGCCGGATATGTACTCAACGCATCAGTAAAACAGACGATATCAGGAGGGCCGCAAGCGCCAGCCCAGCACATCGAGCAGGTCACAACCATCGCGCAGCAATTGCGCCGAAACAAAAGCCAGATGTTTGAGATCAACCGAATCGGCCTGTTGCATTTAGCGGCTGGAGAACATTTCCATCAGTTGGGTTACAGCCAGAAAGCGGGCGGCGGCGTTGGCATGGAGTACATCGAGAGGGGCGTTGCGGTCGATCAGCAAGGCGGGGATGGTGCAGTCGATAGCTGTTAACGGAATGTGCGGCGAATTCGTCATAAATAAATCTCTTAAAGTTCGATTTTAGCCATCCATTCTTGTCGCCAAACAAAAACAGGTGGCCGCTGTACGCGGGTTGGCGAACCGGTAACTTTAAGAAAACCCGGCAGACCCGAAGATCTCCCACGTACAGCTGCCATAAAACATTACGAGCAAAATACACGCTCAACCGTATATAGCAATTATGTACTTATTTAAAGTTAGTCCAGATCGCCAAACCCGGTCGCCTTAGCGGCGAGCACCGACTATAGGCCCCTCACAGCGACCCCGGCAATTGTCAAACCTGTGCGAAAAATCCCGAAAAAATGTGAGCTTGCAGCATCGCGAGCAAGCCCGCTCCCACAGGATTTTTGATACCCGCACGTTGCGAGTCATTCTTGCCTTGTATAGGCTGGCGCGCCGCCCGCCCATCGTCCTGGAATCCCCGTTAATGCGATCCGTGTTCTCCTCGCTTTTACCCTTGGCACTGCTCAGTGCCACCCCCGCCTACGGCAGTGCCCTGGAACTGGGTGAGGTGCAGGTACGCAGCGAAGAAAGCAGCGAACTGGAAGCAGCTCAGAGCGCGCTCAATGAAATACCCGGCGCCAGCAACCTGATCGATATGAACCGCGTCGAAAACGGCCGCACTGCCAGCAATGCCGATATTCTGGCCTACCAGCCGGGAATCTACGCGCAATCGGCGGGCAATGACGGAGCCAAGGTCTCGGTGCGCGGCTCGGGCATTAATCGCGCCCCCAGCGCCCACGGTTCAGGCCTGTATGTGATGTTCGACGGCTTGCCCTTAACGGGCCCCGGCGGCACCCCATACGAGCTGTTCGAACCCTTGTGGCTGAGCCGCGCCGAAGTACTGCGCGGTGCCAACGGTTTCGAAACCGGCTCACTGGCCCTGGGCGGGTCAATCAACTACGTCACCCACACCGGCTACGATGCGGCGCCGCTGCAAGTGCGCTATGAAGCAGGCAGTTACGGCTATCAAAAACGCCAGATCAGCTCCGGCCAGGTGCTTGGGGATCTTGATTACTACGTGGCGTTGACCGACTCCGACACCGATGGCTATCAGGATCACTCCCGCGGCAGTAGCCAGGGCATCGCCGCCAACGTCGGCTATCGCTTCAGCCCGCAACTGGAAACCCGCTTCTACCTGCGCTATCGCGAAACCGATAACCAACTGGCCGGGCGCGTGACCAAAGAACAGATCAAGCATCACCCTCGCGCAGCCAACCCGGCCTATGTCAGCGGCGACTACAGCCGCCCGCAGCCCGGCAGTACCTGGCTGGGCAACAAAACCACCATGTACCTGGATGACGATTCGCAGCTGGAAGTGGGCCTGGTCTACCACGACTACCCGATGGACCTGCGCGAAGGCCCCAACCGCCTGAAGGTGGCTTACACCGATGTCAGCGGTACGCTGAACTACAAACGCCGCGACACCCTGTTCGGCCTTGAAAGCAAAACCACCGTGGGGCTGCGCACTACCAAGCATCTGCCCAATAGTGGCGCCTCGGAATTTATCCGCATTTCGACTAAATACCCGGCCGGCACCAAGACCCGTGATTTCAGTTACCAAGGTTCGGACAGCGTGCTGCACGCCAGCAACGATCTGGAGCTGATCCCCGACCTGTGGCTGACCACCGGCATGGCCCTGATCTATACCCGCCGCGAAAGCGATGTGAGCTACCCCGAGAGCGGCGGCAAGGTCAGTCAGCATGATTGGGACTACGCGCCCCGTGTCGGCCTGCGCTATGAGTTCAACCCGAACCTGCAGGTGTACGGCAACCTGAGCCGTTCGGTTGAGCCGCCGCACCCTTGGTCGATGATCTGGAGTTCGCCGTACCGTTTCCCGGACACAAGCGGTCCTTCTGCTGGGCGTCAAAGCACGCCGATAGCCATGCAAAACCAGACGGCCACCACGCTTGAACTGGGCACACGTGGCGAGTCTTGGGTAGGGAAATGGGATCTGGCCTGGTATTACTCGGCCGTGCGCCATGAATTGCTGACGGTTGAAATTGAAGCGCCCATTGTCGGCGAATACAACGCCAGCCCGACCGTACACCAGGGTTTCGAAGCTGGCCTGAACAGCCTGCTGTGGCAGCGCGATGCAATCGGTAAAGTATCCTTGCGTCAGGCCTACACCTTCAGCGACTTCCATTACCGCAACGACCCACGTTTTGGCGACAACAAGCTGCCGGGCATCCCGCAACATTACTACCAGGCAGAGGTCCGTTACGAACATCCCCAGGGCTTCTACGCCGGGGTCAACACTCAGGTGGCCTCACGCATGGCGGTAGATTACGCCAACTCGTATTACGCCTCGTCCTACATGCTGTTCGCTGCAACCCTGGGCTACAACTCCCCCAAGCAGGACTGGCAAACCTGGCTCGACCTGCGCAACCTCACGGGCGAACGCTACGCTGCCACCATTACCCCCGGTTACGACGACAAAGGGCTGGATGCCGCACGCTCCACACCCGGCGAAGGCATGGGCGCCTACGTCGGGGTGTCATACAGCTTTCGTTAATCGTTTGGTGTGATGTCGGCGGGCAGGCGCATTTTTTTGCGCCGGGTGCCGCTGAACAGCCCCCAGCTGGACAGGAACATGGCGGCGATCAGCGGGCCGATCACAAAGCCGTTAAGACCGAAAATCGCCATGCCGCCCAGGGTCGAGATCAGAATCAGGAAGTCCGGCATTTTCGTGTCCTTGCCCACCATGAGCGGGCGCAGCACGTTGTCCACCATGCCGATCACAAACACCCCGTACAACGCCAGCACCACCCCTTCCCAAACCATGCCCGTGATCAGGAAGTAAACCGCCACCGGCGCCCAGACGATACCGGCACCCACCGCTGGTAACAGCGACAGGAACATCATCAACACCGCCCAGAACAGCGCGCTATGGATGCCCAGCAACCAGAAGATCAGCCCGCCCAGAGCGCCCTGGGTGACCGCCACTGCCAGGTTGCCCTTGACGGAAGCCCTGACCACACGACGCAGGGTGATTTGCAGCAGACGCTTGTGCTCCTCGGCCATCGGCACCGCATTGCGGATCATGCGCACCATCGCCTGACCGTCCCGGATAAAGAAGTACAGCAGGTAGAGCATGATGCAAAAGCTCACCACCAGCTCAAAGGTGCTCTGCCCAAAGCTGAACACCTGGGTAGCGAAGAACTGGCTGCCCTCCAGTGCACCTTTGGCAATTTTATCGCTCAGCCCGTCGATACTGCTCAACCCGAAGCGATCCATCCAGTCCTGCAAATGCGCCGGCAGGATGTTTTCAAACTGCATGACGTAACTGGCGACGTTGATCTTGCCGCTCTGCACGTCGCTGTAAAGCATCGCCACCTCTTGCACCAGCAAGGCGGTGGTCAGGATCACCGGCAAAATCGCAATCAGCGTGCACACCCCCAGGGTGGTAAACGTAGCCAGATTGCGCCGCCCCTTGAACTTGAACACCAGCTTGCGCTGCAAAGGTGCAAACAGTATTCCCAGCGCTACGGCCCAAAAAATCGCGCCGTAAAACGGCAGCAAAATCCAGACAAAGGCAATCGTGACCGCGGCCAGCAACAAGAGCAGGGTTTTACGTTGGAGACTGGTTTCGTTCATGTGCCATCCATGTCAGTAAGGCGCTAGTGCCTGCGGTGGTCGCAGTGTAGCCGCTGGCATTGACAACTCTCCATACACTCTGTAAATAATCCGCCCCTGTTGTACGACAACAGATAACAAAAATAATAATATTCAAGGAGCTCTACGGATGATCACACCTACCTGCGCCCCCTCCCTTCTTGCACGTTCCAAAAACGCTCAAAGCACTCGATCCATGGTTCTGCTCGGGCTCGGCAGCATGGGGCTGGCCTTGCCTTTAACGGGCATGGCCGAAGGCTTTGTGGATGACACCAAAGCGACGCTGACCTTGCGCAACGCCTATATCAACCGCAACTACACCAACCCCGACTACCCGCAAAGCAAAGCCGAAGAATGGACACAAAACTTCATTCTCGACGTCAAGTCCGGCTTCACTCAAGGTACCGTCGGTTTCGGGGTGGACGTGCTGGGCCTCTACTCTCAGAAGCTCGACGGCGGCAAAGGTACGGCCGGCACACAGCTGCTGCCAACCCATAGCGATGGCGAACCGGCCGATAACTTTGGCCGCCTGGGGGTTGCCGCCAAGGCCAAGCTTTCCAACACCGAACTGAAGATCGGCGAATGGATGCCGGTACTGCCGATCTTGCGCTCGGACGATGGTCGCTCCCTGCCGCAGACCTTTCGTGGCGGCCAGATCACCTCCAGGGAAATTGCCGGCCTGAACCTCTACGGCGGTCAGTTCCGCGCCAACAGCCCGCGTAACGATGCGAGCATGGAAGACATGTCGCTCAACGGCAAAGGCGCCTTCACCTCCGACCGTTTCAACTTTGCCGGCGGTGACTACAGCTTCAACGAAAAACGCACGCAAGTCGGTGTGTGGTACGCCCAGCTGGAAGACATCTACCAGCAACAATTCCTTAACGTTCTGCACAGCCAGCCGATTGGCGATGTGACCCTGGGCGCGAACCTGGGTTATTTCTGGGGCAAGGAAGACGGCAATAAACTGGCCGGCGATCTGGACAACAAAACCGCCTACGCCCTGCTTTCGGCCAAATACAAAGGCAACACCCTGTATGTCGGCCTGCAGAAAATCAGCGGCGACGATGGCTGGCTCCGCGTCAACGGCACCAGCGGCGGGACACTGGCCAACGACAGCTACAACTCCAGCTACGACAACGCCAAGGAACGCTCCTGGCAAGTGCGCCACGACCTCGATTTCGCAGTGCTTGGCGTACCCGGCCTGACCATGATGAACCGTTATATCAGCGGCGATAACATCCACACCGCCAGCACCACTGACGGCAAGGAGTGGGGTCGCGAATCGGAACTGGCCTACACCGTACAGGCCGGTACGTTCAAGGACCTGAACCTGCGGTGGCGCAACGCAAGCATCCGTCGCGACTACAGCGCCCACGAGTTCGACGAAAACCGCATCTTCATCAGCTACCCGTTGTCATTGTTGTAAGCGTCACCCCTCAAACGGTGGGAGCGAGCCTGCTCGCGATGGCATCACTGCGACTTGCCTGACAAACCGCGGCGCCAGCATCGCGAGCAGGCTCGCTCCCACAACAGTCAGACTGTTATTCACCCCAACAGATTTGCGGCGGTTGCCAGTACGGATTTGGCATTGACAAGCGCTGCAATGGCTGTGAATAATTCGACCCAAGTCATACGACAACAGATGACAATAACAAGAAAGACAGGGATCTTTGATGACAACCACTCACACTGTCCAAACCCCCTTCAATCGCCTTCTTCTCACCGGCGCGGCTGGCGGTCTGGGGAAGGTACTGCGCGAAAGACTCAAGCCCTGCGCCAGGGTTTTGCGCCTCTCCGATATTGCCCAAATGGCACCGGCTGCCGGCAGCCATGAAGAAGTATTCCTGTGCGATCTGTCCGATAAACAGGCTGTTCACCAGCTGGTGGAAGGCGTAGACGCCATTTTGCACTTTGGCGGGGTCTCGGTAGAGCGCCCCTTCGAAGAAATCCTGGGCCCTAATATCAACGGCACTTTCCATATTTACGAAGCTGCACGCCGCCATGGCGTCAAGCGCGTGATCTTCGCCAGCTCCAACCACGTGATCGGGTTCTACAAGCAGGACCAGACCCTGGATGCCCGTTCCCCGCGGCGCCCGGACGGCTACTACGGGCTGTCCAAGTCCTATGGCGAAGACATGGCCTCGTTCTACTTCGATCGCTACGGTATCGAAACCGTCAGCATCCGCATCGGCTCTTCGTTCCCCGAGCCGCAAAACCGCCGGATGATGAGCACCTGGCTGAGCTTTGACGACCTTGCGCAACTGATCGAACGCTCGCTGTACACCCCCGATGTCGGCCACACCGTGGTCTATGGCGCCTCAAACAATCTGAATGTGTGGTGGGACAACCGTTATGCCGCGCACCTGGGCTTTGAGCCCAAGGACAGCTCAGAAGTATTCCGAAGCAAAATCGAGGCCCAGCCAATGCCAGCGGCCAATGACCCGAGCATGATTTACCAGGGCGGCGCTTTCGTTGCTGCCGGCCCGTTTGGCGACGAGTAAATACGCGCGCCCCACAAGAACAAGATCAACAGAGGTCAAGGCGTCATGACTGCTGAACTGATTCTCGATGCACGTAACGCCACGGGCGAAAGCCCGGTCTGGAGCACCTCCGAGCAGGCACTTTACTGGGTGGATATCCCGGCAAAACGCTTGCATCGCTGGAGCCCCGCCGATGGCAAAAACCAGAGCTGGCAAGCCTCGCAAATGCTCGCGTGCATTGCTCAGACAGGCAATGGCAGCTGGATCGCCGCGATGGAGAACGGCCTGTTCGCTATCACGCCCCACGCCGATGGCAGCCTCGACAGTCGCCTGCTGGCCAGCGTGACGCACGCCCTGCCAGGGATGCGTTTTAACGATGGCCGCTGCGACCGTCAGGGGCGCTTCTGGGCGGGCACCATGGTGATGAACATGGCCGCAGGGGCACCGGCGGGCGCGATGTATCGCTACAACGCGGGCCAGGAAGAGCCGCTCAAGGCGCAACTTGAAGGGCTGATTGTGCCCAACGGCCTGGCGTTCAGCCCGGACGGCAAAACCATGTACCTCTCGGATTCACACCCCGATGTGCAAAAGATCTGGGCTTTTGACTACGACACCGACACAGGCACCCCCCATGACCGCCGCCTGTTCGTGGACATGACCGGGCATGCGGGTCGCCCCGATGGCGCCGCCGTCGATGCCGATGGCTGCTACTGGATTTGCGGCAATGATGCCGGCCGGATCCATCGTTTCACGCCCGAGGGCAAGCTGGACCGATCACTGAGCGTACCGGTGAAAAAACCCGCGATGTGCGCCTTCGGTGGCGCAAATCTGGACACCCTGTTCGTGACCTCGATTCGCCCGGCGGGTGATCTCGACGACCAACCGCTGGCCGGGGGCGTATTCGCCCTCAGGCCCGGGGTCAAGGGGCTGCCGGAGCCCATGTTGAACAACTGACTGCCTTGCCGACACTGCTGATCCCACACCTTGATATAAAAAAAACAATATTTGGAGTGACCCATGGATTTCAAACGCACCCTGCTTGTCGCTGCACTCCCGCTGGTTTTCTGCCTCTCGGGCATGGCCCAGGCCGAAATCAAAATCAAATTTGCCGAAGTTCACCCCACCGGATATCCCCCGGTAGTCGCTGAGCAGGAAATGGGCAAGAAGCTCCAGGCCCAGAGCAACGGCGATATCTCCTTCAAAATGTTTGCCGGTGGTGTGCTGGGTTCCGAGAAAGAAGTGGTCGAACAGCTCCAGTCCGGCGCCGTGCAGATGACCCGCGTCAGCCTCGGCATCCTCGGGCCGGTCGTACCGGAAACCAATGCCTTCAACCTGCCGTTTGTGTTCCGCGACCAGGCCCACATGCGCAAGATCATCGACGGTGAAATCGGCCAGGAGATGCTGGATAAAATCACCAACTCCGACTTCAACATGGTCGCGCTGGCGTGGATGGATGGCGGCACCCGCAACCTGTACACCAAAAAACCCGTGCGCGAAATCGCCGACCTCAAGGGCATGAAGATCCGCGTGCAAGGCAACCCGGTGTTTATCGACACCATCAACGATATGGGCGGTAACGGCATTGCCATGGCCACCGGCGAGATCTTCAGTGCCCTGCAGACCGGCGTGATCGACGGCGCCGAAAACAACCCGCCGACCTTCCTTGAGCACAACCACTACCAGAACGCCAAGTACTTCACCTGGACCGATCACTTGATCCTGCCGGAGCCCATCGTGATCGCCAAAACCACATGGACCAAACTCAGCCCGGATCAGCAGGCCCTGGTGCAAAAGCTGGCCCGTGAAGCACAGATGGAAGAGCGGGTGATCTGGGATAAAAAATCCGCAGAGAGCGAAACCAAACTTAAAGCTTCCGGTGTGGAGTTCATCACCCTTACCCCGGACCAGAAAAAAGCTTTCTACGATGCCACCCAGCCGGTTCGCGACAAGTACGGTGCCAACTACAAAGACCTGATCTCGCGCATTGAAGCAGTCCAATAAGCCAGTCCGATAACGCCGCGGTGGCGGGCACCAGCCCGACTGCCGCGCAGTGGTGAGCACCATGAAAAATACCGTACTGCGCTTCAACGACTTGCTGTACAGGGCCTGTATCGGGATCGCCGGTTTATCGGTGCTGACCATGACCCTGATCATTCCCTGGGGCATTTTTGCCCGGTACGTGCTGGGCAGCGGCTCCAGCTGGCCCGAGCCCACGGCCATCTTGCTGATGGTGGTGTTTACCTTCTTTGGCGCCGCTGCCAGTTACCGCGCCGGTGCCCACATGGCCGTGGCGATGGCCGTGGAGCGCATGCCAATGCACATACGCCCCAAGGTCGCGGTGGTGGTGCAAATCCTGATGGCAATCGTGTGTCTGTTCATGGTCGTCAAGGGCTTCAAACTCTGTGCGACCACCTGGAATCAATACCTCGGCGAAATGCCCAGCTTGCGCGTGGGCATTTCCTATCTGCCGATCCCCCTCGGCGGCATCGTTACGCTGATCTTCGTCCTGGAGAAACTCTTCCTGGGTGACCAAAGCCACCGCCGCGCCGTGCGGTTCGACATCGTTGAAGCCAGCGAAGAGGCCGTATAAATGGACGCAATCGTACTGTTGGGCAGCTTTATCGCCTTGATCCTTATCGGCATGCCGGTCGCCTATGCGCTGGGCCTGTCGGCATTGATCGGTGCCTGGTGGATCGAGATCCCGTTCGACGCCCTGATGATTCAGGTCGCCGGCGGCGTCAACAAATTCTCCCTGCTGGCGATCCCGTTCTTCGTGCTGGCAGGTGCGATCATGGCCGAGGGCGGCATGTCGCGCAGGCTGGTGGCCTTCGCCGGGGTGCTGGTGGGCTTTGTCCGCGGCGGCCTGTCGCTGGTTAACATTGTGGCCTCGACCTTCTTCGGCGCGATCTCCGGCTCTTCCGTGGCCGACACGGCGTCGGTGGGCTCAGTGCTGATTCCGGAAATGGAACGCGCCGGCTACCCCCGTGACTTCTCTACGGCGGTCACGGTCAGCGGTTCGGTACAGGCCTTGCTCACACCACCGAGCCACAACTCGGTGCTGTACTCGCTGGCGGCTGGCGGCACGGTGTCGATCGCGTCGCTGTTTATTGCCGGGATCATGCCGGGGCTGTTGCTCAGCGCGGTGATGATGGGCCTGTGCATGATCTTTGCGCGCAAGCGCAACTACCCCAAGGGTGAAGTGATCCCGCTGCGCCAGGCGCTGAAAATCGCCGGTGACGCCATGTGGGGCCTGATGGCCATGGTCATCATCCTCGGCGGCATCCTGTCGGGCATTTTCACCGCCACCGAGTCGGCCGCCATCGCCGTGCTCTGGTCGTTCTTCGTCACCATGTTTATCTACCGCGACTACAAATGGCGCGACCTGCCCAAGCTGATGCACCGGGCGGTACGTACCATTTCCATCGTGATGATCCTGATCGGTTTCGCCGCCAGCTTCGGTTACATCCTGACGCTGATGGAAATCCCGATGAAGATCACCACGGCGTTCCTGACGCTGTCGGACAACCGCTACGTGATCCTGATGTGCATCAACGTCATGTTGCTGCTGCTGGGCACCGTGATGGACATGGCTCCGCTGATTCTGATCCTGACACCGATCCTGCTGCCCGTGATCATCGGTATCGGTGTCGACCCGGTGCACTTCGGCATGATCATGCTGGTCAACCTGGGGATCGGCCTGATTACACCGCCGGTGGGTGCAGTGCTGTTCGTGGGCGCGGCCGTGGGCAAGGTGTCCATCGAAAGCACCGTCAAGGCACTGCTGCCGTTCTACGTGGCGCTGTTCATGGTGCTGATGCTGGTGACCTACGTTCCGGCCATCTCGCTGTGGCTGCCAAGCCTGGTGCTGTAAACCAAACCCTCCTGTGGGAGCGGGCTTGCTCGCGATGCAGACGCCGCGGTGTAGCTGATACACCGCAGCGATCCCAACGCGAGCAAGCCCGCTCCCACAATGCTTATCCAAGAGGCTTTATTTCCAGCCAAGGAGGCTGGTTACTTATGTCTGCTCCTGCTTTGTTTCCCCGCCATATCGCCGTGTTGATTCTGGTGCTGCTGGCCTGCGCATTCGCGGGCAACCATATCGCCGCCCGCATTGCCTTCGACCACGACACAGGCCTGTTACTGGCCATTCTGTGTCGCGCCGGCGTGACCTTGCTGGTGTTGACCAGCCTGGTGCTGTGGCAGCGCGAACGCCCCCGCTTGACCCCTGCCAACTGGCGCTGGCAATTACTGCTGGGGCTACTGATCGCGGCACAAAGCTTCTTTATTTATTCGGCCGTGGCGAGGATTCCCGTGGCACTGGCGCTGTTGATTGCCAACGTGGCGCCGATCCTGCTGGTGCTGCTGACCTGGGCCCTGGGCGGTGCGGCGCCAACACGGCGCGCGGCGCTGCTCATGGGGCTGATCATGTGCGGCCTGATATTTGCCCTGGACGTGCCCGAGCGCCTGTCCAACCAAGACAGTACCGAAGCGCAGTGGCTCGAAGGCATTCTCTTCGGCTTTGCCGCCGCCTCGGTGTTCGCCTGTGCGCTGTGGATCACCGATCACAAGCTGTCGAGCGTACGCGGCACGGTGCGCAGTATGCTGACCATGCTGATAGTGTTTTGCGCAGCCGCCCTGGCCGGAGTAAGCGGTGTGTTGCCGGGCGGCGTGTCACTTCCAGGGTCATCCACCGGCTGGACAGCTCTGGCCTGCCTGGTGGCGCTGTATGGCCTGGGGTTCTGCCTGCTGTTTATCTGCATGACGCGGCTGAACATGGCCCGCAACGCACCGGTGATGAACGTCGAGCCCGTGGCAAGCCTGCTGTTTGGCTGGCTGATCCTGGACCAGTTGCTCAGCAGCGGACAAATTATCGGCGGCCTGATCGTGGTCGCAGGTATTGTGATGCTCACCTGGCGCCGTGCCGCCGATTGACCTGTCATTCCTTAACGGTAGAGCCCCATGCCCCCTGAGATATTGACCCTCGAAGACGGCGTGACCCGTCTGACCCTGGCACCGCAAGTGGGTGGCAGCATCCTGGACTGGAGCATCATCGCCAGTGGCCAGCCCCTGCTGCGCCCAAGTGCCGACGGCGCCTTAAGCACCCACTCGGCCAATGCACTGGCCTGTTATCCGCTGGTGCCCTGGTCGAACCGCATAGGCAACGGCGGCTTCGACGGCCCCGGCCACTGGTTCGCCCTGCAACCCAACAACCCTCCCGGCCCCCTGCCCATTCACGGCAGCGCCTGGCAACAAGCCTGGAGCGTGACCGAGCACAGCCCGCGCCATGCCTGCCTGCAACTCGACAGCACCAGCCCTTTTGCGTACCGCGCCCGGTTGCGCTACACCCTGAGCGACGGTCAACTGCGCATAGACCTGAGCGTCACCCATCAGGACGAACGCGCCGCCTGGCACGGGCTGGGGCTGCATCCGTATCTGCCGCGCACCGCCAACACCCGGCTGCAGGCAAAGGCCGATCAGGTCTGGCTGTGCGATGCCCGGGGCCTGCCCACGGAGCTTGCCCCGCTGCCCGCCGAGTGGGACTTCAACACCGGCAACGCCTTGCCACCTGCCCGGCTCGACAACTGCTTTACCGAATGGGATGGCAGCGCGCTGATCAGCCAGCCGGACCTGGGCTATACCCTCGAATGCCAGGCGACGGGAAGCCCGTACTGCCTGGTGTATTGCCCGCCCGGGGAGGATTATTTCTGCTTCGAGCCCGTCAGCCACCCGGTCAATGCCCATCACCTGCCCGGCCATCCGGGCCTGCAACTGTTACATCAGGGGCAGTCGACGAGCATGAGTGTCAGCTTCAAGCTCAACCCATAGACCCAGGTCAATAGTCCCGCATCAAGGCTCGACTACCATCGCGCCTTTTTGCGAATGGCCAGACTATGCTCCTTGCACCACCTGAACTCCTCGCCCCTGCCGGCACCCTGAAAAACATGCGTTACGCCTTTGCCTATGGCGCCGACGCGGTTTATGCAGGGCAGCCGCGCTACAGCTTGCGAGTGCGCAATAACGAATTCGACCATGCCAACCTGGCCATTGGCATCGCCGAGGCCCAGGCCCAGGGCAAGCGCTTCTACGTGGTAGTCAACATTGCCCCGCACAACGCCAAGCTGCGGACCTTCCTAAAGGACCTGGAGCCGGTCATTTCCATGGGCCCGGATGCGCTGATCATGTCTGACCCGGGGCTGATCATGCTGGTGCGCAAAAACTTCCCCCACGTACCGATTCACTTGTCGGTACAGGCCAATACGGTGAACTGGGCCAGTGTCGAGTTCTGGCGTCAGCAGGGGTTGAGCCGGATCATCCTGTCCCGCGAGCTGTCGCTGGAAGAGATCGAAGAGATTCGCCAGCAAGTCCCGGACATGGAGCTGGAGATTTTCGTCCATGGCGCGTTGTGCATGGCCTACTCCGGGCGGTGCCTGTTGTCCGGCTACATGAACAAGCGCGACGCCAATCAGGGCAGCTGCACCAATGCCTGCCGCTGGAAGTACGACACCAAACCGGCTACCGAAAACGAACTGGGCAATATCGTCAATGTGGTCGAGCCGACCCTGGGCGTGGGCGCTCCCACCGACGAAGTGTTCGTGCTGCACGAATCCCGGCGCCCGGACCAGCCAATGACCGCGTTCGAAGACGAGCACGGCACTTACATCATGAACTCCAAAGACCTGCGCGCTGTGCAACACGTGGCACGGCTGACCGAGATGGGCGTGCATTCGCTGAAAATCGAAGGTCGGACCAAGTCGCACTTCTACTGCGCGCGGGCCACACAGGTGTATCGCAAGGCGATTGATGATGCGGTGGCCGGCCGTGAATTTGACCGCAGCCTGATGACCGATCTGGAGTCATTGGCCCAGCGCGGCTATACCGAGGGCTTTTTGCGCCGTCACGTGCACGATGAATATCAAAACTACCTGCAGGGCAGTTCGTTATCGCACCGCCAGCAGTTTGTCGGAGAGTTGACCGGTGAGCGGCGCAATGGCCTGGCCGAGGTCAAGGTCAAAAACCGCTTTGCCCTGGGCGACCATCTGGAGCTGATGACCCCCCACGGCAACTACCACTTCGACCTGGACCAGCTGCACAACAGTGCAGGCTTGCCGACCCAGGTCGCACCGGGTGACGGCCATACGGTGTACCTGCCGATTCCGGAACAGGTGAATTTGAAGTATGCGTTGCTGATGCGGGATTTGACGGTGAGCGAAGTGATGGAGCGCTCGGCGTGAGCGCTGTGGGAGAGGGCTTGCTCGCGATAGCATCGCCCGGTTTTGTCTGACGACCGAGCCGTCAGCATCGCGAGCAAGCCCGCTCCCACAGACTGGGTGATTGCGATTAATCGCGGAACACTTCATCCAGCAGGTTGTGCATGGCGGTAAAGGCACGGTGCGCAGTTTTGGCGTTGTACATCATCTTGCCCGGCACGTTGGCGTGGGGGTCGGTGAAGGAATGCACTGCACCGCCGTAACTGGTCAACTGCCAGTCCACGCCCGCCGCATTCATCTCCTCTTCAAACGCCGGCAACTGCTCCTTGCCCACCAAAGGGTCCGAAGCGCCGTGCAGCACCAGCACTGAACCGGTGATGCTTTTTGCGTCTACCGGGTTAGGGGTGTCAAGCGTGCCATGGAAGGACACTGCGGCCTTGAGCGGCGCACCGCCACGGGCCAGCTCCAGCGAGCAGCAGCCGCCAAAGCAGAAACCAAAGGTCGCCAGCTTGCTGCTGTCGACCACCGCCAGGCCCTGGTTTTTCAGCACGTCATACGCGGCCCACATCCGCTTGCGCAGCAAGGCACGATCATTCTTGAGCGGCATCATCGCAGCGCCCGCCTCGTCCCCATTGGCCGGGCGTACGGCCTGGCCGTAGAGGTCAGCAATCAACACCACATAGCCTTGCTCGGCCACAGACTTGGCAATCTCCTCGGCGCCTGCGCTGATGCCCATCCAGTTAGGTGCCATCAACAGACCCGGCAATGGATCTTCACGGCTCGGGTCAAATGCGAGGCGGCCTTCATAGGGTTGGCCGTCGATTTGATAGGCCACAGAACTGACCGTAATTGATTTCATTAAAAACTCCTGAACTCAAAACAAAAAAAACCCGCCGAAGCGGGTTTTTATAGCGCGGTTAGACCGACAACTCTACTAACAATTTGTTTAGTCGACGGACATAAGCCGCCGGGTCTTTCAAGCTGTCACCGGCTGCCAGGGCCGCCTGATCGAAGAGGATGTGCGACAGATCGCCAAAACGCTCTTCGCTCTGTTCCGCATCCAGTTTCTCGATCAGCGGGTGAGCCGGGTTGAATTCGAAGATTGGCTTCGACTCAGGCACTTTCTGACCGCTGGCTTCCAGGATCTGACGCATTTGCATGCCCAGGTCCTGCTCACCAATGGCCAAAATAGCCGGGGAATCGGTCAGTCGATGCGATACACGCACTTCGCTGACGCTTTCGCCCAAGGCAGCCTTGATGCGTTCAACCAGACCTTCTTTGGACTTGGCCACTTCTTCTGCGGCTTTTTTGTCCTCTTCAGAGTCCAGGTTGCCCAGATCGAGGTCACCACGCGCCACGTCGACAAAGCTCTTGCCGTCGAAATCGCTGAGGTAGCTCATCAGCCACTCATCGATGCGATCGGTCAGCAGCAGCACTTCGATGCCTTTTTTGCGGAAGACTTCAAGGTGCGGGCTGTTCTTGACCTGTGCGTATGTCTCGCCGGTCAGGTAGTAGATCTTGTCCTGACCTTCCTTGGCGCGGGCCAGGTATTCGGTCAGGGCAACGTTTTGTTCGCCGTCGTCACCGTGGGTCGAAGCAAAGCGCAGCAGGCCGGCGATTTTTTCCTTGTTGGCGAAATCTTCAGCCGGGCCTTCTTTCATGACCTGACCGAAGTTTTTCCAGAAGCCCTGGTATTTTTCAGGGTCGTTCTTCGCCAGTTTTTCCAGCATGTCGAGCACGCGCTTGGTCAGCGCCGTCTTCATCGAATCGATGATCGGGTCTTTTTGCAGGATTTCCCGCGACACGTTCAACGACAGGTCATTGGAGTCGATTACGCCCTTGATGAAGCGCAGGTACAGCGGCAGGAACGACTCGGCCTGATCCATGACGAATACACGCTGCACGTACAGTTTCAGGCCCTTGGGCGCTTCACGCTGGTACAGGTCGAACGGAGCACGGGCCGGCACGTAGAGCAGCGAGCTGTATTCGAGCTTGCCTTCAACCTTGTTGTGGCTCCAGGCCAGCGGGTTCTCGAAATCATGGGCAATGTGCTTGTAGAACTCCTGGTATTCCTCGTCCTTCACTTCAGTGCGAGGGCGGGTCCACAGGGCACTGGCGCGGTTAACGGTTTCCCATTCCAGCGCTGGAGCCTCTTCGCCTTCGGCAGCGGTCTGCTCTTTAGGCAGTTCGATCGGCAAGGCGATATGGTCGGAGTACTTTTTGATGATGTTGCGCAGGCGCCAGCCGTCAGCGAACTCGGATTCGCCGGACTTCAGGTGCAGAACAATTTTGGTACCGCGATCAGCCTTCTCGACGGTGGCCACTTCAAACTCGCCCTCGCCCTTGGAGGACCAGTGCACGCCTTCGCTTGCAGGGGTACCGGCACGGCGGCTGTACACGTCAACCTTGTCGGCGACAATAAAGGCCGAGTAGAAGCCCACACCGAATTGACCGATCAGGTGCGAGTCTTTCTTCTGGTCGCCCGTCAGGTTTTTCATGAAGTCAGCAGTACCGGACTTCGCAATCGTACCCAGGTGGGTGATCACGTCATCGCGGTTCATGCCGATACCGTTGTCTTCGAGCGTGACGGTGTTGGCGTCCTTGTCGAAGCTCACACGGATTTTAAGGTCAGCGCCGCCTTCCAGAAGCTCAGGCTTGGACAGCGCTTCAAAACGTAATTTATCGACAGCATCAGAGGCGTTCGAGATCAATTCGCGAAGGAAGATTTCCTTGTTGGAGTACAGCGAATGGATCATGAGGTGCAGCAGTTGCTTGACCTCGGTCTGGAAGCCCAGGGTTTCCTTTTGAGTTTCCACGCTCATTGTTATCAAACTCCGATTAGATGGCATGAGCCACGCCCAAGAGGGTTGGCGGCGGGATGTCATCAAAGTTGGGGGCTAAGGTTCAGATTTCAAGGCCTGTTGGAGCCACATCAGTTTTTTACCAATAGTTTCAACGGACGATGCTTTACTTATATATGTGTACGAGCATGGAACTTAAGCATTCGGACAATGCTCAAACGCCCCGTAGATCTACTCATAAGGAGAAACACCCCATGCGTAATACTTTTGCTGTTGCCTTGATGCTGGCTGCAACCCTTGGTCTGGCTGCGTGCGACAAGAAGTCCGAAGATAAAGCCCAGGACGCCACTCAGCACGCTGAGCAAGCTCAAGAAAAAATGTCTGAAGCTCAGGACAAAGTGAACGACGCGGCGAAAGAAAACGCCGAAGCTGCCAAAGCTCAGGCCGAGTCCAACAAAGCCGCCGCTGAAGAAGCCGCTCCAGCTGTTCCTGCTGCTCCAGTGGCAACTCCAGAAAGCAAGTAAAACGGCTTTTTGCGATGTAAAACAAAGCCCGCCCCGTGCGGGCTTTGTTGTGTTTGAGCCCGGGGTTGAACCCACGGCCATAAAAAAAGCCCTGCATCCGTTAGATGCAGGGCTTTTTTATTTATCCGGCAAGGCTTTTGGCGATCCGGATATTACGCGAGGGCTTCTTGACGCTTGCCCAGCACGCGGTCGCAGACAACTGCGCCCAGCAGGGTCACAAGGCACGGCACCAGCCACGCCAGGCCCTGGTTGCTGAATGGCATGTTCGCCAACTGGGTCGGAATCCAGTCACCCAGGCCCGCGCCTTTAAGCGCGTCGATCGAACCGAAGAGGAACGAGACCAGCATTACCGGACCAACGATCCGTGTCTGCGCATGCCACAGGCCTTTGCAGAAGCTCAAGGCCACCAGCACGATGCACGGCGGGTAAATCGCCGTCAGCAGCGGAATGGAGAACGCGATCAACTGCGTCAGACCAAGGTTGGACACGCCCAGCGAGAACACGGCAAGGATAATCACCAGTGTCTTGTAAGACAGTGGCAAGACTTTGCTGAAGTACTCGGCGCAGGCACACGTCAGGCCTACAGCCGTGACCAGGCAGGCCAAAGCGATAAGCACCGCCAGGAAACCGCTGCCCAGCGAACCGAAGGTGTGCTGTACGTAAGCGTGCAGTACTGCCGCGCCATTGGTTGCGCCCGCAGCCACTTCATGGCTGCCCGCACCCAGGCGGAACAGGCTGATATACACCAACGCCAGACCGACACCGGCGATCAGGCCGGCAATAATTGCGTAGCGGGTGATCAGCTTGGGCGATTCAACGCCACGGGAGCGAATGGCATTCACGATTACGATGCCGAACACCAGTGCGCCCAGAGTATCCATGGTCAGGTAACCATTGATGAAGCCCTGGGAGAACGGAGCAGCAACGTATTCCGGGGTAGCGACACCCACATCACCTGCAGGCAGGGCAATAGCAGCAATGCCGAGAATAGCCAGCGCGATGATTTTCAACGGAGCGAGGAAACGCCCTACCGTGTCCAGCAGACGGCCCGGATACAGCGAAACGAAGAACACGATCAGGAAGTACACCGAGCTGTACAAAAACAGCGCCAGCGGGCTTTCGCCGGTCAACGGCGCCAGGCCGACTTCAAAGGATACGGTCGCGGTACGCGGGGTCGCGAACAACGGCCCAACCGCCAGATAGGCCACAGCCGCCAGCAAGCCGCCAGCCACTTTACCGATCGGGCTGCTCAGTGCATCCATACCGCCGCCAACCTTGGCCAGCGCAATTACAGTGACTACCGGCAGACCTACTGCGGTGATCAGGAAGCCCAGTGCGGCCATCCAGACATTCGGTCCAGCCTGCAGGCCAACGATTGGCGGGAAAATGATGTTGCCAGCCCCAACGAACAGGGCAAAAGTCATAAACCCAAGTGCCAGGATGTCCTGGCCTTTCAATACTTTCATTACGGAAATACCACACTACTGAATCGGAATTTAGAGGGGAATTTCCCGTGCGGATGTGGGAAATGCTGTCGGTCTGTATAAGTCCGACCCGTCTAGCGCGCGGCTTCCTTTTGGGACGCACACGCAGAAATGCAGAATGGCGGCAAGATTACCGAGTTTTTTCCTACAGCGCACTGTTAGAGGGCGGACTGTCCGATGAACGAACGCAGTTGTCGCCTGGATGACATCGAAAATTGATTTGGTGTGGTTTTGCCTGCAATCCGAGGCGAGGTTCTTGCGGGAGCTGGCTTGCCCGCGAAGGTATCACCTGGCTGCAGCTGAAACATCTCAGTGCCCGCATCTCGGGCAAGTCCGCCCCTGCAGTGGTCTGATTCAGTAACAGCCAGGTCCTGGTGCATCAGCTTTTCACGTCTCTCAACTCGGGATTTCTGAATTGCGAATTAAACTCGACGAGTGACGACAACTTCTCGAATAAACGAACGGGCTCGATATTACCATTCGCCCTTCCCTGCTTAATGGCAGCCACGATATCATCCGGCGATATATTTGTAGTTGCGTGATAATAAATCTCCCCCCCTCGCCCCAATACCAAAACTTCATCCAGGCCAGGCACCAGCATTTTGTATTTTCCGGGATCTGTAAGACACCCATAAGCATCTTCGTGATACTCCATTGGCGTTCTTCTTGCGCCATTGAGTGCATCTGCTCCTTCGCGTATATCTTTCAACCCGGACTCATACCTTGAAAGTATACCCATCGTACTAACGGGTTTATCAACAGCAAGAATGTTAAGCACCACTCGGTAATTATTATCTCTGGAAGCGCCGACCAACCTTAACATTCCATCATCGTTACTACCGATCGATTGCTGGACGACCATATTCATCCGATTATCGAAACCATGGCTTTTAACACCCGCCTCCAGATAGCGCGCCATTTCCTTGCAACCGGGGACAGTGCCCGGGTAGCCCTTGCGCGCCTCCTCCGTGTACCCGGGGACAAAGCGCTTAAGGTCATCGTAATCAACGATCACGCAATTATTGTTCAAGTTGCCAGATATATTGTTGATGACGGTTGATTTTCCGGCCCCCATTTGGCCCGTCACAATGTGTACCTGAGGCTCTGCTTGCGATGTCGCGTTTGCGGCCAACTCTTTTATCACTGCCGCCAATACGTTGCTTTGTTCCAGGGCACTGACGGTGTCTATTTGCCTGGGGTCTGATACCACCTTCACTTGCCGAAGTTCATGAAAACTGTTTGACCTGCTTACACCCATCGAACCTGAAGAAATAACCTGCATTGTTTTATACCGTTAAATTAAAAACGGCCAGATTTTCAATTACAACAAATCCTCGGTCAATGAGTTTACAAATCGAATATAAGTACGGAGATTTCACCCTCCGACCAAATAATATAATCAGGCACCAATACCGGATCGCAAGGCATCGCAACACGCCAGAACTGATTGGGTACTGCGACATATATCGCATCGGGTATTTTTATAATAAAAGTTCAAGACTCTAAATGCACAAAGGCCACCCGAAGGTGGCCTTTGCCTGGTGTAGCAGTCAGTTAAGCGCGTGGCTTACTTGATTGCCCAGCCAGTCAGCTCGGACAGAGCCTTGCCGATGTCTGCCAGCGAACGCACGGTTTTAACGCCTGCGTCTTCCAGGGCAGCAAACTTCTCGTCTGCAGTACCCTTGCCGCCAGAGATGATTGCGCCAGCATGGCCCATGCGCTTGCCTGCAGGGGCAGTCACACCAGCGATGTAGGAAACAACTGGCTTGGTCACGTGTGCCTTGATGTAGGCAGCCGCTTCTTCTTCAGCCGAACCGCCGATCTCACCGATCATTACGATCGCTTCGGTCTTCGGGTCTTCCTGGAACAACTTCAGAATGTCGATGAAGTTGGAGCCAGGGATCGGGTCACCACCGATGCCTACGCAAGTCGACTGACCGAAACCGGCGTCAGTAGTCTGCTTGACAGCTTCGTAAGTCAGGGTGCCGGAACGCGACACGATGCCTACTTTGCCTGGCAAGTGAATGTGACCTGGCATGATGCCGATCTTGCATTCGCCTGGAGTGATAACGCCTGGGCAGTTAGGGCCGATCAGGATTACACCCAGCTCGTCGCACTTAACTTTAGCGTCCAGCATGTCCAGGGTAGGAATGCCTTCAGTGATGCAAACGATCAGCTTGATGCCGCCGAAAGCTGCTTCAAGGATGGAGTCCTTGCAGAAAGGAGCCGGTACGTAGATAACGCTGGCGGTTGCGCCAGTGGCAGCTACAGCTTCTTTCACGGTGTTGAAAACAGGCAGGTCCAGGTGAGTGGTGCCGCCTTTGCCCGGAGTAACGCCACCAACCATCTTGGTGCCGTATTCAATGGCTTGCTGGGTGTGGAAGCTGCCCTGCGAACCAGTGATGCCCTGGCAGATAACTTTGGTGTCTTTATTGATCAGGACGCTCATTACTTGCCCTCCGCAGCTTTAACAACTTGTTGAGCAGCGTCGGTCAAGCTGGTAGCAGCGATGATGTTCAAGCCGCTTTCTGCCAGTACTTTAGCGCCCAGTTCAGCGTTGTTGCCTTCAAGGCGAACAACCACCGGGATTTTCACGCCGACTTCTTTCACTGCACCGATGATGCCTTCGGCAATCATGTCGCAACGAACGATGCCGCCGAAGATGTTGACCAATACTGCAGCGACATTGCTGTCGGACAGGATGATCTTGAACGCTTCGGTTACGCGTTCTTTGGTAGCACCGCCGCCAACGTCGAGGAAGTTGGCTGGCTTGCCGCCATGCAGGTTAACGATGTCCATGGTGCCCATCGCCAGACCAGCGCCGTTTACCATGCAGCCGATGTTGCCTTCCAGCGCTACGTAGTTCAGTTCGAACTTGGCAGCGTGCGCTTCGCGCGGATCGTCTTGCGACGGATCGTGGAAAGTTTTCAGCTTGGCCTGACGGTACATGGCGTTTGCGTCGATGTTGATTTTTGCATCGAGGCAGTGCAGATCGCCGTCAGTCTTGATAACCAGCGGGTTCACTTCCAGCAGAGCCAGATCGTGATCCTTGAACAGTTTGGCCAAACCTACAAAGATTTTGGCGAACTGAGTAACTTGCTTGCCTTCCAGACCCAACTGGAAAGCCAACTCGCGACCCTGGAATGGCTGAGCGCCAACCAGTGGATCGATAGTAGCCTTCAGAATTTTTTCTGGAGTGTCGTGAGCGATTTTCTCGATGTCCACGCCACCTTCGGTGGAAGCCATGAACACGATACGGCGGCTCGAACGGTCAACGACAGCGCCCAGGTACAGCTCTTTAGCGATATCAGTGCACGATTCAACCAGGATCTTGGTGACCGGCTGACCATTGGCATCAGTCTGGTAAGTCACCAGACGCTTGCCCAACCACTGTTGTGCGAATGCTTTAGCGTCTTCTTTGCTGCGAACCAGCTTAACGCCGCCCGCTTTACCGCGACCACCTGCGTGAACCTGGGCTTTTACAACCCATTCAGTTCCGCCGATTTTGTCGCAAGCTTCTGCGGCTGCTTCCGGGGTATCTACTGCATAACCCTTGGATACTGGCAGGCCGTATTCAGCGAACAGCTGCTTACCCTGATACTCGTGAAGATTCATGCTTTTTACCGTCTTCGTTAGGTACTGCGCATTCGGCGCTGCACTTGAATAAGTGCCGCACCACCTGTGACTGCTGCTTGTGCTGCCTAGACAAACCTGACGCCCGCGTGTGCGAGGTCAGGCCTGGCTGAAACCACTCAAGACTGCGTCCGGCGGAAGTTCCGCGGTGAGGCTTGCTAGCAAGGCTCACGACGGGCAAACCGCCGTGGTTTCTTATTGTCTGGTCTTAACGTTTTTTCTTGTTGGCTATGTGGATGGCGCCGCCATTCACTGCCAATGCTGCTTCGTGCAACGCTTCGGACAGGGTCGGATGGGAGAAAACCATCATGCCCAGGTCTTCGGCACTGGTGCCGAATTCCATACCGATTGCGCCTTGCTGAACCAGTTCTGCTGCGCTCGGGCCAATCACGTGGACACCCAGTACGCGGTCAGTTTTGGCATCAGCGATAACTTTAACAAAGCCGCCGGTGTCGTTTGCTGCCATGGCACGGCCACTGGCTGCGAACGGGAAGGTGCCGACGTTAACTTCAACGCCTTCAGCTTTCAAGGCCTGTTCGGTTTTACCGACCCACGCGATCTCCGGGTGAGTGTAAATAACCGATGGAATCAGGTCGTAGTTCATCTCGGTCTTGTGACCTTTGATGCGCTCAACAACCATGATGCCTTCTTCGGAAGCCTTGTGTGCCAGCATCATGCCACGTACCACGTCACCGATGGCGAATACGCCCGGTACGCTGGTTGCGCAATGATCGTCAACAAACACAAAACCGCGCTCGTCGATGGTCACGCCGCTGTCAGCTGCCAGCAGTTCGGTAGTCACCGGACGGCGACCAACGGCTACGATCAGCTTGTCGAAAGTGATGGTCTGTTCGCCGTTGGCGTCGGTGTAGGTCACAACGACTTCTTCGCCGTTAACCTTGGAACCGGTAACGCGAGCGCCCAGCTTGATGTCCAGACCTTGTTTGGTCAGGGTTTTGTAGGCTTCTTTGGATATGGCAGCGTCAGCAGCCATCAGGAACGTGTCCAGAGCTTCCAGAACAGTTACCTGAGCGCCCAGACGGGACCATACCGAACCCAGCTCCAGGCCGATAACGCCAGCGCCGATAACGCCCAGACGCTTGGGTACGGATTGGAATTCCAGTGCACCGGTCGAATCAACGATAACGTTGTTATCAACTGGAGCAGGTGGGATGTCGATTGGGCGCGAGCCCGAAGCCAGAATCACGTTCTCGGCTTCGATGATCTCAACGGTGCCGTCTGGCTTGGTCAGCTCAACTCGCTTGCCGGCCAGCAGTTTGCCGTGACCTTGCAGGGAAGTAACGCCGTTAGCCTTGAACAGGGTCGCAACGCCGGAAGTCAGACCTTTAACGATGTTGGCTTTACGGCCAACCATCGCTGCAACGTCCATCTTCACTTCACCGGTGGTGATGCCGTGGATGGCAAATGCATCCTTGGCTTCGTGGTACTTCCAGGAACTGTCCAGCAGCGCCTTGGATGGAATGCAACCAACGTTCAGGCAAGTACCGCCCAGCGCCAGCTTGCCTTCCTTGTCGGTGTATTTTTCGATACAAGCAGTCGAAAGGCCCAGTTGAGCAGCCTTGATGGCAGCAACGTAGCCGCCAGGGCCCGCACCAATCACTACAACGTCAAATTTCTGAGACATGTAAAAAAGTCCTCTTTAGCTACAAGCTTCAAGCTGCAAGCTACAAGGCCAAACCACAATTGCTTGCAGCTTCACACTTGCAGCTCATAGCTGTTTCCTATGATACGAGCCCCATGCCGGGCGCTTTAACGTGCGGCATGAAACTCGCAGCTGCTTCTATCAGATATCCAGCAGCAGACGAGCCGGATCTTCCAGCAGGTTTTTGATTGCTACCAGGAAACTTACAGCTTCTTTGCCGTCGATCAAGCGGTGATCGTAAGACAGAGCCAAATACATCATCGGGCGGATTACTACCTGACCGTTGATTGCCATTGGACGCTGAAGGATGTTGTGCATGCCCAGGATCGCGGCTTGCGGCGGGTTAACAATCGGGGTCGACATCATCGAACCGAAAGTACCACCGTTGGTGATCGTGAAGGTACCGCCGGTCATTTCGTCGATCGACAGTTTGCCGTCACGGGCTTTTTTACCGTAAGCAGCAATGCCGCCTTCGATTTCAGCCAGGCTCATCAGTTCGGCGTTACGCAGAACCGGAACCACCAGACCACGGTCGCTGGACACAGCAACACCGATGTCGGCGAAGCCGTGGTAAACGATGTCGGAACCGTCGATCGAAGCGTTCACAGCCGGGAAGCGTTTCAGCGACTCGGTAGCTGCCTTGACGAAGAACGACATGAAGCCCAGGCGTACACCGTTATGGGCCTTCTCGAACTGGTCCTTGTACTTCGAACGCAGTGCCATGATTTCAGTCATGTCCACTTCGTTGAAAGTGGTCAGCATCGCCATGTTCGACTGAGCTTCAACCAGACGCTTGGCCACGGTGGCACGAACGCGGGTCATCGGAACGCGTTTTTCTACGCGGTCGCCAGCAGCGAATACCGGAGCAGCAGCGGCAGGAGCAGCGGCCTTGGCAGGCGCAGCAGCAGGAGCGGCCTTTTTGGCAGCTACAGCAGCAACTACGTCTTCCTTGGTCACACGACCGCCTTTGCCAGTACCGGCAACGGAAGCAATGTTGATACCGTTCTCTTCAGCGATCTTGCGAGCAGCTGGTGCCGCAACCGGATCGTCTTCGCCAGCAGCAGGAGCAGCAGCAGCCTGAGCGGCCGGTGCCGCCGCGGCCGGGGCAGCAGCAACGCCGCCTTCAACGATGGAGCCCAGAACTTCGTCGGACAGAACGGTGTCGCCTTCGTTCTTGACGATAGCGCCCAGAACGCCGTCAGCTGTAGCCAGTACTTCCAGCACAACTTTGTCGGTTTCGATGTCAACAATCAGGTCGTCGCGCTTTACAGCGTCGCCCGGTTGCTTGTGCCAGGTGGCAACGGTGCCATCGGCAACCGATTCCGGAAATGTTGGGGCTTTGATCTCGATAGCCATGTTCTTTGGTTCCTTAAATTCGGTTTCAGTGCGCGAAGGCGTTAAACAGTGAACGCGTCTTGCAACAGTTTTGCCTGTTGCTCAGCGTGCATCGATGCGTAACCACAAGCAGGTGCAGCAGAAGCGTCACGGCCCGCGTACTCAAGTACGAGAGACTTGTCGTGACCGCTGATGATGCGGCGCATGTGGTGCTGGCTGCAGTACCAGGCACCCTGGTTCATCGGCTCTTCCTGACACCAAACAATGTGCTTGGCGTTTTTGTACGGAGCCAGGACTTCAATCAAGTCGTCCTCAGGGAACGGGTACAGCTGCTCAAGACGCACGATGGCGATGTCATCACGACCTTCGGCACGGCGTTTTTCCAGCAGGTCGTAGTAGACCTTGCCGCTACACAGCACGATGCGGCCGACTTTCGCCGGATCTTGTGCATCGATCTCTGGGATAACGGTCTGGAACGAACCTTCAGCCAGATCTTCCAGGGTCGAGATTGCCAATTTGTGACGCAGCAACGACTTCGGTGTCAGAACGATCAGCGGCTTGCGCAGCGGACGGATAACCTGACGGCGCAGCAGATGGTAGATCTGGGCCGGAGTTGTTGGTACGCACACCTGGATGTTGTGCTCGGCGCACAGCTGCAGGTAACGCTCAAGACGTGCAGAGGAGTGCTCCGGGCCCTGACCTTCATAACCGTGTGGCAAAAGCATGGTCAGACCGCACAGACGGCCCCACTTGTGCTCACCGCTGGTGATGAACTGGTCGATAACAACCTGAGCGCCGTTGGCGAAGTCGCCGAACTGGGCTTCCCAGACAACCAGCGCATTAGGCGTGGTGGTCGAGTAACCGTATTCGAACGCCAATACTGCTTCTTCCGACAACAACGAGTCGTACAGGTCGAAACGTGGCTGACCTTCGTACAGGTGCTTCAGAGGAATGTAAGTGCCAGCATCTTTCTGGTTGTGCAACACGGCGTGACGGTGCGAGAACGTACCGCGACCAATGTCCTGACCGGTCATGCGAATCGGGTGACCTTCGAACTGCAGGGTTGCGTATGCCATTGTTTCGGCATAACCCCAGTTGATCGGCAGGCCGCCGGCTTGCATTTTTTGACGGTCTTCGTAGATCTTCGCAACCTGACGCTGAACCACGAAGCCTTCTGGAATTTCCAGCAGCTTGGCCGACAGCTCTTGCAGTGTTTTCAGATCAAAACGCGTGTCGTGACGTGCAGTCCAGGCGTGACCCAGGTATGGGCGCCAGTCTACGAACAGCTCTTTGTTCGGCTCTTTGACCAGACTTTTCACAACATGCAGACCGTTGTCCAGCGCGTTGCGGTATTCGTCGATCTTGGCCTGAACGCGTTCTGCGTCCACCACTTTCTCTTGCGTCAGACGTTCGGCATACAGTTCACGGGTGGTGCGCTGTTTGGCGATCTGCTGATACATCAGCGGCTGAGTACCGTTTGGCTCATCGGCTTCGTTGTGACCGCGACGGCGGTAGCAGAACAGGTCGATAACGACGTCACGCTTGAACTGCATGCGGTAGTCGATAGCCAGCTGGGTCACGAACAACACGGCTTCCGGATCATCACCATTTACATGGAGGATCGGCGCCTGAATCATTTTCGCAACGTCCGTGCAGTACTCGGTGGAACGCGAGTCTTCAGGATTGCTGATGGTGAAGCCCACCTGGTTGTTGATGACCAGATGAATGGTACCGCCAGTCTTGAAGCCGCGAGTCTGCGACATCTGGAAGGTTTCCATGACCACGCCCTGACCTGCGAAAGCAGCATCACCGTGGATGGAAATTGGCAGCACCTTTTCGCCGGTGCTGTCATTGCGACGGTCCTGGCGAGCACGTACAGACCCTTCAACCACAGGAGAAACGATCTCCAGGTGGGACGGGTTAAACGCCATTGCCAGGTGGACTTCGCCGCCCGAGGTCATGACGTTGGAGGAGAAGCCCTGGTGGTATTTAACGTCACCGGAACCCAACTCGATTTTTTTCTTGCCTTCGAACTCGTCGAACAACTCGCGCGGGTTTTTGCCGAAGGTGTTCACCAATACGTTCAGACGGCCGCGGTGGGCCATGCCGATAACGATTTCCTTGGTGCCGTAGTTGCCCGAACGCTGGATCAGCTCGTCCAGCAAAGGAATCAGGCTTTCGCCGCCTTCCAGGCCGAAACGCTTGGTGCCCGGGTATTTGGTACCCAGGTACTTTTCCAGACCTTCAGCAGCAGTGACGCGCTCAAGCAGATGGCCTTTGACTTCAGCCGAATACGTCGGCCGGCCGCGCACGCTTTCGAGGCGCTGTTCAAACCAGTGGCGCTGCTCGGAATCGACGATGTGCGTGAACTCTGCGCCGATGGTGCGGCAATATGTCTGCTGCAACGACTCGAGAATTTCGCGTAGGCTCGCTTCCTCTTTGCCGATATACAGGTCGCCGGCACGGAAGGTCGTATCAAGATCGGCATTGGTCAAGCCGTAATGATTGATCGACAGGTCTGCAGGTGCAGGACGCTGCCACAGCCCCAGCGGATCAAGCTGGGCTGCCTGGTGGCCGCGCATCCGATAGGCCTGGATCAATCGCAGCACTTCAACCTGCTTCTTCTCGTGCTCACTGCTCACGCTCCCGGCAGAAACCGGTTGGGCGCGGCGCTGGTTCTTTGCCAGCAGCACGAAATGGTCGCGGATTGTGGAGTGCGAAACATCGTTGGCAGAGTTGCCATCATTCGGCAACGTCTGAAATTTGGTGCGCCATTCTTCTGGCACAGCGTTAGGGTCGTGCAGGTAGAGCTCATAGAGCTCTTCCACATAGGCAGCGTTACCACCTGAAAGATAGCCGCTGTTCCACATGCGCTGCATCACGCTTTCTTGCATGCTTGGTCACCCTCGGTTAGGGGACACCATCGACGAGAACACCAGAGCACGCTTGAGAAAGTCCGAATACAGCGACTAAAACAAGCCACTTAGGATCACGCTGATAGTCCGGGTACCAGCCCGGATGCCCCTGCTGGTCTCATTTCTTCAAAATAAGAGCCGCAACTTCATGAGCTGCTGCTCAGGTTAAAACTACGGCGCCGGTTGAAGCCTGCGCCGTAGCATCTACGGTTACAACGGTGCTGCGGTACAGCCTTTGATCACACGCCGCTTTGCAGCAGCATGCTACGCACGTGACCGATGGCCTTAGTCGGGTTCAAGCCCTTCGGACACACGTTTACGCAGTTCATGATCCCGCGGCAGCGGAATACGCTGAACGGGTCATCCAGCGAAGCCAGACGCTCGGTGGTCTTGGTGTCACGGCTGTCAGCCAGGAAGCGATAGGCTTGCAACAGTGCAGCAGGGCCCAGGAACTTGTCAGGGTTCCACCAGAAGGACGGGCACGAGGTCGAGCAGCAAGCGCACAGGATGCACTCGTACAGACCGTCGAGCTTTTCACGCTCTTCTGGCGATTGCAGACGCTCAATGGCCGGAGCCGGAGTATCGTTCTGCAGGAACGGCTTAACTTTCTCGTATTGCTTGTAGAAGATGCTCATATCGACGACCAGGTCACGGATAACCGGCAAACCTGGCAATGGACGAACAATCAGCTTGTTGCCTTTAACGACAGCAGACAGCGGCGTTACACACGCCAAGGCGTTTTTGCCGTTGATGTTCATGCCGTCGGAGCCGCAAACACCTTCACGGCAAGAGCGACGATAGGAGAAACCCTCGTCCTGCTCTTTGACCAGCGCCAGCACGTCCAGCACCATCAGGTCTTTACCATTGGTATTGACCTGGAATTCCTGCATGAACGGCGCGGCGTCCTGATCCGGGTTGTAGCGATAAACACTGACTTTCAACATGTCGGCCACCCTTAGTAAGTCCGAATCATAGGTTCAAAGGTCGGAACGGTTTTCGGCGAGAAATTCACCGCACGCTTGGCTACGCGCTTGTCACCCGGGAAGTACAGGGTGTGGCACAGCCAGTTAACGTCGTCACGATCTTCAAAGTCTTCACGGGCGTGGGCACCGCGCGATTCTTTACGAACTTCAGCAGCGATTGCAGTAGCTTCAGCCACTTCGAGCAGGTTTTGCAGCTCAAGGGCTTCGATACGGGCCGTGTTGAACGCCTGGCTCTTATCGTTGATTTTCACGTTGGCGATGCGCTTGCGCAGATCAGCCAGCTGGGCAATACCCTTCTGCATGTATTCGCCGGTACGGAACACACCGAAGTAGTTCTGCATGCAGCTTTGCAGCTCTTTACGCAGGGTTGCTACGTCTTCGCCATCAGTACGCGAGTTCAGGCCGTCCAGACGTGCCAGGGCAGCGTCGATATCGGACTGACGTGGACGGGCGTAATCAACGCCTTCTTTCAGGGTCTGCTCAAGGAACAGGCCTGCGGCACGACCGAATACCACCAGGTCGAGCAGCGAGTTGCCGCCCAGACGGTTGGCACCGTGAACCGATACGCATGCCACTTCACCCACCGCGAACAGGCCGGGGATGATCTGGTCAACGCCGTCGGCATCCTGAGTGATCGCCTGGCCATGAATGTTGGTGGCAACGCCGCCCATCATATAGTGGCAAGTAGGAACAACCGGAATTGGCGCTACAGCCGGATCAACGTGTGCGAAGGTTTTGGACAGCTCCATGATGCCTGGCAGACGGCTGTGCAGAACTTCTTCACCCAGGTGATCGAGTTTCAGCATTACGTGGTCGCCATCCGGGCCGCAACCGTTACCCGCGATGATTTCCTTAACCATCGAGCGAGCCACTACGTCACGACCGGCAAGGTCTTTGGCGTTCGGAGCATAACGCTCCATGAAACGCTCGCCGTGCTTGTTGATCAGGTATCCACCTTCACCACGGCAACCTTCTGTAACCAGTACACCGGCACCGGCAATACCGGTCGGGTGGAACTGCCACATCTCGATGTCTTGTACCGGTACGCCAGCACGCAGTGCCATGCCAATACCGTCACCGGTGTTGATCAGGGCGTTGGTAGTGGAGGAGTAGATACGACCTGCACCGCCAGTTGCCAGAACGGTGGCGTTAGCGCGCACGTAAGAGGTTTCGCCTGTTTCGATGCAGATAACGATCATGCCGACAAAGTCGCCAGCCTCGTTCTTCACCAGGTCGACACCGTAGTATTCGTTCAGGAATACAGTGCCGGCCTTCAGGTTGGCCTGGTACAGGGTGTGCAGCAGCGCGTGACCGGTACGGTCAGCTGCAGCGCAGGTACGGGCAGCCTGGCCGCCTTTACCGAAGTCCTTGGACTGGCCGCCGAACGGACGCTGGTAGATGCGACCCTGCTCGGTACGGGAGAACGGCATGCCCATGTGCTCGAGCTCGTACACGGCTTCCGGACCTACGGAACACATGTACTCGATAGCGTCCTGGTCACCGATGTAGTCGGAACCCTTGACGGTATCGTACATGTGCCAGCGCCAGTCATCGTTCGGATCTGCAGAAGCGATCGCGCAGGTGATGCCACCCTGTGCCGATACGGTATGCGAACGGGTCGGGAAAACCTTGGTGATTACGGCAGTCTTGTGACCGCCTTGTGCCAGCTGCAGAGCAGCGCGCATGCCAGCACCGCCGCCGCCAATAATAATGGCGTCGAACGAAAGTGTATTAACTGTGTTAGCCATGAATCAGATACCCCAAAGAATCTGCACACCCCAGACGAAGTAAGCGAACATTGCAACGCCGCAGACTGCCTGGAAGAGGAAACGTACTGCTGTCGCGGACTTGCCCAGCGCCATCGGCGTCAGGTAGTCGGTCGCGATGGTCCACATGCCTACCCAGGCGTGTGCGCCCAGAGCAACAAGGGCCAGCAGGCTGAAGATACGCATCCAGTTGCTTGCGAACAGCTCATGCCATTGTGCGTAGCCAATGCCTGGGTTCGCAACGAGGTATCCGATCAGGAAAATGAAATAAGCCGCTAGAACAACCGCAGACACACGTTGTGCCATCCAGTCATAGAGGCCCGAACGCGACAGGTTCGTAACGCTGGTTACCATATCCAAACTCCCGCCAGAACAATCATCACCACAGAAATGACGATTACTATTTTCGAGCCCAGTCGGCCGCCTTCAAGCGTCTCACCGATGCCCATGTCCATGATCAAGTGGCGCACACCGGCAACCAGGTGATACAGCAAGGCAGAGAGCAGGCCCCACGCAACGAATTTGGCCAGCGGACTGGTCAAGCATGCCTTCACCTCGGCAAAACCTTCTTCGGAACCCAGGGATTTGCTCAATGCATAAAGCATGATGCCCAGGCCGAGAAAAAGAATAATGCCCGATACACGGTGCAGAAATGACGTAACGCCGGTGATGGGGAGTTTGATGGTCCTTAGGTCTAGGTTTACAGGTCGTTGGCTATTCACGGCTTTTTTCACACTGAAGAGCCCCTAACAATCAGGGCAAGTTTGTTGGGATGCGCACTGGTCAGGTACCCACCACCCGGGAGTGACGACCCCCATCTAAACAGGCCCAAAAGCCCCTGGCGGTCGGCTGCCGAGTATAGACAGTTAGGTCACTAATGACAACGCAAACACCTCCCCCTAATAGCGCATTGCGCTCAGGCTATAAAAGGCGTAAACGGCAGGGATAATCGCTAAAAAACCCAGCTCAAAGCCTTGTACAGCAAGACTTTAGGCAAATTGACATTCAAATTTATCTCACTATAGTGGTGCGGGCCCTGCGTGGGGGGTCTGTCTGATGATTTCAAGCATAAATAGGAGGCCACATGGCTGACAAAAAAGCGCAGTTGATCATCGAGGGCGCAGCCCCCGTCGAGCTGCCCATTTTAACTGGCACCGTGGGTCCCGATGTAATCGATGTGCGCGGCCTAACGGCAACGGGCCGATTCACATTTGACCCTGGCTTCATGTCGACTGCATCTTGCGAGTCGAAGATCACCTATATTGATGGTGACAACGGTATCCTGCTGCACCGCGGCTACCCGATCGAACAGCTGGCTGAACACTCTGACTACCTTGAGACCGCTTATCTGCTGCTGAACGGCGAACTGCCGACCGCAGAGCAGAAGGCTCAATTCGTCAGCACCGTGAAGAACCACACCATGGTTCACGAGCAGTTGAAGACTTTCTTCAACGGCTTCCGTCGTGACGCCCACCCGATGGCGGTCATGTGCGGTGTAGTCGGCGCCCTTTCGGCCTTCTACCACGACTCCCTGGACATCAATAACCCGCAGCATCGCGAAATTTCCGCGATCCGTCTGGTTGCCAAGATGCCAACCCTGGCAGCGATGGTTTACAAGTACTCCATGGGTCAACCCATGATGTACCCGCGTAACGACCTGACCTACGCCGAAAACTTCCTGCACATGATGTTCAACACACCGTGCGAGATCAAACCGATCAGCCCGGTACTGGCCAAGGCAATGGATAAGATCTTTATCCTGCACGCTGACCACGAACAGAATGCCTCGACGTCCACCGTACGCCTGGCAGGCTCTTCGGGCGCTAACCCGTTCGCCTGTATTGCTGCCGGTATCGCTGCACTGTGGGGCCCCGCCCACGGCGGTGCAAACGAAGCCGTTCTGACCATGCTCGACGAAATTGGCGATGTTTCAAACATCGACAAGTTCATCGCCAAGGCCAAGGACAAAAACGATCCGTTCAAACTGATGGGCTTTGGTCACCGGGTTTACAAAAACCGCGACCCTCGCGCCACCGTGATGAAAAAGACCTGCGACGAAGTGCTTAAAGAGCTGGGCATTCAGAACGATCCACAACTCGAACTGGCCATGCGCCTGGAAGAGATCGCCCTGACCGACCCGTACTTCATCGAACGCTCCCTGTACCCGAACGTCGACTTCTACTCGGGGATCATCCTCAAGGCGATCGGCATTCCAACCAGCATGTTCACCGTGATTTTCGCCCTGTCGCGCACAGTTGGCTGGATCTCGCACTGGAAAGAAATGCTCTCCAGCCCGTACAAGATTGGCCGTCCGCGCCAGTTGTACACCGGTTACGAGCAGCGTGACCTGACCAAGCTGGAAGACCGCAAGTAAGGCATATCCCACGATATAGTCTTAGCTGCAAACAAAACGGCCTCTATATATAGAGGCCGTTTTTGTTTTGCGCCGTTTTAACCCTGTGCAGAACTGACAGCTGTGGGAGCGGGCTTGCTCGCGATGGTATCGCAGTGGCTCGCCTGACAGGCCGCAGTGATGCCATCGCGAGCAAGCCCGCTCCCATACAAACCTCAACACAAAAAAATCCCCCTGCCTCACGACAGGGGGATTGCTTTACACATAACGCCTACCGCTGATTAATGATCCACCGCCCCGCTCGCCCCCAAACCAGTCTGTGAACGCACAAACTGAGGGAAGAACAAGGCGCGTTCTTTCTCTGCCGCCTTGGACTTGTCCGTGATGGAGAAGAACCAGATACCCGCGAATGCAATGATCATGGAAAACAGTGCCGGGTACTCGTAAGGGAAAATGGCTTTTTCATGATGCAGGATCTGCACCCAAATGGTCGGCCCCAGAATCATCAAGCCCACCGCACTGATCAGCCCCATCCAGCCGCCAATCATGGCGCCGCGAGTGGTCAGGTTTTTCCAGTACATGGAAAGCAGCAGTACAGGGAAGTTGCAGCTCGCAGCAATGGAGAACGCCAGGCCCACCATAAATGCGATGTTCTGGCTTTCGAACAGGATGCCCAAGCCAATCGCCAGTACCGCCAAGGCAATAGTCGTGATCTTCGAAACGCGGATCTCATCCTTGTCGTTGGCCTTGCCCTTCTTGATCACACTTGCATACAGGTCGTGAGACACCGCCGAGGCACCGGCCAGGGTCAGCCCCGCTACTACCGCAAGAATAGTGGCGAAGGCTACGGCCGAGATAAAGCCCAGGAACATGCTGCCGCCAACCGCATCGGCCAGATGCACGGCCGCCATGTTGTTGCCACCCAGCAAGGCGCCAGCAGCGTCTTTGAATGCAGGGTTGGTGCTTACCAGGATGATCGCGCCAAAACCGATGATAAAGGTCAGGATGTAGAAGTAACCGATGAAGCCCGTTGCGTAGAACACGCTCTTGCGTGCTTCCTTGGCATCGCTCACGGTGAAGAAGCGCATCAGGATATGTGGCAGGCCGGCAGTACCGAACATCAGTGCCAGACCGAGGGAAAAGGCCGAAATCGGATCTTTCACCAGGCCGCCCGGGCTCATGATCGCTTCACCTTTAGGGTGAATTTTCACTGCCTCGGCAAACAACGCATTGAAATCAAAGTTGACGTGTTTCATCACCATCACAGCCATGAACGTCGCACCCGACAACAGCATCACCGCTTTGATGATCTGTACCCAGGTGGTTGCCAGCATGCCGCCGAACAACACGTACATGCACATCAGAATACCTACCAGAACCACCGCAACATGGTAGTCCAGACCGAACAGCAACTGAATCAGCTTGCCTGCACCTACCATCTGCGCGATCAGGTAGAACGCCACCACCACCAGCGAACCGCACGCCGACAGCGAGCGGATCTGGGTTTGACCCAAACGGTACGAGGCAACGTCAGCAAAGGTGTATTTGCCCAGGTTACGCAGACGCTCTGCGATCAGGAACAGGATGATTGGCCAGCCCACCAGGAAGCCGATGGAGTAGATCAGGCCGTCGTAGCCAGAGGTGTAAACCAGCGCGGAAATACCCAGAAAGGACGCCGCAGACATATAGTCGCCCGCAATTGCCAGACCGTTCTGGAAACCCGTGATCTTGCCGCCAGCAGCATAATAGTCGGCAGCCGACTTGTTACGCTTGGACGCCCAGTAAGTAATGCACAGAGTCGCGCCAACAAATACGACGAACATGATGATCGCCGAGATATTAAGCGGTTGTTTCTGCACTTCGCCGGTCAGGGCCTCTCCTGCCCAGACCGCTGGTGCAAGGGCGGCAACGCCCAGTGTTGCCAATAGGCGCCCGATCATTGCCCTGCCTCCTTGAGAATTGCATTGTTCAGCTCATCAAACTCGCCATTGGCCCGGCGCACATAGATGCCGGTCAGAATAAAGGCCGAAACAATCAGCCCCACACCAATCGGGATACCCCAGGTAATAGACGAATCGGGACTCAACTTGGTCCCCATGATGTGTGACCCATAAGCAATTAACAGGATAAAGGCGGCATATAGCCCGAGCATGATTGCCGAGAGAATCCAGGCGAACCGCTCTCTTTTTTTGACCAGCTCCTTGAAGCGCGGGCTGTTTTGAATCGAGAGGTAAATGCTGTCGTTCATTATTTTTGTCCTCGCAGCACAGATGAGATGGAACGTTTTCACTATTAGGGCGCCGCAAATTCAATTCCAGACGACTTTAGTAGTAGAGCCCAAAATCTGCTGCAGCCCGCGTTTTCTCTAGTCTGCAAGGACGATGCACATAAGCGGGCAACTGTAAAAAAGCAAAAACCGCTTGATGTAAACACCAAGCGGTCTTGTGTACTGCGAGCTAGACGCTTCGCGATTATTTAGCGGTCCACTCGGCAACACGCTCCGGGTGCCTGGCAACCCACTCTTTGGCCGCAGCCTCGGGTTTGGCCCCCTCTTGAATAGCCAGCATTACCTCACCAATTTCATCTTTTGAGTTCCAGGAAAATTTCTCCAGAAACGCGACAACTTCAGGCGCTTTCTTGCCCAGCTCTTTGCTGCCGATACTGTTTACCGTTTCTGCAGCGCCATATACGCCTTTTGGATCATCCAGAAAGCGCAATTTCCACTTGGCAAACATCCAGTGCGGGACCCAACCCGTCACCGCGATGGGTTCATTCTTGGCATAGGCGCGACCCAGCTCCGAAGTCATGGCCGCCCCCGAACTGGCTTGCAACTTATAACCCTTGAGGTCGTAGTCCTTGATTGCCTCATCGGTTTTGAGCATGACGCCCGATCCGGCATCAATACCGACAATCTTGTTTTTAAACTCGTCACTGCCCTTCAAATCCTCGATGGACCTGGCTTTTACATACTCAGGAACGATCAGGCCGATTTTTGCATCTTTGAAGTTAGGTCCGTAATCAACGACCTTGTCTTTATTCTTCGCCCAGTACTCGCCATGAGTCACCGGCAACCAGGCGGACAGCATGGCGTCCAGTTTGCCCGTGGCCACGCCCTGCCACATGATGCCCGTTGCCACCGGCATCAACTTCACGTCATAACCCAGCTTTTGCTTGATCACTTCGGCCGCAACATGGGTGGTCGCCACGCTGTCGGACCAGCCGTCCACATAACCTATATTCAGGGGCGGCTTGCTCTGGGCACCTGCCAGGCCCGCACTCATCGCCAGCACCAAGGCAGCTCCCGCGCTCAAAATTCGTCGCTTCTTCATCTTTGATTCCCCACAGTGCCGGGCCCGACGAGTGCCGGACCGCATCTGGATTCGCTCAGTGCTCTCACACCTTGTTTAGCCTGCACCCTGATCATCAACCGCGACTGCCGTCAGCCCTGCTCTGACCACGACGCCCAGGCAACTACAAGCGACATGGCGCCAACACAGGTTTTTGCCGGACGGGCCGCCGAACTTTACGTGTCAAAATCATACGCAGCCGCTTAGGCCACTCAATTGCAGGTAAGATGCGCGGCTTTGTTCCCATACGGCCTGACCATGTCCGCGACTGCCCGATTCCCCGTGCTGCCTTACCTCTTTGCCTGTTTACTGGGCGTTTTTGCCATTGCCGGCTTCTGGTACGGCCTTGGCAAGCCGGTGATATTGCCCGATGCGGCCACACCGACCCATAAATTGCAATGTGCGTCCTACACACCGTTCGACAAGGACCAGTCACCGTTCGACCAGCCTTTCGTACCACGGGTTGAGCGCATCGATGCGGACCTGGCATTGCTGGCAACGCGCTTTCAATGCATTCGCACCTACTCCCAGGCCGGCCTTGAAGCCCTGCCGGACCTCGCACGCAAGCACGGCCTGAAACTGATGATCGGTGCCTGGGTCAGCAGCGATCCTGTCGCCACTGAACAGGAAGTCAACGCCCTGATCGCCTCGGCCAATGCCAACCCGGACGTGGTCAGCGCAGTGATCGTCGGCAACGAAGCCTTGCTGCGCAAAGAAGTGACCGCTCCGCAATTGGTCAAGCTGATCGGCAAGGTTAAAAGCCAGATCAAGCAACCCGTGACCTATGCCGACGTCTGGGAGTTCTGGCTGCAACATCCGGAAATCGCCCCGGCGGTAGACTTTTTGACCATTCACTTGCTGCCTTACTGGGAAGATGACCCTGCAGGCATTGACCAGGCAGTCAACCACGTCGCACAAATCCGTCAGGTGTTCGGCAACAAATTCGCACCCAAAGACATCCTCATCGGCGAGACCGGCTGGCCCAGCGAAGGTCGCCAGCGTGAAACCGCCCTGCCGAGCCGGGTCAACGAAGCCAGGTTCATTCGTGGCTTTGTCACTCTGGCCGAGCAAAACGGCTGGAAATACAACCTGATCGAAGCGTTCGACCAACCCTGGAAGCGTGGCAGTGAAGGCGCTGTTGGCGGTTACTGGGGTTTGTTTGACGCCGATCGCCAGGAGAAAGGCATCCTGGCAGGCCCCGTATCCAACCTGCCGCACTGGCCAGCCTGGCTGGGCCTGAGCGCAGCGCTGTTTCTGACCACGCTGATCATCGGCGGGCGCGTTCGCTCGACCCGTGCCGCCCTGCTGCTGCCGGCACTGGGTGCTGTGGCGGGATGCTCTGTCGTGGCATGGGCTGAACTGGCGTCAGTCACCAGTCGTTTCGCTGGCGAGTGGGTATGGGCGGGCTTGCTCGTTGGCCTGAACCTGATCGTATTGAGTCATGCCGCGCTGGCACTTGGCCAAAAAGAGGGCTGGCGCGAGCGCCTGTTCAATGTGCTGGAACGCCATGCAGGCTGGTGGCTGGCGGCAGCCGGGTTTGCCGGTGCCGTGATGATGCTGGGGCTGGTGTTTGAACCACGCTATCGCAGCTTCCCGAGTGCAGCACTGGTACTGCCTGCACTGGTTTATATGCTGCGCCCGGTACGTGGCCCACGCCGCGAGTTCGGCCTGCTGGCATTGATCATTGGCGCGAGCGTACCGGTGCAGCTGTACCGCGAAGGCCTGATCAATGAACAGGCCTGGGGCTGGGCGCTGGTGAGCGTAATGATGGTGATCGCACTGTGGCGCAGCCTGCGCCAGAAAGCGTAACACCCCACCTTAGTGGGAGCCGGGCTTGCCCGCGATTCAGGCGATGCGATCTGTCAGGAAGACCGCGCTGATACCTTCGCGAGCAGGCTCGCTCCCTCGGGCTTAAAACACGAAATACGGATATGCGGGAGCCGGGTTAGCCCCCACATTGCGGCTTCTTACTTCGCTGCCCGCACCAATCGCAGCCCTGCAATCACCACCGCAAACACGGCCAGGCTGGCGTTATACAGCGCCAGCGCAGGCAAGCCGAACAGCAAGGCCAGCACTGCCAACGTACGGCCGACGCGCCCACGTATAAAGAAGGCGATAATCGACAGCACCAGCGCAACCCATCCCAACACCCTGAAATGAATCAACAACCCCAGATTCGAACGCAGCTGGCATTCCCAGCGCGCAGCCTCTGCAACACACGTCCCCACCCACTGCGGGTCTTCCATCAAGCCGTAACGCAGCCCATAACTGGCAATCAGCCACACAGGCAGGGCGATAAGCAGCAAGATCAACGGCAAACGAGGTCGCATAAAAACTCCGATAGACAAAAGCGGCGCCCAGCTTAATCTCCATCCCTGCCTATGCAAGCCTTGCAATCAGATATCTGTTAACTAAAGTCATTCAACGTGTATCTTTGGGTAGCTTTTTTCCTGCCCGATACTCTCTGGGGATTTATTTAGTGTCGCCTTATGGCACTTCAGTACTAGCCCTGTGGTCATAGCCTGCGAATCTTTTGCGCACCTTTTTAGGGATAGTCTTCATGCTTCGTTCTCTGCCCTTCGCTGCCTTATTAGGCGGCCTTATCTTGAGTGCGTCCGCACAGGCGGTCGATGTCGATCCCGCAACCTATGGCTACCCGATAACCAATCCGTTCGAAGCCACGATTGCCACCACTCCGCCGGAGATGCGCCCGCTTCTGCCCGACGAAGAAGACATCAACCAATCGGACCACACACTCAACCTGCGCCCCGAGCGCGAGTTCACACTGCCCGCCAACTTTTGGGCCGTGAAAAAGCTGACCTACCGCATGGCAACACAGGACCATCCTGCACCGCTGATGTTCCTGATTGCCGGCACCGGCGCGGCCTATGACAGCAGCCTCAACGAGTACCTGAAAAAGCTCTTCTACAAAGAGGGTTATCACGTTGTCCAGCTGTCATCACCGACCAGCTATGACTTCATGAGTGCAGCCTCGCGCCTGGCCACACCGGGCATCAGCCAGTACGATGCCGAGGACCTGTATCACGTGATGCAGGCCGTACGCGCCCAGCAAGCAAGCGTTCCGGTGACCGACTACTACCTGGCGGGTTACAGCCTTGGCGCGCTGGATGCAGCGTTCGTCAGCCACCTGGATGAAACCCGCAAAAGCTTCAACTTCAAAAAAGTATTGATGCTCAACCCCCCGGTCAACCTCTATACCTCCATCAGCAACCTCGACAAGATGGTGCAGACAGAGGTCAAAGGCATCAACAACACCACCACGTTCTATGAGCTGGTACTGGGCAAGCTGACCCGCTACTTCCAGGACAAAGGCCGGGTGGACCTGAACGCGGCCCTGGTCTATGACCTGCAGAACTCCAAGGAGCGCCTGACCAACGAGCAGATGGCAATGCTGATCGGCACCGTCTTCCGTTTCTCGTCGGCCGATATTGTGTTCACCTCGGACCTGATCAACCGCCGCGGCCTTATCACGCCGCCTAACTACCCGATCACCGAAGGCACCAGCCTGACGCCCTTTCTCAAGCGCTCACTGCTGTGTGATTTTGACTGCTACCTCACGGAGCAAGTGATCCCGATGTGGCGCGCCAAAACCGATGGCGGCAGCCTGTTGCAACTGATTGACCAGGTCAGCCTTTACGCGCTGCAGGACTACCTGAAAGACAGCCCCAAGATTGCCGTCATGCATAACGCCGATGACATCATCCTCGGCCCTGGCGACCTGGGATTCCTGCGCAAGACTTTCGGCAACCGCCTGACGGTCTACCCGTACGGCGGCCACTGCGGCAACCTCAATTACCGAGTCAACGCTGACGATATGCTGGAGTTTTTCCGTGGCTAAACAACTATTGCTTATTGCCACCCTGCTCAGCGCAGGCTTTGCCCACGCGGACAACAGCAAGGCTCACACGGAGCTCACGCCAGATGTCGACGGCTTTACCCAGCCATTGAAACTGCTGAAGTTCAATCCGGGCCTGGATCAGCGTGAATTTGAACGCGCCACCATGAACGCGCTCAACGTGTATGACCCGCTGGAGTCAATCAACCGCCGCATCTACCATTTCAACTACCGCTTCGACCAGTGGGTATTCCTGCCGGTGGTGGATGGGTATCGCTATGTCACGCCGAGCTTTCTGCGTACTGGCGTGAGCAATTTCTTCAACAACCTGGGCGATGTTCCGAACCTGTTCAACAGCCTGCTGCAGCTCAAGGGCCACCGCTCGCTGGAGACCACCGGGCGCTTGCTGTTGAACACGACTCTGGGCGTTGGCGGCCTGTGGGACCCGGCCACCTCGATGGGCCTGCCCCGTCAAAGCGAAGATTTCGGGCAAACACTGGGCTTTTATGGCGTACCGGGCGGTGCTTACCTGATGCTGCCGATCCTCGGCCCGTCCAACCTGCGCGATACTACCGGCCTGGTGGTTGACTATGGCGCCAGCCAGGAAATCAACTTCCTCAACGTGCCGCACGAAAGCACACGCCATCCGGAAATCTGGGTACTGGGCGCTATCGACAAGCGCTACAACACCAAATTCCGCTATGGCCAGTTCGACTCGCCGTTTGAGTACGACAAGCTGCGCTACATCTACACCGAAGCGCGCAAACTGCAGATCGCCGAGTAAACACCTGTAGTCGCCGCCAAAAGCTGCGACTACAGGTTCAAAAACTCGCACAGCGCATCGTGCTTGGCCATCGCATCGCGGCGGCCAAGCTCGATCAGCTCCCGGCAATAACCCGACTCGAACAGCAAGTAACTCAGCACCCCTGCGCCACTGGTTTTGGTAGCTCCGGGGCCACGCAAAAATGTGCGTAATGCGAGAGGCAACTCATGCCGGTGGCGTGCGGCAATTTCGTCGATGGGCTGACTGGGGGCAATCACCAGTACCTCCACGGGCGACAGGCCCAGGTTGTCCGTTTGCCGGGGCAGCAAACGGCTGAAGTGATTCAAGCGCTCCAACAGTTCGATATCACCCTCCAGGCTGTCAATAAACGTGCTGTTGAGCATATGCCCGCCAATTTGTGCCAGGGTCGGTTGAGCTGCGTTGTAGAAACGCGGCTGGCCATCCTGCACGTCCGGCCCTCGCGGGTTACCGCTCACCCCCACCACCAGCACCCGGTTGGCCCCCAGATGCAGCGCAGGACTGATGGGCGCCGATTGACGCACGGCGCCATCGCCAAAGAACTCTTCGCCAATCTTGACCGGGGCAAACAACAGCGGGATGGCCGAACTGGCCAGTAAATGCTCCACCGTCAATGCCGTCGGCAAACCGATGCGCCGATGACGCAACCAGCCGTGGATCGTGTCCTTGCCTTGATAAAAGGTCACCGCCTGGCTGGACGAGTAGCCAAACGCCGTGACCGCAATCGCACGCAGGTGTCGCTCGGCAATCGCCTGTTCGATACCCGCAAAATTGATTTTGTCGTGGAGCAAATCGCGCAAGGGCGAACTGTCGAGCAGGGCCACCGGCACCTGGGAGCCCAGCCCGAGCAGGCTGTGGCCTACAAAGCGACTGGCCTGACGGAGCACGCCCGGCCAGTCACTGCGCAATACGCGACGGCTTTCAAAACCCTGCCAGAATGCGGTCAGGTGCTCGACCGCACGGGTGAAGTCCATCGCCCCGCTGGCCAGGCTTACCGCGTTGATCGCCCCCGCCGACGTACCTACGATGACCGGGAACGGGTTCGGCGCGCCAGCTGTCAGCAACTCGGCAATCGCTGCCAGCACGCCGACCTGGTAGGCCGCTCGCGCGCCACCGCCAGACAGGATCAGGCCTGTGACAGGTACGGCTGGGTTCACTGCCAGCCGCCCTTGCAGCGCCCCGTATCAGCGGCGCTTGTCGTAGAGCTTGGGCTCGCCCGGCGGGCGGGTCTTGAACCGGCGGTGGGCCCACAGGTATTGCTCGGGGCATTCGCGCACCGCCCGCTCGACCCATTGATTGATTCGCAGACAATCGGCCTCATCGCTTTCTCCGGGGAAATCCCTCAGGGGAGGATGAATGACCAACTTGTAACCACTGCCGTCGGCCAGTCGTTGTTGAGTAAAGGGCACAACCTGCGCTTTGCCCAGTCTGGCAAATTTGCTGGTGGCGGTGACGGTCGCTGCCTCAATACCGAACAAGGGTACGAAGATACTTTGCTTGGCGCCGTAATCCTGGTCGGGCGCATACCAGATCGCCCGCCCGGAGCGCAGCAACTTGAGCATGCCGCGCACGTCATCGCGCTCAACCGCCAGCGAGTCCACGTTGTGCCGCTCACGGCCCCGACGCTGGATGAAATCGAACAGCAGGTTTTTGTGCTCGCGGTACATCCCGTCAATCGTGTGCTGCTGACCGAGCAGGGCCGCACCGATTTCCAGGGTGGTGAAGTGAAACGCCATCAAAATAACGCCCTTGCCTTCCAGCTGGGCCTGCTTGAGGTGCTCCAGCCCTTCGATATGTGCCAATTTGGCCAGGCGGGGCCTGGACCACCACCAGCTCATGGCCATTTCAAAAAAGGCGATACCGGTCGAGGCGAAGTTTTCCTTGAGCAAGTGCTTGCGCTCGGAGGCGGACTTTTCAGGGAAGCACAGCTCAAGGTTGCGCGAGGCAATGCGCCGGCGATCACCGGCCACCCGGTACATCAGCGCGCCCAACCCCCGGCCGATACACAGCTGTACTTTATAAGGCAGTTGTACCACCAGCCACAGCACGCCCAACCCCAGCCATAGCAGCCAGTAGCGCGGATGAAAAAAAGCAGCACGAAAATGCGGGCGATCCATTAATGATTCCGGACAGACACAAGGATCGGGCATTCTACATCGTTCGACCCGGCTTGCGGCTTGCGGGCGTTCTCGTTATAAGTCTCAGCACTTTAAGTGACAAGTCGCGTTAAGCAACCATGAGCCAAACCGAATCGCTAGACCAAGCCCCTGTGTTCCAGCTAAAGGGCAGTATGCTCGCCATTACGGTGCTGGAACTGGCACACAACAACCTTGAAGCCCTTGACCGTCAACTGGCGGCCAAAGTGGCCCAGGCTCCGAATTTTTTCAGCAACACCCCGCTGGTACTGGCGCTGGACAAGCTGCCCGCCAGCGAAGGGGCTATCGATTTGCCCGGGCTGATGCGCGTGTGCCGCCAGCATGGCCTGCGCACCCTGGCCCTGCGTGCCAATCGTATCGAAGACATCGCCGCCGCCATTGCCATCGACCTGCCCGTGCTGCCGCCTTCAGGCGCTCGTGAGCGACCGATCGACCCTGTCGAAGTCGTCGCACCGAAAAAGCCCGAAAAACCGCCCGAGCCCGCCATCAAACCGACCAAAATCATTACCAGCCCGGTACGTGGCGGCCAGACGGTGTATGCCGAGGGCTGTGACCTGGTGGTTATCGCTTCCGTCAGCCCCGGTGCGGAACTTATGGCCGATGGCAACATCCATGTGTACGGGCCTATGCGTGGCCGGGCACTCGCCGGGCACAAGGGCAACACCAAGGCACGGATTTTCTGCCAGCAACTGAGCGCCGAACTGGTGTCGATTGCAGGCAAGTACAAGGTATCTGAAGACTTGCGCCGAGATCCGTTGTGGGGCACAGGCGTTCAAATCAGTCTGTCAAGTGACATGTTGAACATCACCCGTCTTTAACGGATACTCTCGCCATTTTCCAAGCATCTCAAATTCGTAGAGAAAACAGATTTAACCTTGTAGGCAACCAACGACCAACCAGCGTTTACGCTCTGTAAACGTGACCCGGAAGATGACCCGCCAAGGCTGTTTGCCTGCCGTCGTTTATAGAGATGTTATTCAGGGGCTAAAAAGTCCTTTTTCCTTAGGGGTGAAACACCTTGGCCAAGATTCTAGTGGTTACATCCGGCAAGGGTGGTGTGGGTAAGACCACCACCAGCGCCGCTATCGGTACCGGCCTCGCTCTGCGCGGCCACAAGACAGTGATCGTCGACTTCGACGTTGGCCTGCGTAATCTCGACCTGATCATGGGTTGCGAACGACGTGTGGTGTATGACTTCGTTAACGTGGTTAATGGCGAAGCCAACCTGCAACAGGCCCTGATCAAAGACAAGCGTCTGGAAAACCTGTACGTGCTGGCCGCCAGCCAGACCCGTGACAAGGATGCACTGACCAAGGAAGGCGTCGAAAAAGTTCTGATGGAACTTAAAGAGACGTTTGAATTCGTGGTTTGCGACTCTCCAGCAGGTATCGAAACCGGTGCCCACCTGGCCATGTACTTCGCCGATGAAGCGATCGTCGTGACCAACCCGGAAGTGTCTTCGGTACGTGACTCGGACCGCATGCTGGGCCTGCTGGCCAGCAAATCGCGTCGCGCCGAGAAGGGTGAAGACCCGATCAAGGAGCACCTGCTGCTGACCCGCTACAACCCGGACCGCGTTTCCAAGGGCGAAATGCTCGGCGTTGAAGACGTCAAGGAAATCCTGGCTGTAGCCTTGCTGGGCGTGATTCCCGAGTCCCAGGCCGTATTGAAAGCTTCCAACCAGGGCGTGCCCGTGATCCTTGATGATCAGAGCGACGCCGGCCAGGCCTACAGCGATGCTGTTGATCGCCTCCTGGGCAAAACCGTGGAGCATCGGTTCCTTGATGTACAGAAGAAGGGATTCTTCGAGCGCCTGTTTGGAGGCAACTAAACAATGAACATTTTTGACTTCTTTCGTACCCGCAAAACGCCATCCACCGCGTCGGTCGCGAAAGAGCGTCTACAAATTATCGTGGCGCACGAACGCGGCCAACGCAGCACCCCGGACTACCTGCCTGCCCTGCAAAAAGAGCTGGTCGAAGTAATCCGCAAATACGTCAATATCGGGGATGATTCTGTACAGATCGCCCTCGAAAACGAGGGTAGCTGCTCGATTCTGGAACTCAACATCACGCTGCCTGATCGTTAATCGATCGGGCTGACACCGCGGCGACTTGGGCGCCTTCCCTGCAGGGAAGGTTCCCTCGTCGCCGTTGGTGTTTGTTAAGAGGCTGTTTTAATGCCGTTGTCCAACATCCACATCATCCATCAGGACGCTGGCGTTCTGGTGGTCAACAAGCCGACGCTGCTGCTTTCGGTGCCTGGCCGGGCCGAAGACAACAAGGACTGCCTGATTACCCGCCTGCAAGAAAACGGCTACCCCGAGGCGCGCATTGTCCATCGGCTGGATTGGGAAACCTCCGGGATCATTCTGTTGGCACGGGATGCCGATACCCATCGCGAACTGTCGCGCCAGTTCCATGATCGCGAAACCGAAAAGGCCTATACCGCACTGGCCTGGGGTCAACCCGAGCTGGACAGTGGCAGCATCGACTTGCCCCTGCGTTACGACCCGCCGACCAAGCCCCGGCATGTGGTCGACCACGAATTCGGCAAAAACGCCCTGACCTTCTGGAAGGTGCTGGAACGCTGCGGCGATTACTGCCGTGTCGAGTTGACACCCATTACCGGGCGCTCGCACCAGTTGCGCGTACACATGCTGTCTATCGGTCATCCGCTGCTGGGCGACGGCCTTTATGCGCACCCCCAGGCCCTGGCCGCCTGGCCGCGCCTGTGCCTGCACGCGAGCATGCTGAGCTTCACCCATCCGCAAACCGGTGAACGCCTGCGCTTCGAGTGCCCGGCACCGTTTTAAGTCCTCATATCCCCCGTGGGAGCGGGCTTGATCGCGATACATGCAACGCGGTTTTTCAGGAACTGCGCGCGGATGCCATCGCGAGTAAGCCCGCTCCCACGAGAAACCGCCATTTACCGATGGATATTTGGCGGCCAAATCTTGCGATCAATGCGCTAAACTCGCGGCCTTGCTGTCTGGAGTAACTTATGCGCGAAGAGTTGAACCAAGGCCTGATCGACTTTCTCAAGGCCTCCCCTACCCCCTTTCATGCCACTGCCAGTCTTGTTCAGCGCCTGGAGGCTGCCGGTTATCAGCGCCTCGACGAGCGCGAAACCTGGTTCACCGAAGCCAATGGTCGCTATTACGTCACCCGTAATGACTCCTCCATTGTGGCCTTCAAGCTGGGTCGCCACTCCGCGCTGCAAGGCGGCATCCGTATGGTCGGCGCTCACACAGACAGCCCGTGCCTGCGCGTCAAGCCACAGCCGGAACTGCAACGTCAGGGCTTTTGGCAGCTGGGCGTTGAAGTCTACGGCGGCGCCTTGCTGGCGCCCTGGTTCGACCGCGACCTGTCCCTGGCCGGGCGCGTCACCTTCCGCCGCGACGGCCAGGTCGAAAGCCAGCTGATCGACTTCAAGGCACCGATCGCGACCATCCCCAACCTGGCGATCCACCTCAATCGCACTGCCAACGAAGGCTGGGCAATCAACCCGCAAACCGAGCTGCCGCCGATCCTGGCCCAGGTGGCCGGTGACGAGCGCGTGGACTTCCGCGCCCTGCTCGCCGACCAGCTGGCACGCGAACACGGCCTCAACGCCGACGTGGTGCTCGATTACGAGCTGAGTTTCTACGACACCCAAAGTGCCGCCGTCATCGGCCTTAACGGTGACTTCATCGCCGGTGCGCGCCTGGACAACCTGCTGTCGTGCTACGCCGGCCTGCAAGCTCTGCTCAATACCGAGACCGAAGAAACCTGCCTGTTTGTGGCCAACGACCATGAAGAAGTGGGTTCCTGTTCGGCTTGCGGCGCCGACGGCCCGATGCTGGAGCAGATCCTGCAACGTCTGCTGCCGGAAGGTGACGAGTACGTACGCACAATCCAGAAATCGCTGCTGGTGTCAGCAGACAACGCCCACGGCGTTCACCCCAACTACGCCGAGAAGCACGATGCCAACCACGGCCCCAAGCTCAACGCGGGGCCGGTGATCAAGGTCAACAGCAACCAGCGCTACGCCACCAACAGCGAAACGGCCGGGTTTTTCCGCCACCTGTGCATGGCCGTAGAAGTGCCGGTGCAAAGCTTTGTGGTGCGCAGCGACATGGGCTGTGGTTCGACGATTGGCCCGATCACCGCCAGCCACCTGGGTGTGCGTACCGTGGATATCGGCCTGCCGACATTCGCCATGCACTCGATCCGCGAACTGGCCGGCAGCCATGACCTGGCGCACCTGGTCAAAGTCCTGAGTGCGTTTTACGCCAGCAACCAGTTGCCGTAAAAAACAGGGGCATCATGTGTGGGAGCGGGCTTGCTCGCGATGCTTTTGGCGCGGCGTGTCAGGTAAGACGCGCCGATGCCATCGCGAGCAAGTCCGCTCCCACAGTCGATCATCACCTGCAGGCAATGGCTGATTCATTTTTGATACACATCAGCACACATCTTCGCAAACCGACCTAGACTCGAAGTATTCATTTGCTCAGGTCCATAACCATGTTTGAAACGGCTGCGTTCCACTCCATGATGATCCCCATTGTTTGCGGCATGTTGCTGCTGACCATTGGCTTCAACTTTCGCGAACGCAGTAGCGGCGTCGGCGTGCTGATGATCTGGTGCGGCATGCTACTGATTTTCGGCACCATCATTTTCAAGATCCTCGCCAAACTGAACGAATAGGTGCTCTGGTTTTTTGCCCCTGAATCCGCGACCAGTCATTTATGTGTGACAAGAAATGAATGATCGCGGGCCCTAGCGTACACTCGGCCAATTCGCACCCCTCGAGGTTGATCGCCCAGTGTTTCTTCGTCTTTTCGCCCTGCCCTATTGCCTGCTGGTTTGCCTGCTGACGCTGTTGCCCATAACTTCGGCCCAGGCCGCTGGCTTGCCCGGTCTGCTCGGCAGTTCGGATAAAACCCAGGCGCAACCGACCGAGCCGCTCGGCCAATCCCTGGACGAGGTGATCAAGAACCTCGAAAGCGATCAGCAGCGCAGCAAGTTGCTGACCGACCTGAAAAAGCTGCGCGACGCCACAAAGAAAGCCCAGCCCGAAGCTGAAATCGGCGTCCTGGGCCTGATCGGCAGCACCCTGTCCGACCTCGAAAAGCAGTTCTCCGGAGCTGACAGCCCGACCTCTCGCTGGTCCAAGGAAATAACCCAGGCCAAGGACGAGTTCACTGCCCTGATGCTGCCGGCCAATGAGTGGCTGCCAATCATTTTCGGTTTTGCCCTGGTCATCATGATCTGGAGCCTGCTGGCCGCCCTGCTGATCTGGGTCAGCCACCGCGTACGCCTGCGCTTTGGCCTGAGTGAAGAGCTGCCGCAACACCCCAAGGCCGTCGACATGCTGCGCTTTGCCTTGCGCAAGCTGGGGCCGTGGATGGTCGCACTGATGATTACGGTGTACATGAGCTACGCCTTGCCGTCTTCCCTGGGTAAAGACCTGGCGATGGTGCTGGCCTATGCGCTGGTGATCGGCACCTGTTTTTCGGCCATTTGCGTGATTCTTTTCTCCTTGCTCGATGGCCCCCATCGCCACCGCGCCCTGCATATCCTGCGGCACCAGGCGTTTCGCCCGCTGTGGTGGATCGGCAGCTTCGCGGCCTTTGGCGAAGCGCTGGGTGACCCGCGACTGGTCGCCACCCTCGGCGTGCACCTGGCCCATACGGCTGCCACCTTTGCCAATGTGATGGCTGCGCTGTCCACCGGGCTGTTTATCATCCGGTTCCGCCGCCCCATCGCCCACCTTATCCGCAACCAACCATTGTCCCGGCGCCTGACTCGCCGCGCCTTGAGCGACAGCATCGAGATCCTCGGTACCTACTGGTACGTGGCGGCCCTGATTCTGGTGGGCGTGTCACTGGTGGCGACCTTTATCTCGGCTGGCGATACCAGTACCGCGTTACGCCAGTCACTGATTTGCACCGTGCTGGTGGTGTTGTGCATGGTGATCAACGGGCTGGTACGCCGTCATGCGCAAAAACCGCAACGCGGGCACAAACGCCACGCACTGTATTCCGAGCGTTTGAAAAGCTTCGTCTACACCCTGGCGCATCTGGTGGTGTGGCTGGTGTTCATCGAACTGGGGCTGCGGGTCTGGGGCATGTCGCTGATCAGCTTCACCGAAGGCGATGGCCATGAGATCAGCGTCAAGCTGTTCGGCCTTGGCGGCACGTTGCTGTTTGCATGGCTGATCTGGATCCTCTCAGACACCGCCATTCACCATGCCCTGACCCGCTCACGCAAAGGTTTGGCCAACGCTCGCGCGCAAACCATGATGCCGCTGATTCGCAACGTGCTGTTTGCGGCGATTTTCATCATTGCGCTGATCGTTGCCCTGGCCAACATGGGCATGAACGTGACCCCCCTGCTGGCCGGTGCCGGTGTGATCGGTCTGGCCATCGGCTTTGGTGCGCAGTCCCTGGTAGCCGACCTGATTACGGGGCTGTTCATCATCATTGAAGACTCCCTGGCCATCGACGACTACGTCGATGTCGGCGGCCACCTGGGGACGGTTGAAGGCTTGACGATTCGTACTGTGCGCCTGCGGGACATCGACGGCATCGTGCACACCATCCCGTTCAGCGAAATCAAGAGCATCAAGAACTACTCCCGCGAGTTCGGCTACGCCATCTTCCGCGTCGCGATCCCCTACAACATGGAAATCGACGACGCGATCAAACTGATGCGCGAAGTCGGGCAAAAAATGCGCACCGACCCGTTGCAGCGCCGCAATATCTGGTCGCCGCTGGAGATTCAGGGGGTGGAAAGTTTCGAGTCCGGCAGCGCAATCCTGCGAGCCCGCTTCAAGACTGCGCCGATCAAGCAATGGGAAGTCTCGCGGGCATTCAACCTGTCACTCAAGCGTCATCTGGATGAAGCCGGGCTGGACCTGGCCACCCCGCGCCTGAGTGTGCAGGTGGTCACAGCGGGCAGCGGGATGCTGCAGAAGGATTGACCCGCAATCAGCCTCACCCTGTGGGAGCGGGCTTGCCTGCGATGGCATCAACTCGGCATGACTGATATGCCAAGTTGTCTGCATCGCGAGCAAGCCCGCTCCCACAGGTTTGGCGTTGCCCACAAAAGCAGGTTGGTTCAACGCTCCAGCACGTCCACCCCGACATGAATCGCATCATGTCGCCAATATTCCAGATCGCAGTCGATCAGCCGTTCGTGCTGGTCGTAATTGACCCGGGCAATGCGCAAGCCCGGGCTGCCCGTGGACAGCTTGAGCGTGGCCGCGGCTTCGATCGGCAGCGCTGTGGGCACGATCTCGAAACGCACCCGACCGTAATGCAAATCGTAGTGCCGGGCATACAGCTCGGTAATCGATTGCGTGAGATCGAGTTCCAGAATCCGCGGAAAGTATTGCGGGTTCAGATAGTGCTCGACGTAGAGCACCAGCCGCCCGTCAATGCGCCGGCCACGGCAGATCTGGATCACGCTGGACAGCGCCGGCAACTGCAACCGCTCACACACCGCCGCCGTGGCTGGCAGCAGGCGCGCCGAAATCACTTCAGTGGTGGGTACGCGCCCCTGGGCCGTGACCATGGCATGGAAGTGACTGCGCTGCATCAGGTTGTAAGCCAGACGCGGCGGCGAAATAAACCAGCCCCTGCGCTCCTCGCGATACACCAGCCCCTGGGCTTCCAGCTGCAACAACGCCTCGCGCACCGTGACGCGGGTCGTGGCAAACAACTCGCTGAGTTTGCGCTCAGCCGGCAACTGACTGCCGCACGCCAACAGGCCGTGCTCAATCTGCTCTTGTAGCGTGCGACTGATTGCCGTCACCGCCTTGGGTGCACCTTCTCGCATCAACGTTACCTGGCTGGACTAGTCCAGCACCAAATGTGGGCAGGCATGACCGCTGAAACCGTCATTCCTTGAGCCTGCCAGCCTAGGCAGAACATATGACTGTTCGATGACAGGGACCGCGCCCCATGCCGCTCAAAAACAGCCATAGGCCTTGCCGGGCGGGGCCTGCGCGATGGTCTACGCTTATCTGAAATCCTCACGCCGGCCCGCGATATCCCTTGCACAAGTAATGCCGACATTAAAGTGTCATCTGCCGGGCTTAAATTGGCTCAGGTATTGCTGACCTAGACCAACCCACCGCAAAAAAGCAATAAAACCCAGCGTTGAAAACGCCCAAGGAGCTTCGGATGAAACAGTTTTTCCTCGCATCACTGTTAGGTTCAAGCATTGCCCTGTGCACGTCGGCCATGGCCGCCGATGTCGATTTAAAAGCCCTGGAAGCCGCCGCCAGGGCTGAAGGTGCGGTCAACAGTGTCGGCATGCCCGATGACTGGGCCAACTGGAAAGGCACCTGGGCTGACCTGAACAAGCTCTATGGCCTCAAGCACATCGATACCGACATGAGCTCGGCCCAGGAAGTGGCCAAGTTTGCCGCTGAAAAAGACAATGCCAGTGCCGACATCGGTGACGTGGGCGCAGCCTTCGGCCCGATTGCCGTGGCCAAGGGCGTGACCCAGCCGTACAAGCCAACCACCTGGGACCAGATCCCTGACTGGGCCAAGGACAAGGACGGTAACTGGGCGCTGGCCTACACCGGCACCATCGCGTTTATCGTCAACAAGAAGCTGCTGCATGGCTCTGAAGTTCCGACCAAGTGGGCTGATCTGAAGTCCGGCAAATACAAGGTTTCCATCGGTGACGTGAGCACCGCTGCACAGGCCACCAATGGTGTGCTGGCGGCTGCCCTGGCCAATGGCGGCAACGAAAAGAACGTCCAGCCTGCCCTGCTGATGTTTGCTGACATTGCCAAGCAAGGTCGTTTGTCACTGGCCAACCCGACCATCTCCACCATGGAGAAAGGTGAAGTGGAGGTCGGCGTTGTCTGGGACTTCAACGGCCTGAGCTACAAAGCCAAAATGGTCAACCCGGATGACTACGTGGTGCTGATCCCGTCCGACGGTTCGGTGATCTCGGGTTACACCACCATCATCAACAAATACGCCAAGCACCCGAACGCCGCCAAACTGACCCGCGAATTCATCTTCAGCGATGCCGGGCAAACCAACCTGGCGCGCGGCAATGCGCGGCCGATTCGTGCTGAGCACTTGAAGCTGCCGGATGACGTTCAAGCCAAGCTGCTCTCCAACGACCAGTACAAAAATGTAACCCCTATCAAAGACGCAGACGCCTGGGAAAAAACCTCCAAGGCCTTGCCACAGCTGTGGCAGGAAGAAGTCATCATCAATATGCAGTAACCCTTACCGCTCCTGGTCCCTGTGGGACCGGGCCTGCTCGCGATACATACATCCGGTGTTTCAGGTCCATCACGCCGATAGCATCGCGAGCAAGCCCGCTCCCACCATCCATGCGCTGTACCAGCGGAGTCGCCGTACATGAAACACAACGTCATTCTGGTCGTACTTGACGGGCTCAACTACGAGGTGGCCCGTCATGCCATGGGGCATTTACAGGCCTATGTCGGTGCTGAACGCGCCGCACTGTACAAACTCACGTGTGAGTTGCCGGCGCTGTCGCGCCCGCTCTACGAATGCATCCTCACCGGCGTGCCGCCGATTGAAAGCGGCATCGTGCACAACAATGTTTCGCGACTGTCCAACCAGCGCAGCGTGTTCCATTACGCCCGTGATGGCGGGCTGAGTACCGCAGCAGCGGCCTATCACTGGGTCAGCGAACTGTATAACCGCTCACCTTTTATAATCCCCCGTGACCGCCACACCCTGGCGCCAGACCTGCCGATTCAATACGGGCATTTCTACTGGAACGATCACTACCCCGATTCCCACCTGTTCGCCGACGCCGAAAGCCTGCGCCTGGCGCACGCACCCGATTTCTTACTGGTCCACCCCATGAACATCGACGATGCCGGGCACAAGCACGGCCTCGACACACCGCAATACCGCAACAGCGCACGCTCGGCCGACATCATCCTGGCCGATTACCTGCAAGGCTGGCTGAACGCCGGCTATCAAGTGCTGGTGACGGCCGATCACGGCATGAACAACGATCGCTCGCACAACGGCCTGCTACCCGAAGAACGTGAAGTCCCGCTGTTCGTCATGGGCGACGCCTTCAGCCTCAACCCGGATGTCACGCCAAAACAGACAGAGCTGTGTGGCACCATCTGCGAGCTGCTCGGTGTGGCCCACGACAAACCGCTGTGCCGTGACCTGTTGAGACCTGCACCATGAGCCGTGGTAAATGGCTGGCGCTGCTGTGCCTGGTGCCCTTCGCGGTATTTTTTATCGTGTTTCAGATCGCACCGCTGGTGTGGGTACTGATTCACAGCGTGCAATCCGAAGAAAGCGGCTGGGGCCTGGCCAACTTCATCAAAATCTTCAACTCCAAATTCTATTTGCAGGCGATCCAGCACAGCCTGGAGATCAGCTTCTGGTCCAGCCTGTTCGGCATCGTGATCGCCATATTGGGCAGTTACTCTCTGCGCAAGGTGGACTCGCGGTTGCGCAATTTTGTGAACGCGTTCGCCAACATGACCAGTAACTTCTCCGGCGTGCCGCTGGCCTTTGCGTTCATCATTTTGCTGGGCTTCAACGGCAGCATCACGATCATGCTCAAACAGGCGGGGATCATTCAGGACTTCAACCTGTATTCCAAAACCGGCCTGATCATCCTGTACACCTACTTCCAGATTCCCCTCGGGGTTCTGCTGCTTTACCCGGCCTTTGATGCCTTGCGCGAAGACTGGCGTGACTCTGCCTCATTGCTGGGTGCCAACAGTTGGCAGTTCTGGCGCCATATCGGCCTGCCGGTACTCACCCCGGCCCTGCTCGGCACGTTCGTGATCCTGCTGGCCAACGCCCTGGGCGCCTACGCCACGGTGTATGCATTAACCACCGGCAATTTCAACGTACTGCCGATCCGTATTGCCGCGATGGTGTCGGGCGATATCAGCCTGGACCCGAACATGGCCAGTGCCCTGGCGGTGATTCTGGTGGGGTTGATGACCCTGGTCACCCTGGTGCATCAGTGGCTGTTAAAGAGGAGCTACCATGTCGCGCGCTGAAACCACATCCCCCAGCGTTTACCACCGCAGCGTGGTCTGGCTGCTGTTTCTGATTTTGCTGCTGCCCCTGCTGGGCACGCTGATTTACTCCATCTCCAGCAGCTGGTCCGCCACCATCCTGCCCAGCGGCTTCACCTTCAAGTGGTATGGCCAACTGTGGAACGACCCGCGCTTTCTGGCCGCTTTCGGCCAGTCGTTGCTGGTCTGCGTCGCCGCACTGGTGTTGTCGGTGATCCTGATTTTGCCGTTGCTGTTTGTGGTGCATTACCACTTCCCCAAGCTCGATGCGCTGATGAACATCCTGATCCTGCTGCCGTTCGCCGTGCCGCCGGTGGTGTCATCGGTAGGCCTGCTGCAGCTCTATGGTTCCGGCCCGCTGCAAATGGTCGGTACGCCATGGATTCTGATCGGCTGCTACTTCACCGTCGCGCTGCCCTTCATGTACCGGGCGATCACCAACAACCTGCAAGCGATCAACCTGCGTGACCTGATGGACGCCGCCCAACTGCTGGGTGCCAGCACCTGGCAGGCGGCGTTTCTGGTAGTGCTGCCCAATCTGCGCAAAGGCTTGATGGTTGCACTGCTGCTGTCTTTCTCGTTCCTGTTCGGCGAGTTTGTCTTTGCCAACATTCTGGTGGGTACACGCTACGAAACCCTGCAGGTGTTTTTGAACAACATGCGCAACAGCAGCGGGCACTTCACCAGCGCGCTGGTCATTTCCTATTTCCTCTTTGTACTGGTGCTGACCTGGGTTGCCACCTTCCTGAACAAGGACAAAAGCCAATGAGCTTCGTCAGCGTCGAACACCTGCAAAAATCCTATTCCGGCACCCCGGTTTTCAGCGATATCAACTGCAGCATCGCCAAAGGTGAATTCGTCACCCTGCTCGGCCCGTCCGGCTGCGGCAAGTCCACGCTATTGCGCTGCATCGCGGGGCTGACCCCGGTGGACGGCGGCAAGATCCTGATCGATGGCCAGGACATCGTGCCCCTGAGCCCGCAAAAACGCGGCATCGGCATGGTGTTTCAAAGCTATGCCCTGTTCCCCAACATGACCGTCGAGCAAAACGTGGCATTCGGCCTGCGCATGCAGAAGGTCAAAGCCGATGAAAGCCACAAGCGTGTGACCGAGGTGTTGCAGCTGGTGGAGTTGAATGACTTCGCCCAGCGCTACCCTCACCAGCTGTCGGGCGGTCAATGCCAGCGCGTGGCCCTGGCGCGCTCGCTGGTGACACGCCCGCGCCTGTTGCTGCTGGATGAGCCGCTGTCAGCCCTGGACGCGCGCATTCGCAAACACTTGCGCGAGCAAATCCGCACCATCCAGCGCGAGCTGGGCCTGACCACCATTTTCGTTACCCACGACCAGGAAGAAGCACTGGTCATGAGCGACCGTATTTTCCTGATGAACAAGGGCCAAATTGTACAAAGCGGCAATGCGCAAACCCTCTACGCCGCGCCGGTGGATGCATTTGCCGCAGGCTTTATCGGCAACTACAACCTGCTGGATGCCGAGACTGCCAGCCGCCTGCTGCAACAACCGGTCAGCAGCCGTATCGCCATCCGCCCCGAAACCCTGGGCTTGAGCCTGCAGGGCGAGCCCGACGGGGTGATCCTGAGCCACAGCCTGCTGGGCAACGTGATCCGCTATCGGGTCGAGGTGCGAGGTGTGCAACTGATCGTCGACGTGCTCAACCGCGCGCCCGGCGATCTGTACCCCGACGGCCAACGCGTGGCACTGTCCATCGATTCGAGCACCCTTTGTGAGGTAGCCTGATGTTCTTGAATTTTATGAAGAGAGAGTTGCGCTGATGGCCCTGGCAATTTTTGATCTGGACGAAACCCTGATTCACGGCGACTGTGCCACCCTCTGGAGCGAGCAGATGGGCCGCCTGGGCTGGGTCGACCCGCAGTCGTTCATGCAACGCAACAACGAACTGATGACAGCTTACAGCCAGGGCAAACTGGCCATGGAAGACTACATGGCCTTCAGCCTGGAGCCGCTGATCGGGCGCACCCCCGAAGAAGTCGAGCATCTGGTCGGGCCGTGGGTTGAAGATTTTATCGAGCCGATCATCTTCAGTGACGCCACCCGAACCATCGCCGCCCACCGCAAGGCAGGGGATCGCATTCTGGTGATTTCGGCCTCGGGCACGCATCTGGTCAAACCCATTGCCGACCGCCTGGGCATTGATGAAGTACTGGGCATTGAGCTGGAAGTTGCCCACGGTTTTTACACCGGCAACACCGTGGGTACGCTGACTTACCGCGAAGGCAAGATCACGCGTCTGCTGCAATGGCTGGATGAGCAGGAAGAGAATCTTGAAGGCGCGAGTTTCTACTCAGACTCACGCAACGACCTGCCGCTGTTGCTCAAGGTCGATCACCCGCACGTAGTCAACCCGGACCCGGTGCTGCGTGAACATGCCGAAACGGCCGGGTGGCCGATTCATCACTGGAAATGACACCTCAATACCTGTAGCCGCTGCCGCGGGTTGCGATCGGGCCCGAAGGGGTCCGCAGCCCGCGGCAGCGGCTACAGGTTATGCGGGGTCAGGCCAGGCTGCTGTCTATCACCAACACCAGCTTGCCCGACACCTGATTGCTGGCCAGTTCGGCAAACGCCGCCTGCGCCTCTTCAATCGGGAAGGTTTTAGCCAGTTGCGGGCTCAAGCGGCCCTCAGTGAACAGCGGCCAAACCTGCTGGCCCAGATCACTGAGCAAGTCAGCCTTGAACTGATCGCTGCGGCTGCGCAGGGTCGAACCCAGCAACTGGATGCGCTTGCCCAGAACCAGGGCCAGGTCCAGCTCGGCCTTGCGCCCGCCCATCAGGCCGATCAACACCCAGCGCCCGTCCAGCGCCAGCAGCTTGAGGTTGGACTCGGCGTAGTTCGCACCCACCGGGTCCAGCACCACATCAAACGGCCCCAGCGTCTTGAGGCTGTCCAGCCCTTCTGTACGCAACGCCCCGCCTTGAGCGCCCAACGCCTGGCAATACGCCAAACGCTCGGCCGAACCTACTGTCACCCAGCACGGGCTGCCAAACGCCTTGCACAACTGAATGGCCGCTGAACCAACGCCACTTGCACCAGCATGCAACAACACCTTCTCGCCCGGCTTCAGAGCAGCCAGCTGAAACAGGTTCAGCCACGCCGTGCTGTACACCTCGGGCAAGGCCGCCGCTTCAATCAGCGACAGACCTTCAGGCACGGGCAGCGCGTGACGGGCATCGACCACTACCTCTTGCGCCATACCGCCGCCAGCCAGCAGGGCACACACCCGGTCGCCGATTTTCCACGAAGAACCGGGGCCAACTTCACTGACCACGCCCGAGCACTCCAGGCCCAATACCTGACTGGCTCCGGGCGGTGGCGGATACAACCCGGCGCTTTGCAGCAGATCGGCCCGATTGAGCCCCGCAGCCGCCACACGAATCCGGATTTGCCCTACATCACAGGTGGGGCTTGGCTCTTCAACCCACTTCACTTGACCTTCAACGCCTTGCAATGCTTTCACAGTGCCTCCATAGTGAGTCTGGACTGAGCCCGGCGCTGTTGCACCGGGCTTCTTGCATTATGCGGTCGGTCCTTTACGGAACCGGCGACTTCAAAGACGGCCTAATATGCGTTATCAATTGCCCCCGCGTCGAATCAGCATGAAGCATTTATTCCCTAGCACCGCACTTGCCCTATTCATTGGCCTAGGCGTTTTGCCGTTTTCGGCCAATACGTTCGCCGCTAACAGTTGGGATAACCTTCAGCCCGATCGTGATGAGGTGATTGCCAGTCTTAACGTCGTTGAGCTGCTCAAGCGCCATCATTACAGCAAGCCGCCACTGGATGACGCACGCTCTGCGATCATCTATGACAGCTACCTGAAGCTGCTCGACCCTTCGCGCAGTTACTTCCTGGCCAGCGATATTGCCGAATTCGACAAATGGAAATTCCAGTTTGACGACTTCCTCAAAAGCGGCGACCTCAACCCCGGCTTCACCATCTACAAGCGCTACCTGGACCGCGTGAAATCGCGCCTGGACTTCGCCCTTGCAGAGCTGAAAAAAGGCCCGGACTCTTTCGACTTCACCGCCAAGGAGACCTTGCAGATCGATCGCAAGGACGCCCCGTGGCTCACGAGTGAAGCCGAGCTCAATGATCTGTGGCGCAAACGCATCAAGGACGAAGTCCTGCGCCTGAAAATCGCCGGCAAAGAGCCTGCGAAAATTCAGGAACTGCTGACCAAGCGCTACAAGAACCAATTGTCGCGCCTTGACCAGACCCGCAGCGAAGACATCTTCCAGGCCTACATCAACACCTTCGCCATGTCTTACGATCCGCACACCAACTATCTGTCACCAGATAACGCGGAAAACTTCGACATCAACATGAGCCTGTCGCTGGAAGGCATTGGCGCCGTGTTGCAGAGCGATAACGACCAGGTAAAAATCGTGCGTCTGGTGCCGGCAGGCCCTGCCGACAAGACCAAACAGGTCGCTCCGGCTGACAAGATCGTCGGTGTCGCCCAAGGCGATAAAGAGATGGTCGACGTGATCGGCTGGCGTCTGGACGAAGTGGTCAAACTGATTCGTGGCCCTAAAGGCTCTGTGGTGCGCCTGGAAGTTATTCCAGCGAGCAACGCACCGAACGATCAGACCAGCAAGATCGTGTCCATTACCCGCGAAGCCGTGAAGCTTGAAGAGCAGGCCGCGAAAAAGTCGATCCTGAACCTGAAACAGAACGGCAAGGACTACAAGCTCGGCGTCATTGAAATCCCGGCTTTCTACCTGGACTTCAAGGCGTTCCGTGCCGGCGATCCTAACTACAAGAGCACCACCCGCGACGTCAAAAAACTGCTGACCGAGTTGCAGAAAGAAAAAGTCGATGGCGTGATCATCGACCTGCGCAACAACGGCGGCGGCTCGCTGCAGGAAGCCACCGAACTGACCAGCCTGTTTATCGACAAGGGTCCGACGGTACTGGTGCGTAACGCCGACGGCAAAGTCGACGTGCTTGAAGACGAAAACCCGGGTGCGTTCTACAAGGGCCCGATGGCGCTGCTGGTCAACCGCCTGTCGGCTTCGGCCTCGGAGATTTTTGCCGGTGCCATGCAGGACTACCATCGTGCGCTGATCATCGGCGGCCAGACGTTCGGCAAAGGGACGGTGCAAACCATCCAGCCGCTGAACCATGGCGAGCTGAAACTGACACTGGCCAAGTTCTACCGGGTTTCCGGCCAGAGCACCCAGCATCAGGGCGTACTGCCTGACGTTGCTTTCCCGTCGATTATCGACACCAAGGAAATCGGCGAAAGCGCACTGCCCGAAGCCATGCCATGGGACACCATCCGCCCTGCCATCAAGCCGGCAGTCGATCCGTTCAAGCCTTACCTTGACCAGCTCAAGGCCGAACATGCAGCCCGCGTCGCCAAAGATGCAGAGTTCATGTTTATCCGCGACAAGCTGGCCCTGGCCGAGAAACTGATGGCCGAGAAGACCGTCAGCCTGAACGAAGCCGAACGTCGCGCACAGCACGCCGACATCGATTCCAAGCAGTTGGTGATGGAAAACGCCCGCCGTCAGGCCAAAGGCGAAGCACCGCTCAAGGAAATGAAGAAAGAAGACGAAGATGCACTGCCGGTCGAGCCTGAAAAGACCAAACCGGAAGATGATGCCTACCTGAGTGAAACCGGGCGGATTCTGTTGGACTACCTGAAGCTGAGCAGTCAGGTCGCCAAGAAGTAAGGACTGTGCAGCTGTAAAAAAGGGCGGGTCGCGTAATGCGGCCCGCCCTTTTTATTGGCGTGAAATCTAAGACTGGTAATGCCGGGCCAGTGCCGGATCTGCCTGCAACCCCGGGCCACCCTGCAAATACAGCGCCGACAGCTTGTTGGCGGCCAGCGGGTGCCCGGCCTTTACCGCCATCGTCCACCAGCGGGCAGCCTCTGCCGCATCCGGGTTTTTACTGAGCGTACCTGCCAGGCTGAAAACGCCCACTTGGTAAGCCGCCTTGCCATCGCCGCTCAGTGCCGCCAGGCGCAACAAACGCACGCCCTCCTCCCTGGCACCCAACCCTTGACCGCGAAAGGCCAGAATGTGCCCGTAGAAGCTCTGGGCGCGGGTATCCCCCAGGTTGGCCATACGTGCGAACTGCCCCTCCATCCAGCTCCAGATGCGCGGCTGACGCACACACCAGGGCCGATGAAACAACTTGCGCGCCAGCCAGTAGCTCAGACGCGCCTTGAATCGCCAGAGCACTCAGGCTTCCTCGTGCTCATAAGCGAACTCAAACACCCGCACGACCTCAGAGGCATGCCATGAGGCAGCGGCAACACCGTCCGGCGGGCCGGGGAAGCGGCCGAGCCGTTCCACACATTCAAAAAAGCCGGTACGTGGCAGGCGGCTTGCGCCCTGGCTGATCACCAGCGAACTGCGCAATGGCTGCTCGGCCTTGGCGTCCATTGCGGCCAGATGCTCAAGCGCTGCCGTCAGGGTGAGCATGGCTGGGCTCGGCAATTGCAAGCGCTCCAGCAACGCACGGTACGTCAGCAAGTGGCGCTGTCGACGCGCCTGATCGAGCTCAGCCAACAACCCATCCCAGTGTTGGCGACTGATGCGAACGCTCATGATGCTTCCCTCCAGCCCGCGACACCCAGCTCCCAGGCCAGGCTACGACGAATGGCAAGGTCAGGTAGACGCTCGCCGGTTTCGATCATGGTCAGGTACGACGGGCTAATACCGACCGTACGTGCCAATACCTCAAGGGCCAGGCCCTTGTTCTCGCGCAAGCCCCGCAACTGATCAAGCCCAGGGCGTTCCTGCTCGGGCGCCGGGGGCTGCTGGTCTGCCAAAGGCGTAGCCACCTTTTCCTTGAGACCTGCAGCCTTGAGCAGTGCCTGGTAGCTTTCCCATGAAAGAACCGCGTATTCAGGTTCACCATTGCGCTTGATGATTTGAAGATCCATTGCTAAACCCCGTCAGACTTTTAGATAAATCGAGTCGGAACTTTCCTTAGAAGCTTAATCCTAACAGCCTTCAAGGTCTCTGGAGTTTTCGCTCAAAAGTGAAATTTTTGTGAAAGCAGTCAAAAGCGCTGCGCAGAACACAAAATGTTATCCACACAAATTGTGGATAACCTTGTGAACAGAGCTGTTTTTTCAGGCTGAAAGGCCCGTTCTATAAGGGCTGTACTCAGATCGGGCGTTTTTTACACACATAAAAAAACCCATAAATTCATTGACTTGGCAGTCAGCAACCACTAGCCAAGGGAACTTATGGGGTTTTTAAAAACTTGCAGGACAGAACTGATAGGCACAGAGGCCGGACTACAGATACAACAACGCCCCGTCGAAACGGGGCGCTACCTGAAGAGAAAGCTGCTTATTGCGCAGCATCTGCCTCTGGTTTTGCAGGGTCTTTGATGCCCAGCAGCTCAAGGTCAAACACCAGTACCGAATTGGCCGGGATCGACGGGCTCGGGCTTTGTGCACCGTAAGCCAGCTCGCTAGGGATATAGAGCTTGTATTTCTCACCAACGTGCATCAGTTGCAGACCTTCAACCCAACCCGGGATCACGCCGCTAACCGGCAGATCAATCGGGCTGCCGCGCTCTACCGAGCTGTCGAAAACCTTGCCATCAATCAGCTTGCCTTCGTAGTGAACAGTCACCACGTCTGTGGCTTTAGGCTGAGGACCATCGGCTTTCTTGATGACTTCGTACTGCAAGCCAGAAGCGGTAGTGACAACACCGGCTTTCTTGCCATTTTCTTCGAGGAATTTTTTACCTGCTGTCGAGGCTTCTTCGCTCATTTTGGTAAGACGTTCTTCAGCACGCTTTTGCAGGGCGGCGAACGCTTCGATCAGTTCATCGTCTTTCAGTTTCTGCTCTTTCTTGCCAACGGCATCTTCGATGCCCTGGGCTACGGCCTTGGAATCCAGATCATCCATGCCTTCTTGAGCCAGACTTTTGCCCATGTTCAGGCCAATGCCGTACGAGGCTTTTTGCGCCGGGGTTTTCAGCTCTACGCTGGTCTGCGAATCACAACCCGCCAGTACCAGGCTTACCAGGGCCACAGCTGCCGCCAACCGATGCTGTTTCATGCTATTTCCTTGTTCATGCGCCAAATGGGCAATCGAGTAAAGCCGCGAGCTTATCAGGCGGCCGCGACCAATGGCTACCGGCATAGGAGAGGCAATTTGCGGATAAGTTCATGCATTAATAACAATTCATTCATACCGCAACTTCTGCTCACACATCTATAAACCTGGCAAAGCAAAGCCCAGGTCGCTTGATGCCAGACCATACCTGAGGCATAAGGCTGTAAATATTTTTACAAGGAGCGTTACTGTGCGTCTGTTTTACCGTGTTCTGCTGGGGTTGCTAGTGGCTTTGGCCCTGGGACTTGGCCTGGTGATCTACTTCATCGCCAACCCGAAACTGCCTGCCTACCAACCCCCGCAGCAGCTGCATTATCTTGATCAGTGGAGCCCTGCCGAGCGTCAAACCTATTACTACACGCCCCAGGGCACGCAGGTTAAAGGCTTGCATTACGACTGGTTCAGCGCCCTTGAGCTGCCCTTTTCAAAGCAACCCTTCGCCGCGCCGGAGTATCTGGCCCGGTTCGGTTTTTTGGTTGACCCACAGCAGCAGGCCAGCGCCGCCAACCCGGCCAACTTGCCCGTAGGTTTTACCCGCCATCAAAACCCGGGCAGCAACACGCAGTACCTGGACATTACCTGCGCCGCCTGCCACACCGGCGAGTTGCGCTTCAAAGGCCAGGCGGTGCGTATTGATGGCGCCCCGGCACAGCACGTCTTGCCATCCAGCGTACCGACCTTGCGCGGCGGCAGCTTTGGCCAGGCGCTGGTAGCCAGCCTCGCCGCAACATATTACAACCCATGGAAATTCGAGCGCTTTGCCCGCACCGTCCTGGGCGATCAGTACGAGGCGCAGCACCAGCAACTGCGCAAAGATTTCAAGGCATCCCTGAACACGTTTCTGACCGTGGCCTGGAACGACACCCATCGCGGCCTCTATCCGACCCTCGAAGGCCCGGGGCGCACCGATGCCTTCGGCCGGATCGCCAACGCCAGCTTCGGTGATGCGATTTCCTCCGACAATTACCGCGTGGCCAACGCACCGGTGGATTACCCGCACCTATGGGATATGTGGACGTTCGACTGGGTGCAGTGGAACGGCTCGGCCAAGCAGCCAATGGCGCGCAATATCGGCGAAGCCCTGGGCGTAGGCGCCACCCTCAACTTTTTCGACAGCCACGGCCAGCCCCTGCAAGGCGATGCCCGCTACCCTTCGAGTGTCCGGGTAAACGACTTGCACCTGATTGAAGAAACCCTGCAAAAGCTCAAGCCTCCGATCTGGCCCGAAGAGCTGTTCGGCAAGGTTGATCGCCCGCTCGCGACCAAAGGCCGGGCGCTGTTCGCGCAAAACTGCGCCGGCTGCCACGTCCCGCCAGTGGTCGAAGAAAACGGGCGTTGGGTCAAGCAACTCAAAATGCTGCCTGTCGACGTGATCGGCACCGACCCCAATACCGCCAACAACATCGCCGATAATCGCTACGACCTCAGCGCGCTGCAATGGGACCCGGCCGAGCTGGCAACCATGAACGTGGACCTGTACCCGAAAAGCGAAGCGCCTCTGGACATGAGCAAACTGTCGGTCGCAAAAGGCCTGGCGTATGTCACCGCCTTTGTTGAAAAGCATGCTTACCAGCAAGCCGGTATCGACCCGCAAGAGCAGGCACGCCTCAATGGATTTGGCCTGCCGATCGGTGTCATGGAGTTGCGGGCCTACAAGGCACGGCCGCTCGACGGGATCTGGGCCACGGCGCCCTTCCTGCACAACGGTTCGGTACCTACGATCTACCAGTTGCTGTCGCCACAGGCTGAGCGTGACCAAACCTTCTATCGCGGCAGCTTTGAATACGACCCTCGCCACTTGGGCTACAGCACGCAGGCCTTTGACGGCGGTTTTGTGCTCGACACCCGCATCAGCGGCAACCATAACAGCGGCCACGAGTTCCGCGCCGGCCCCCGTGGCAATGGCGTGATCGGCCGCCAGCTGCAACCCGAAGAACGCTGGGCGTTGCTGGAGTACCTCAAAGTGCTCGGTGGCCCCCTGGAACAACAGTTGCCCAACGAATGAAGTGCCTTCAACGCACCGATGATTTCGCTAAAAGGATGTTTGCATGCTGACCACTTTCTGGCTTCGACTCGGCAAATGGCTGGGCAAGTTGCTTTTGATATTGATTGCCTTGGGATTGCTCGGCTGGGCGCTGGCCACCGGCTGGTACGCCTGGCAGCACCGAGGCCCCGTTTCGGCCCAGGAGCAGATCCCGCCGGGTGAAGCCGCCATGACCCGGGACACCATCCAGACCGCGATCCGGATCGTCGACCAGCACCGCGAAAACACCCGCTATCTGCGCGATGCCCACGCCAAGGCCCACGGTTGCGTCAAGGCGCAAGTGCAGGTGCTGGACGATCTGGACCCGGCATTGCGCCAGGGGGTATTCGCCACCCCTGGCAAAACCTGGCAAGCGGTGATGCGCCTGTCCAACGGCAACGCATACCCGCAATTCGACAGCATCCGCGATGCACGCGGCATGGCGATCAAGTTGCAGGACGTGCCGGGGGCGCAGTTGCTACCTGGCCAGCAAGGTCGTGGCGAGCAGGACTTTGTGATGTTTAACCATCCCAATTTCTTCGTCAGTGACGTGGCCGAATACCGCCAGAACATTGCTGCCCAGGCCGATGGCAAAAAGATAACGGCGTTTTTCCCGTCATGGGACCCGCGCAGCTGGCAAGTCCGCCATTTGTTTATTGCCCTGGCCACCTTGTCGCCGGCACCGGCCAGCCCGACGCAAACTACCTACTTCTCGGTCTCGCCCTACAAGTTCGGCACCGACAATGCCAAGTACCGCGTGGCACCGGACCTCGAAAGCTGCCCGGCCTACACCTTGCCGGAGCAAAACGAGGCGCTGCCCAACTTCTTGCGCAATGCCTTGAACCAGCAACTGTCCACGGACCGGGTGCCGGCCTGTTTTGTGCTGCAGATTCAACGACAGAACGCCAATCGCTTCATGCCGATCGAAGACACCAGCATCGAATGGAAAGAGTCTGACGCCCCGTTCGAGACTGTGGCGCGAATCAAGGTTGCGCCACAGGACTTCGACACCCCAAGCCAGAACCTGACCTGTGACAACCTGTCGTTCAGCCCGTGGCATGGCGTCGAAGAACATCGACCGATTGGCGGGATCAATCGTCTGCGCAAGGCGGTGTATGACGCGGTGAGCGAGTACCGGCATACACGTAATTCGCAGCAGTAAAACGCCCAAAAAAATGTGAGAGCGGGCTTGCTCGCGATGGAAGCGGCGCGGTCTTTGAATCAGATCGCGTCGATGCCATCGCGGGCAAGCCCGCTCCCACAGGATTTGTGCGGTGCCCGTGATCAATGCACCGGCAGTTCTACACCGTCAAACAGGTCTTCAAGTTCCTGTTTGTTGTGGCAGGCAATCGCCTTGGCCATCACTTCACGGGTCAGGTGCGGGGCAAACTTTTCGATAAAGTCGCACATGAAGCCGCGCAGGAAAGTGCCACGACGGAAACCGATCTTGGTGATGCTGGACTCAAACAGTTCGCTGGCATCCAGTACCACCAGATCGTTGTCGAGCTTGGTATCCACGGCCATCTTGGCCACGATACCCACACCCAGGCCCAGGCGCACATAGGTTTTGATCACGTCGGCATCGGCAGCGGTAAATACCACTTTCGGGGTCAGACCGCGATGGCTGAAGGCTTCGTCGAGCTTGGAACGGCCAGTGAAGCCGAACACATAGGTCACGATCGGGTATTCGGCCAGCGCTTCAAGGGTCAGTTTCGGCAGCTTGGTCAGCGGGTGGCCCTGTGGCACGACCACACAGCGGTTCCAGCGGTAGCACGGCATCATCACCAGGTCGCCGAAAAGCTCCAGGGCTTCAGTCGCAATGGCAAAGTCGACGGTGCCGTCAGCAGCCATCTCGGCGATTTGCATCGGCGAACCCTGGTGCATATGCAGCGCAACATCAGGGTATTGCTTGATGAAATTGCTGATCACCGGCGGCAACGCGTAGCGTGCCTGGGTGTGGGTGGTGGCAATCGACAGCGTGCCCTTCTTCTCGTTGGAAAACTCTTGGGCGATCTGCTTGATGCTCTCGACCTTGCGCAAGATCTCGCCAGCGGTGGTGATAATGCGCTCGCCTGCGGGCGTGACACGGGTCAAATGCTTGCCGCTGCGGGCGAAGACTTCGACGCCCAGCTCGTCTTCAAGCAGGCGGATCTGTTTGCTGATACCCGGCTGTGAGGTGTAAAGGCTCTGCGCGGTGGCCGAAACGTTGAGGTCGTGGTGCGCCACTTCCCAGATGTAGCGCAATTGTTGAAGCTTCATATGCATCCCTCAAAGCAGATAGACGCCAAGGGTATCGGCGGCGGTATATAACTATATGGAAGGTTAGAAGAATAAATCTAGAACTTTTTTATCGTTTTTATCGGTTCATCAGCCTTACACATCAGTGCTGCGCCGACGCTGCACCAGCGGCACCAGATACACCGGCATCTGCGCCAGCTCGATAACCCGCGCTGCCGTTCGCCCCAAATGCGATTTTCCGCCCGCGGGCTGGGCGTGACTGCCCAGAATCAACAGGTCAACTGCAAGCTTTTGCGACTGCTCCAGAATGACCTGGGAGGGTTCGCCCTGAATAACCTTGACCGAGCGAATCAATGCCAGTTCCTGCTCCCACCCTGCCAACTCCTCCCGAAGGCTCTCAAGCACACGTAACTCTATATTCGAAAGCATGGTGCTCATGCCCTGTCGGTGCAGCTCGCTCAACGCCTGTTCATCGAGGTAGCTCTGCAACACCGACTCGGCAAACAGCCCCATGGGTTCAACTACATGCACCACATACAAATCTGCGCGAAAGCTGCGAGCCAATCCCAACGCATGCTGCATCACAACCGGCGCGTAAATACCGAGATCCGTGGCGTACAGAATTGAGCGAATCATTCGACCCCCTCGACAGCTTTAATGGGCGAGATGGATTCAGCTTAGCAGCGCACAGGCAAGTACGATGGTCCGCACAGCAACTTGTGCACAGCCTTACTCTGTCGCCACCCCCCCGGATTCATTGCTGATGCCGTGAGGCACGTGGCCGGTCGCGACAACCTGACGCGCCCTTTCGCAATGGCCCGCCTGATCATCAAAAAAGACATCGGCGGCAAAGGCTTCCAGAAACGCCGATTTATCCAGCCCGCCGAGAAACAGAGACTCATCCAGACGAATATCCCAATCGCGAAGCGTGCGGATCACCCGCTCATGGGCAGGTGCCGAACGCGCGGTGACCAGCGCAGTGCGGATCGGGCACGCGTCATCAGGAAATTCGCGCTGCAACAGGTTCAACGCCTCCAAAAAACCCTTGAACGGCCCGCCTCGCAAAGGGCTGCGCGCAGACTCGCGCTCAAGGGACTGAAACGCTTCCAGCCCGCCGGACTGGAAAACCCGCTCTGCCTCATCGGAAAACAGCACCGCATCACCGTCAAAGGCAATGCGCAGCTCATTGCTCTCGGCACGCAGCGCGCCGCCCGAAAGGATCGTTGCCGCTGCAAAGCCTTCATTCAGAGCGCTGCGTACATCCTCGGCATGGGTCGACAAAAACAGGTCACAGCCAAAAGCGCTGAGATACGGGTGGGGGTTTCGCCCGCCCGAAAAGGCCGCCCGGGAAATGTTCAGGTCGTAATGCTGGATCGAATTGAACACCCGCAACCCGGTGTCGGCGCTGTTACGTGACACCAGCACCACCTCAACCCGCTCACGCCCAAGGTGTGCGTTGAAACTGAGGAGCTTTTGGACCAGCGCGAAGGCATCCCCCGGCGCAAGGACTTCATCTTCATGTTCGATCTGGTATTGGCGGTATGCCTCAATCCCCTGGGTCAGATACACCCGATGGCTATCATTCAGGTCAAACAACGCCCGAGAAGAGATTGCCAGTACCAGCTTGCCCTTTAAGCCTTTGCTCATTTCGCCCCCACAGGTCCAAGCGGATTCAAACATTGGTTCAAGGTAGCTCGTCAGGCTCAAGCATCAAGGCGAGACGAATATGGTGCGCCAGCTCGCCCTCACTCAGACGCGACTTCAACTCGCCATAAAACGCACCGTCGCGGACCACAAACAGGGTGGGCAGATGGAAAATCTCGTACCGTTCGACAAGGCCGCCGTTGTCACCCGCATCGATCCAGCACAGCCGTTCAATGGGCAACTGCATGTCAGGCAGCCTGCTGCGGGCCGTGCGGCACGCCGAACACCCGGCACCGGTAAAGATCACCAGCGAGGTTCCGGGCAACGCCAGCAGACGCTGATCGGCATCAAAGTCTGTCAGTTCCATTTCAATCACTATACTCAGAAGACAATATTAAATTAATGGCACTTGGAGTCAGCGTTCATGGGTCGCTTTTTACCTCACCCTGACGATATTCCCGTTGAGATAACGCTACGTAAACAACCTGCCCTTTCTCGCCAGAAGCTGCACTCTATCAGCCTCGGAGGCGTGTCATGCAACAGCGATAGAGGCTGGCGACGCGGCACCGCGGTCGACATGTCCATGCCCACCCTGGGTGAGAACGCCCGCTACCCGGGCTATATAGCCTGGTGCGAAAAACACCTTGAGGGTTACCGGATCGGGGTGGCCCTTACCGACGAACAAACCTTGTTTGGCGCACGCATGGGTGAGCAGGTGTGCCAGATAGAGCATTACTCGCGCCTTCAGCTGCAACAGGGCCCCTACCCGCAAACGATGGAAGACCTGGCTCTGGAGTGGGTTACCCATCATGCCGCAGAGTTCTCCCAGGCCACACTGGATCACGCACTGGCGCAGCCAGCACTGGATTAAAGCTGTGCCTGCCCATTGTCGACCAACCGGATAACGCGTTAAGGTTCGGCTCCCCGATGCGCTCAATCAAGCTGTGCTCCGCCGCACGGGGATCGCTGGCGGCCGGCACCCGTGACCTGACGAGTAACACGATGGCTGATTTACCGATCGACGACCTAAACGTTGCCTCCAACGAAACCCTGATCACACCTGAACAGCTCAAGCGCGAGATTCCTCTCAGCGCTGCAGCGCTGCAGACCGTGACCAAAGGGCGCGAGGTGATTCGCAACATCCTGGATGGCACCGACCATCGACTGTTCGTTGTCATCGGGCCTTGCTCGATTCACGACCTCAAGGCTGCCCATGAGTACGCAGAGCGCCTCAAGGTGCTCGCGGCTGAAGTCAGCGACACGCTGTATCTGGTCATGCGGGTCTATTTCGAAAAGCCACGCACCACTGTGGGCTGGAAAGGTCTGATCAACGACCCGTACCTGGACGACTCGTTCAAGATCCAGGACGGTCTGCACATTGGCCGCAAACTGCTGCTGGACCTGGCCGAAATGGGCCTGCCGACCGCAACGGAAGCCCTTGATCCGATTTCCCCGCAGTACCTGCAGGACCTTATCAGCTGGTCGGCCATCGGCGCGCGCACCACCGAATCCCAGACGCACCGTGAAATGGCGTCCGGCCTGTCTTCGGCCGTGGGCTTCAAGAACGGCACCGACGGCGGCCTGACGGTAGCCATCAATGCCCTGCAGTCAGTTTCGAGCCCGCATCGCTTTCTGGGTATCAACCAGGAAGGCGGCGTGTCGATCGTCACGACCAAGGGCAACGCCTACGGCCACGTGGTACTGCGCGGCGGCAACGGCAAGCCGAACTATGATTCCGTCAGCGTTGCACTCTGCGAGCAGGCACTGACCAAGGCCAAGATCAGCCCGAACATCATGGTCGACTGCAGCCACGCCAACTCCAACAAAGACCCGGCCCTGCAGCCACTGGTCATGGAGAACGTGGCCAACCAGATCGTTGAAGGCAACCAGTCGATTATCGGCCTGATGGTTGAAAGCCATTTGAACTGGGGCTGCCAGGCAATCCCTAAAAACCTCGAAGACTTGCAGTACGGCGTGTCGATTACCGATGCCTGCATCGATTGGACGGCCACCGAAAACACCTTGCGCAGCATGCATGCCAAGCTCAAGGACGTACTGCCAAAGCGTGCACGCGGCTAATTAGCCTGTAGCCACACACAAAAACGCCGGGGCATGCCCGGCGTTTTTGTGTGTGGCTGCTTTCAGGTGTTGGCCTGAGGGCGCTTGTGACGCTCCATATAACGTTCGACATAAGAACATGACGGGATCACCTCGTACCCCATCTTGTCGGCGTAATCGAGCGCCTGCTCCGTCAAGGCGGCCGCTATACCCCGACCACGCAGGGCATTGGGCACGAACGTGCGATAGATATCCAGAGTCTGCTTGCCCAAATCCATGTAGGTCAGGTAAGCACGATGACCGTCGACAGTGGTCTCAAACTGGTGACCTGCCTGGTCATGGTGGATAGACAACGCCTCGCTCATCATTGCTCCTTCGCGGGTCTTGTATCGTGACCCCTACCTTACTGATGTTTTTCCGCCGAGGGAACTACTACGCCATCACGCACACAGTGCGCCGACAGGCTGATAAAGAGTAGCCACTCTCAATGCAAATGTTCAATTCACTCGGTCAGCTGTTGTGAGCAGAATAAGCCTGCCCAAACGTTTCGTCAGCCCGACGGCCTGAAAGTAGCCCTGAACATTTTCCGGAAGGTTGAGCCTATGACGTACAACCGTACTTAAAGTCACGTTATGGTAAAACGGATATGCCTGTTTTCAACGATCCAAACTGACTGTTTTTCAAGCACAATCTGTTAAAGCTAGCCCATCAACAATGATTGCCAATTATTTTTTTTGGTTCTTGCGTTAGGTCATTTTACTTACTACAAGTAATGGGTACTATGTACGCCGGCTGTTTCCTCACTTTGAAGGAACAGCTTTAATTAGAAAGTCCTTGAAGGGGAACACGATGAACAACGTTCTGAAATTCTCTGCTCTGGCATTGGCCGCAGTTCTGGCTACCGGTTGCAGCAGCGTATCTAAAGAAACTGAAGCCCGCCTGACTGCAACTGAAGATGCAGCAGCTCGCTCCCAGGCTCGTGCTGACGAAGCCTACCGTAAAGCTGACGAAGCTCTGGCTGCTGCTCAAAAAGCACAACAGACTGCTGATGAAGCAAACGAGCGCGCTCTGCGCATGCTTGAGAAAGCAAGCCGCAAGTAATAGTCCTTCGGGATTGTTACCAAGCCGACCTATTTATAGGTCGGCTTTTTTATTGCCTGCCAGTCACCGAACGGGCAATAAAAAGCCGCCGGGGTATTAACCGCGGCGGCTTTTTAAGTATGGGCTTACTGCACGTAATCCAGTGACGGGCCAGCAGACATTGGCGCATTGGAAATGCCGATCTCTGCAGGTATACCGGTCTCGGCACCCACTACAGGGAACGCCTTGTCCTTGTCTATCGAGATCCTGTTTTCCAGGTCTTTGTGCTTTAGCAGAAAGTTCATAAACCCGGCGTACTTGTTCTGCAAGTCTTCAGGGGTCAAGTGGGACTTGTCGCTGACGGCCACCAGGGAACCATCTTTGACATTGAGGGGCTCATGCACCTCGAGCAATACCTTGCCGCCACTGACGCCAATCTTGTAGGGCTCGTTAATGATTCGCACCGGCGTACCGACAGGCACCATCTGCGACATTTGCAGCACGTTCTTGTTGAGCATGCGGAAGCAGCCATGGCTGGTCCCTGTACCGATGCCGAATTTTGCGTTCGAGCCATGAATCAGGTAACCCGGCATGCCGAGGGTGAACTTGAACGGGCCCAAAGGGTTATCCGGCCCGGCAGGCACTACGTTCGGCAGCGGATCACCGTTTTTGGCGTGCTCGGCCTTGATCGAGGCCGGCGGTGTCCAGGTCGGGTTAGGGGTTTTGGCGGTGACCTTGGTCTGCCCCAAAGGCGAGCCCCAGCCTTCGCGGCCAATGCCCAGCGGGAAGGTATAGACCTTGTTCTGGTCTTTGGGGAAGTAGTACAACCGGTACTCGGCCAGGTTGATCACGATCCCTTCACGCTTGCCCGGCGGCAGGATGAACTGGGTCGGCAACACGATATCGGTGTCCACTATCGTGCCATCCGGGTTTTTCTTGACCGGTAACCAGGCATCGATCCCCGGGTTGGCGGCAATCATTTCCGAATAGCCCAGCTCGTACGTGTTGCCCAAATCAGCAAAGGAATCTTCGTACTTGCCCTTGATGACCTGCACCTGACCAACGACATCTTCACCGGGTGGCGGCAGCGGGAACTCGAGCGCAACAGCGGGACCCGCAACACAAAGTGCGGCAACTGACAGGTAACGGGTGACTGCAGGTAGGCGCGACAACATCCGGAACATCCTTCGCATAATCAACGGGGACAAAAAAGGGAGTGTACACCGCGCCCACGGGATCGTGAGCCGGCTAGGCGTCAAACACGTAACATCATAGTTCAAAGGGTAACGCTACAACTCAAAGCGCAACTCTGGCCAGATAGGCTCGGTGCCACGGCGCTGCGACTCGATAATCGCCCGGCACAGCGGGCATAGCCGATGGTCCTGGAAGACCTTGCGCGTGACATCCGACCAGCGCGGCTGTGCCGGCAGCAATGAGCCACATAACGTACGGTCAATGGTGCCTCCCAGCTCCAGTTGACGCGTCACCAGATGCACCCGTACCTCCTGGCAGGCGAACAAATCGAGCTGCTCATCGGGCTCGATCAGTTGATAGGCATATAAAGACCAGGCAGGACGCGACATCGGGGGCTCCAAATCGGGGGGGCGCCACCTTAGCCGAAACACTGCCGCTAGAGAAGCATCAAAGCAGGGGTTTTAGCGCCGGCCACACATTATCCAGCAAAAGCCCCTGCGCCCCGACCGCCGGGTGGATGCCATCGGCTTGCATCAACTCGGGCTTGCCCCCCGCTCCCTCAAGGAAAAACGGCACCAGCGCGACCTTTTTCTCCTGGCCCAGCTCGGCATAAACCGCAGCAAAAGCCCGGGTGTATCGAGCACCATAATTGGGTGGCAACTGCATCCCCAGCAGCAGTACCTTGGCACCCGCCTGTTGCGAGGCGTCAATCATGCCCGCAAGATTTTGTTTCAATTGAGCTGGCAACTGGCCACGCAGGCCATCATTGCCTCCCAGCTCCACAATCACCACATCAGGTTTATGCTCTGCAAGCAGCGCAGGCAACCGCGCAAGCCCCCCGGCACTGGTGTCTCCGCTGATCGACGCGTTGACCACCTTGTCGTCGTATCCTTGCTCCCTGAGCCTTTGTTCGAGCAACGACACCCATCCCAGACGGGTATCCAGGCCGAAAGCCGCGCTGATACTATCGCCAACGATCAAGATTGTTCCCGCCGTTGCCGTCTGCGCCATGCACATCAGGGCCAGAGCAGCACTTAAAAACCACACACGCATTGGATTCTCCATGGGCGAAAGTATTCTCACCGCGCAGAACCTTAGCAAAGTGGTTCCCAGCGCGGAAGGCGAGTTGACCATCCTCCACCCCCTGAGCCTTGAACTGGACAAGGGCGACAGCCTGGCGATCGTGGGCGCATCCGGCTCCGGCAAGTCAACGCTGCTGGGCTTGCTCGCAGGCCTGGACCTGCCCAGCCAGGGTGAAGTGATTCTGGCAGGCCGGGCCCTGAGCACCCTGGACGAAGACCAGCGCGCACGGGTGCGGGCCGAACACGTGGGTTTTGTGTTTCAGTCGTTCCAGCTGCTCGACAGCCTCAACGCCCTGGAAAACGTCATGTTGCCGCTGGAGCTGGAGGGCCGCAAAGATGCCCGCGAGCATGCCCGTCATCTGCTGGAGCGCGTCGGCTTGGGCCAGCGCCTGAGCCATTCACCGCGTCAACTGTCCGGCGGTGAGCAACAGCGGGTGGCCATTGCCCGGGCGTTTGCCGCCAATCCGGACGTGCTGTTTGCCGATGAACCCACCGGCAACCTGGACAGCCACACCGGTGAACGCATCACCGACCTGCTCTTCGAGTTGAACAAGGAACGCGGCACCACCCTGGTGCTGGTGACCCATGACGAACGCCTGGCCCATCGTTGCCGGCGCCTGATCCGTCTTGAAGCTGGCCATCTGGTCGGCCCTCTGGAGCCCTGATGGCACGCCTGCCGCTGTTGCGCCTGCTAAGTCTAGCCGTACGCCAATTGCTGCGCGATGCCCGCGCCGGTGAGTTGCGCGTACTGTTCTTTGCCCTGCTGGTCGCCGTCGCGGCCAGCACGGCCATCGGTTACTTCGGTGCCCGCCTCAATGGCGCGATGCTGTTGCGCGCCACCGAGTTCCTGGGCGCCGATCTGGTGCTCGATGGCAGCTCCCCGGCCCGCGAAGAGCAAATCAGGACGGGCACTGATCTGGGCCTCAAACATGCCCGCGTGGTCGAATTTGCCAGCGTGATTGCGACCGACAACGGCATCCAGCTTTCCAGCATCAAGGCGGCAGACGACGCTTACCCGTTGCGCGGCGAACTGAAGAGTGCGCCCCAGCCCTATGCCGAAGAACAGGCCGGCGGTGGCCCTAAGCCCGGAGAAGCCTGGGCCGAAGCCCGATTGCTGACCGCGCTGGACCTCAAGATCGGCGATGAAATCGATGTCGGCTCCAAAACCGTGCGCATCACACGCGTTCTGACGTATGAACCGGACCGCGCCGGCAACTTGTACAGCCTCACTCCCCGGGTACTGATCAATCTGGACGACCTGGCCGCTACAGGCATCGTGCAGCCGGGTAGCCGCGTCGCGTACCGCGAGCTGTGGCGCGGGGAAGCGCCGGCACTTGAGTCCTATCGACAGGAGATCAAACCCGGCCTGGACGCCAACCAGCGCCTGCTGGACGGCCGAGATGGCAACCGGCAAATCGGCGGCGCGCTGGGCAAGGCCGAGCGCTACTTGAATATGGCCAGCCTGGTGGCGGTGCTGCTGGCGGGCGTGGCCGTGGCCCTGTCTGCCACACGCTTTGCCAATCGACGCTTCGATGCCAGTGCCCTGCTCCGCTGCCTGGGCCTGTCACGGCGCGAAGCCCTGTTACTGTTCACCCTGCAACTGGCCGTACTCGGTCTGCTGGCCAGCCTTGCCGGCGCCCTGCTCGGCTGGCTGGCGCAGCTTGGTCTGTTCGCCCTGCTGCACGACCTGCTGCCGGCCAATGTACCCGCGGGAGGCTTGATCCCGGCGATCGCCGGAATGGGCACCGGGCTGGTGGCCCTGGCCGGTTTTGCCTTGCCGCCGCTGGCAGCGCTGGGCCGCGTACCGCCGCTGCGGGTTTTACGCCGCGACATGCTGCCGATTCCGGCCAGCACCTGGACCGTCTACGGTGCAGCCCTGCTGGCACTTGGGCTGATCATGTGGCGCATGAGCCTGGACCTGGTACTGACCTTCGCCCTGCTCGGCGGTGGCGTGATTGCCGCCGTGGTGCTTGGCGGCATCCTGCTGCTGGGCCTGCAAAGCCTGCGCCGTCTGCTGGCACGGGCCTCTCTGCCCTGGCGCCTGGGCTTGGGCCAGCTGTTGCGTCACCCGCTGGCCGCTGCAGGCCAGGCCCTGGCGTTCGGCCTGATCCTGTTGTCGATGGCCCTGATCGCCCTGCTGCGCGGCGAGCTGCTCGACACCTGGCAAAACCAGCTGCCGAAAAACGCGCCCAACTACTTTGCCCTCAACATCCTGCCAGCCGACAAGGACGCCTTCGGTGCCCGCCTGATGACCCTTCAGGCCCAGGCTGCGCCGCTGTACCCGGTGATCCCGGGGCGACTGATCAGCATCAATGGCGAGCCGGTGCAAGACATCGTCAGCAAGGACTCCAGCGGCGACAAGGCCATCCAGCGCGACCTGAGCCTGACCTGGGCCGCCAACCTGCCCGAGGGCAACGAACTGACCGCAGGCACCTGGTGGACCCAGCAGCCTGCCGGGGATGTGCCTGGCGTTTCGGTCGAAGCCAAAGTCGCCGAAAGCCTCAAACTGAAACTGGGCGATCACCTGACCTTCACCATTGCCGGGGTCAGTCGCGAAGCCCGGGTCACCAGTTTGCGCAGCATCAACTGGGACAACTTCCAGCCCAACTTTTTCATGATTTTCCAACCGGGCACCTTGCAGGACTTGCCCGCCACCTACCTCACCAGCTTTTACCTGGCCCCGGGGCACGACAAGGAAATCATCGAGCTGTCGCGCAGCTTTCCGGCGGTGACCATCTTGCCCATCGAAGCGTTGCTTGAGCAGCTGCGCAGCATCCTTGCGCAAGTGACCATTGCCGTGGAGTACGTGCTGCTGTTTGTGTTGGCGGCGGGCATGGCGGTGCTGTTTTCCGGCCTGCAATCGACCCTGGACGAACGTATTCGCCAGGGCGCCCTGCTGCGGGCACTGGGGGCCGAGCGTCAACTGCTGGTCAAGGCCCGGCGCATCGAGTTCGGCCTGCTCGGCGCCACCAGCGGCCTGCTCGCCGCCCTGGGCGCCGAACTGGTCAGTCTGGTGCTGTACCGCTTCGCCTTTGACCTGCCGTGGAGTCCGCATCCGTGGCTGCTGCTATTGCCCGTGCTGGGCGCCCTGATGGTCGGCGGTGCAGGTGTGTTCGGCACGCGCCGGGCACTCAATGCCAGCCCGCTAACCGTGTTGCGCGAGGGCTGATAGACTCGCGCCCTTCACTGACAATGGATTGCCCATGAGCCGCTATCGCCCTCCCCGCCCTGCCGGCACCGCGCTGATCACCCCTGAAGGTGAGGCGCGCATGCGTGCCGAATTGCACGAGTTGTGGCACGTTCGCAGACCCCAGGTGACGCAGTCGGTCAGCGAAGCCGCAGCCCAGGGTGACCGCTCGGAGAACGCCGAATACACCTATGGCAAAAAAATGCTCCGCGAGATCGACAGCCGTGTGCGTTTTCTGACCAAACGTCTTGAAAGCCTCAAGGTCGTCAGCGAAAAACCCAGCGATCCGAACAAGGTCTATTTCGGCGCCTGGGTCACCATCGAGGATGAGGAAGGCAAGCAGTCGCGCTACCGCATCGTCGGGCCCGATGAGCTGGACCTCAAGCTGGGCCTGATCAGTATCGACTCGCCCCTGGCCCGGGCGCTGATCGGCAAGTCACTGGATGCCGAAGTCCAGGTGCAAACACCCACCGGGGAGCAGTGGGTGTATATCGTCGCGATCGACTACCCGTAACCCTGACGCTCAGGGCGCCGTGGCCTGCCGGTACTGACGCGGCGTAAAGCCGGTCAATGCCTTGAACTGGCGGGTGAACGCACTGTGGTCGGTATAGCCGCACTGCAGTGCAACTTCGGTGATGGGGATGTCCGTCAGCAGCAGGCGGTGGGCGTGCTCCAGACGAACCTTCTGGATCATCTGCCGAGGCGTCAGGTGGAACACCCGTTTGCAATACCTCTCCAGCTGCGCCACAGAAATCCCGGCAATACGCGTCAGCTCGCCCAGGGTGACGCGCCGATTGAAATGCGTACGAATATGCTCATCCACCGCCGCCAGCCGCTGGTAGGCCGGGTGCGTGTCACTGGCCGACTGCAGGTCCACCGAGATCCCGGCCAGGCCGATGATTTCGCCGTCACGGTTGTACAGGGGCCGCTTGTGCGTCAGGCACCAACCCGGCTCACGACTGCCGTACAGATGCAGCTCCAGCTGGTCCTCCAGCACAAAGCCCTGCTCCAGCACCCGGCGATCCTGCTCGGTATAGCCAGGTCCCAGTTGCTCCGGGAATACCTCGGCGCTGGTTTTGCCCAGCAAGGGTTGCAGTTGCTTGAGCCCGCAACGCTGCACCAGCGTGCGATTGGCCAATACATAGCGCGCCTGGTTGTCCTTGATAAAAATCGCCGCATTGGGAATCACGTCCAGCATCGGCAGCAACAGCGCCACGCCTGACAGCAACTCTTCAAGGGTCTGCGGCCGGCTCAGGCCGCTCCCCTGGCCCAGGATTGCAAAAGCATTCTGCGTCATGAATCTCACCCCCCCACTACTCGAACAAGCTGAAGCCGCCTGTACATATTGTGCTGATTTCGTCATCGGCTTCAATGGAAAACATCAATCGCAAACCTGCCCGGACGTTCAATCTAGCGCCATTGCACACCCGCCAGCGGTTTTGGCGCAATGGCAAATGACATCACACCTGCCTAACCAAAAACTCACAATAAGGCGACTCTATGTCAGGTAAAGGCAAATTCAAGAAACAGCTCTCACTGATGGACCTGACCTTTATCGGTCTGGGTGCCATCTTCGGCTCCGGCTGGTTGTTTGCAGCCAGCCACGTTTCTGCAATTGCGGGGCCCGCGGGGATATTTTCCTGGCTGCTGGGCGGTTTTTCTGTGCTGCTGTTGGGCATTGTTTACTGTGAACTGGGCGCTGCGTTACCCCGCGCCGGTGGCGTAATTCGTTACCCCGTGTATTCCCATGGGCCGCTGCTCGGGTACTTGATGGGCTTTATCACCCTGATCGCATTTTCCAGTCTGGTGGCGATTGAAGTGGTCGCCGCTCGCCAATACGCCGCGGCCTGGTTCCCCGAGCTGACCAAGGCAGGCTCCAGTGATCCTTCGATCCTGGGCTGGCTCCTGCAATTCGGCCTGCTGTGCCTGTTCTTCATGCTCAACTATCGCAGCGTGAAGACCTTCGCCATGGCCAACAACCTGGTCAGCGTGTTCAAGTTCATCGTGCCGCTGCTGGTCATCGGCGTGCTGTTCACCTTCTTCAAGCCGGAAAACCTCTACTCCCAGGGCTTCGCTCCCTTCGGTCTTTCGGGCGTGCAGATGGCTGTTTCCGCGGGCGGCATCATCTTCGCCTACCTGGGCCTGACCCCGATCATTTCGGTGGCCAGTGAAGTCAAGAACCCGCAACGCACCATCCCGATTGCCCTGATCCTGTCGGTCCTGCTGTCTACCGTGATTTATGTGCTGTTGCAGGTCGCCTTCCTCGGCGGCGTGCCGACCGAGATGCTGGCCAACGGCTGGGCCGGTGTGACCAAGGAACTGGCCCTGCCCTATCGCGACATCGCCCTGGCACTGGGCGTGGGCTGGCTGGCTTATCTGGTGGTGGCCGATGCGGTGATCTCCCCAAGCGGCTGCGGCAACATCTACATGAACGCCACACCGCGCGTGATCTATGGCTGGGCGCAAACCGGCACATTCTTCAAAGTGTTTACCCGCATCGATGAAAAGTCCGGTATTCCGCGCCCCGCGCTGTGGCTGACCTTTGGCCTGTCGGTGTTCTGGACCCTGCCGTTCCCCTCCTGGGAAGCCCTGATCAACGTGGTTTCCGCCGCGCTGGTATTGAGCTACGCCGTGGCTCCGGTGTCCGTGGCCGCGCTGCGCCGCAACGCACCCGACATGCCGCGCCCGTTCCGGGTCAAGTGGATGGCCGTGCTGGGCCCGCTGTCGTTCATCGTCGCTGCGCTGATCGTCTACTGGTCAGGCTGGAAGACCGTGTCCTGGTTGCTTGGGCTGCAAATCGTGATGTTTGTGGTGTACCTGCTGTGCGCCCGCTTTGTACCGACCAACCACCTGAGCCTGGCCCAGCAAGTGCGCTCTTCCTTGTGGCTGATCGGCTTCTATGCCGTGACCATCGTGCTGTCCAAGCTCGGCACCTTCGGTGGCCTGGGCGTGCTCGCTCACCCTTTTGACACCCTGGTTGTCGCAGCCTGCGCCACGGGTATCTATTACTGGGGGGCAGCCACCGGCGTACCGGCACACATGGTCCGTCTGGAAGACGACGAGGAAAGCGAAGAAGCCACGGAGCCTGCCAGCCAGACGCCACCCCGCCACGCCACGGGAGCGTTTATCCAGACTTCGTCCTGAGACACCGTTAGCCACCGTCTTCCCAGCCGTTGTTCTCTTCCAAGGGATAAGTTTATGAAGCAAGTACATATCATTGATTCACACACCGGCGGCGAACCTACCCGCCTAGTGATCAAAGGCTTTCCGCAACTGGCCGGCCGCACCATGGTCGAGCAGCGCGATGAGCTGCGCGACCAGCATGACCAATGGCGCCGGGCCTGCCTGCTGGAGCCCCGTGGCAACGATGTGCTGGTGGGCGCGCTGTATTGCGAGCCGGTGTCGCCGGATGCCACCTGTGGCGTGATCTTCTTCAACAATGCCGGCTACCTGGGCATGTGCGGCCACGGCACCATTGGTCTGGTCGCTTCACTGCACCACCTTGGGCTGATCGAGACCGGCGAACACAAGATCGACACCCCGGTCGGCCCGGTCAGCGCCACCTTGCATCAAGACGGCACCGTGACCGTCGGCAACGTGCCCGCCTACCGCTTCCGCCAGCAGGTTGCCGTCGAGGTGCCAGGCCATGGCCGCGTTTACGGCGATATCGCCTGGGGCGGCAACTGGTTTTTCCTGGTCTCGGATCATGGCCAGGCGCTGCAACTGGACAACGTTGAAGCCCTGACCGAGTACACCTGGGCGATGCTCAAGGCCCTTGAGGCACAAGGCATCCATGGCGAAGGCGGCGCACTCATCGACCATATCGAATTGTTTGCCGACGACGACAAGGCCGACAGCCGCAATTTTGTCATGTGCCCGGGCAAGGCCTACGACCGCTCGCCATGCGGCACCGGCACCAGCGCCAAACTGGCGTGCCTGGCGGCCGACGGCAAACTGGCCCCCGGTGAGCCCTGGGTGCAGGCCAGCATCACGGGCAGCCAGTTCATCGGCAGCTATCAGTGGGAAGGCGAGCGCATTCGCCCTTTCATCACTGGCCAGGCCTTTATGACCGCCGACAGCACGCTGCTGATCGACGAACAGGATTCCTTTGCGTGGGGCATTTAAGCCCCCCGCCTTTGCACTCACATCTGACTAAACGACTCCAGGAGTTATAACAATGAGCGATAACATCTTCACCGGTTGCATGCCTGCCCTGATGACCCCTTGCACCGCCGAGCGCAAACCGGACTTCGACGCGCTGGTCGCCAAGGGCCGCGAGCTGATCGATATCGGCATGAGCGCCGTCGTGTACTGCGGCTCCATGGGTGACTGGCCCCTGCTGACCGAAGCCGAGCGTCAGGAAGGCGTGGCCCGCCTGGTGGCTGCCGGCATCCCGACCATCGTTGGCACCGGTGCTGTAAACAGCCGCGAAGCGGTATCCCACGCAGCACACGCCGCCAAAGTCGGCGCCCAGGGCCTGATGGTGATTCCTCGCCTGCTGTCCCGTGCGGCCTCGCCTGCTGCGCAAAAAGCTCACTTCGCCGCCATTCTTGAAGCAGCTCCGCAGCTGCCGGCCGTGATCTACAACAGCCCTTACTACGGCTTCGCCACCCGCGCCGACCTGTTCTTCGAACTGCGTCGCGAATACCCGAACCTGATCGGCTTCAAAGAGTTCGGTGGTGCTGCCGACATGCGTTACGCCGCAGAGCACATCACATCCAAGGACGATGACGTAACCCTGATGGTCGGTGTCGACACCCAGGTGGTCCACGGTTTCGTCAACTGCAATGCCACCGGTGCCATTACCGGTATCGGCAACGCCCTGCCACGCGAAGTGCTGCAACTGGTAGCCCTGAGCAAGCAAGCGGCCAAGGGCGACCCCAAGGCCCGCCTTCTGGCCCGTGAACTGGAAGCAGCCCTTGGCGTGCTGTCGTCGTTCGATGAAGGCACCGACCTGGTGCTCTACTACAAGCACCTGATGGTGCTCAATGGCGACACCGAATACACCCTGCACTTCAACGAGACCGATGCGCTCAGCGATGCCCAGCGTCATTACGCCGAGAACCAGTACGCCCTGTTCCGTCAGTGGTACAAAAACTGGTCCGCCGAACAGAACGTTGCCTGATCGCTCAACTCCGTTCAGTTAAACGAGCGGTGCTTCTGTGGGAGCGAGCCTGCTCGCGAAGGCCTTACCGGACAATCACGACGTCCTTGAAACCTTCGCGAGCGGGCTCGCCCACACACCCATTCCATTTTTCCAGGAACACGCCATGACTCTGACAGGCAACATGCTGATCGGTCAGCAAGCCATCACCGGTAGCCGCGAAGCGATCCGGGCGATCAACCCCGCCACCGGCACAGCGCTGGAACCGGCCTACCTCGGCGGCACCGGCGAACATGTCGAGCAGGCGTGCGCTTTGGCGTGGGAGGCTTTTGACAGCTTTCGCGAGATGCCACTGGCGGCTCGTGCCACTTTCCTTGAAACCATCGCCGATGAAATCGAAGCCATCGGCGATGAGCTGATCGACCGCGCCGTCAGCGAGTCCGGCCTGCCACGCCCGCGCATCCTGGGTGAACGCGGCCGCACCTGCCATCAACTGCGCACCTTTGCCCGCACCGTGCGTGCCGGTGAATGGCTGGATGTACGGATCGACACCGCACTGCCTGAGCGCCAGCCCCTGCCGCGTTCCGACCTGCGCCAACGCCAGGTACCGCTGGGGCCGGTGGCCGTATTCGGCGCCAGCAACTTCCCGCTGGCCTTCTCGGTGGCCGGTGGCGACACCGCATCGGCACTGGCGGCCGGTTGCCCGGTGATCGTCAAAGCCCACAGCGCCCACCCCGGCACCAGCGAACTGGTAGGCCACGCGATCGCCCGCGCGGTGAAAAAAACCGGCCTGCACGCCGGTGTCTTTTCACTGCTGTTCGGCTCAGGCCGCGAAGTGGGGATTGCCCTGGTCACCGACCCGCGCATCAAGGCCGTGGGTTTCACCGGTTCGCGCAGTGGCGGTATCGCCCTGTGCAAAGCCGCAGCAGCGCGCCCGGAACCCATCCCGGTGTATGCGGAAATGAGTTCGATCAACCCGGTATTACTCTTCCCCGCCGCCCTGCAGGCGCGCGGCGAATCACTGGCACAAGGCTTCGTTGCCTCCCTGACACAGGGCGCCGGCCAGTTCTGCACCAACCCGGGGCTGGTCATTGCCCGCCAGGGCCCGGCGCTGGATCAATTCATCAGCGCCGCTGCCGACCTCGTCCAGCGCAGCCAGGCGCAGACCATGCTTACCCCCGGGATTTACCAGGCGTACGAAGCGGGTGTCGGCTCATTGCTGGAACTGACCAGCGCCCAGGAAGTTGCCGCCGGTGTGCGGGGCAACACGCCGAATCAGTGCCAGCCCCATCTGTTCGTGGCCCAGGCCAGGGACTTCCTCGCCGACGCGGCGTTGCAAGCCGAGATCTTCGGTGCTGCGTCGCTGGTGGTGCAATGCGCGGATGACCACGAGATCCGTCAGGTGCTTGAGCATCTGGAAGGCCAGCTGACCATCACCCTGCAACTGGATGATGCAGACCTTGAGAGTGCCAGGGCCTTGCTCCCGGTGCTGGAACGCAAGGCCGGTCGCCTGCTGGTCAATGGCTGGCCGACGGGGGTTGAAGTGTGTGATGCCATGGTTCACGGCGGCCCGTTCCCGGCGACTTCGGACACGCGCACCACCTCGGTCGGCACCGCGGCGATCCTGCGTTTCCTGCGCCCGGTCTGCTACCAGGACTTCCCGGACAGCTTGTTGCCGACCGCGCTCAAGCACACCAACCCTCTGCAACTGCGCCGCCTGCTCGATGGTCAGAGAGAAGTACTGGAAAATGCCTGATCACGTCGCGTCAAACAGTCCGCACGAGGGTGCGGACATTGCGGTCGTGGGCGCCGGCATCATCGGCGTCGCCTGCGCCCTGCAACTGGCACGCCAGGGCCTGCGGGTAGTCGTCCTCGACCGGGAGGAGCCCGGCCAGGGCGCCTCGTTCGGCAATGCCGGGCATCTGGCGACCGAACAAGTGTTCCCCATAGCCGACGTGTCCATTCTCAAGCGCTTGCCCGCCATGCTGATGGACCCGATGGGCCCCTTGCGCCTGGACTGGAAATACATGCCACGGGCCCTGCCCTGGTTCACGCGCCTGTTACTGAACCTGCGCCCCGAACCTTACCAGCGCACCGTGGCCGGCATTCGTGCGCTCAACGAAAGCAGCCTGGCAGCCTGGTACCGGCTGCTGGAAGGCATTGACTGCCCTGGATTGATGAAAGAAGACGGCTCATTGCTGGTGTACGAGCGCCCCGAATCGCGCCAGGCACTCGAAGCGCTGCAGACCCGCATGCGTCAGCAACAAGTACCGGTTGATTTCTGGCAGGCCGGGGCCGTTCGCGAAACTGCGCCGCAACTGAGCGAGCAGATTCAGGGCGGATTATTTTTCCCGAGTACGGGGCACTTTATCGACCCCTATCGCGTTGTTTGCGAACTGGTAGAGGCGGCCAAAACCTGCGGAGTACAGTTCCTCAAGCGGCAGGTGACGGGCGGGCAACTGAACGATGCCGGAGTGTCCTTGATCACCGACCAGGGCCGGGTGACAGCTCGCCGGGTACTGATCGCCTGCGGCGCCCACTCGGCGAAACTGACCACTGCCCTGACCGGCAAAAAAGTCCCGCTGGATACCGAGCGCGGCTATCACCTGATGCTGCCCCACGAGCATGGCCGGCTGCCGTTTGCCGTCACCTCACTGGAGCGCAAATTCATCATGACCCCGATGGCCGATGGTTTGAGGCTGGCGGGTACGGTTGAATTTGCGGGCCTGGAGGCGCCGCCGAGCATGGAGCGCGCCTGGCAGCTGCATCGCCTGAGCAAAGGCCTGTTCAGCCGCGACCTGAGCGCTGAAGGTGCAACGCCCTGGATGGGCTTCAGGCCTTCGCTGCCCGACTCACTGCCGATCATTGACCGGGTGTGCCACGGCAAAGTACTGCTCGCCTTCGGCCACCAGCATCTGGGCCTGACTCAAGCGGCAGTAACCGCCGAACTCATCGCCCGGCTGGCAGAACCGATAACAACTGGCAGCGGCCATGAGCTGCCAGCGCTGCAACCTTATCGGCTGGACCGTTTCTAAGGCAGCACAAACCGGCTCCCGCGCCTACGGCGGGAGCTGGCTGCCTCAAGTCTTGTATTCGCTGCTAATCAGTTGCTAATCAGTTGCAAAAACAACAGAGCCACCGAGTACATATCCGGCATGCGTGTCTAACTGAAAAGTCGGTTTTGCCCTTACGGCGAGTCCCTTTTGTAAGGACCCAAAAGGAACCAAAAAGTCCTTGCCCTACCATACGGCCGAGGTCGCCCAGGCTCCCCCGGTGCCTTCACTCCGGCATTGTTATGGGGGCACGCCGCGCCACCCCCATAACAGCACCTGCGTTCAGCCACCTGTGATGGGCGTTCGCGTCGCTTGATTAATCCCGTGGCTACAGCAAAAGCAAAGGTTAAGGCTTGAAACTGCACACCCCCTTGTGGGAGCGGGCTTGCTCGCGATGCAAGCCGCGCGGTATTTGAGTTGAATCGCGCCGATGCCATCGCGAGCAAGCCCGCTCCCACAGAGGAGATGTGCGAGTCTCGCAGACCTCGCCGCCAAACAGGCCGGCCGGTCGGCCGCCTCGGCGGGCATTGCTTTTGATCTGCCCGCCCCTTCGGGAGGCCGAGTGGAGGTTCTGCGCAGTGGCTCTCCCGGCATGGATGCCGGGAGAGCCGTGTTGGGCCAAGGATGGCCCGTCACGGCGTGCCCACGGAGCGGGACCGGAGCGAGGGACACCTGAGCGAAGCGAGGGCCGTACGTCAGGGGCAAGCCTTTTTGGTTACTTTTTCGGCGTCTGGAAAAAGTGACCCGCCGTAAGGGCGGAACCCATCTTCCAGTTAAGCGCGAATGCCGGATATGTACTCAACGCATCAGTAAAACAGACGATATCAGGAGGGCCGCAAGCGCCAGCCCAACACATCGAGCAGGTCACAACCATCGCGCAGCAATTGCGTCGCGACAGTGGCCACGTGTTTGAGGTCAACAGAATCGGCCTCTTGCACTTCGCGGCTGGAGAACATTTCCATCAGTTGGGTTACAGCCAGAATGCGCGCAATGGCGTTGGCGTGGAGTACATCGAGGGGAGCGTTACGGTCGATCAGCAAGGCGGGGATAGTGCAGTCGATGGCGGTGAGCGGAATGAACGGTGAGAAAGTCATAGTTGATGCTCCTTGTTGCGGGTTGGAGCCATCAGTTATCGTCGCCAAACGAAACAGGTGGCCGCTGTACGCGGGTTGGCGAACCGGTAGAACAAGGAATACCGGCAGATCCGAAAATCTCCCACGCACAGCAGCCATAAAGCATCGCGATGAAAAATACACGCTCTGCCATATATCACAACAACTGCACGCAACCATTGTTCAAGTTCCAAGTCGCCAAACCCGGTCGCCCCAGGGCGAGCGCCGACTATAGGCGTCGAACCACCGCCCCAGCAATTGGCAAACCTGTGCGAAAAATCCCGAAAACACGTGGCAGATCAGTTGCTGCTAACAGATACACGGGCTTGCCGTGACTGTCACACCAGACTAAGATCTCCCAAAACGGGAGATCTTCAGTTGAGGATAATTTCAAGAGTTACCTTGCGTGAGTTCTGGGAAAGCTGTCCCACTTACGCCGACTCCGAGACACCGCTCGTTGAGTGGTACCGCCATATGGAAAAAGCGGTCTATCGCACGCCGCAAGAGGTGAAGGCGGAACTAAGAACAGCAAGCATCCTGAAAGGCAGCAGGGTTGTTTTCAACATCGCTGGCAACAAATACCGGGTGATTCTCGCAATAGATTATCCGCGCCAGCTCGGCTTTGTACGTTTCGTCGGCACCCATGCCCAATACGATCAGATCGACGCGGAGACTGTGTAATGAACATCAAACCCATTCGTACCGAAGAAGACCTGACCACAGCATTTGCTCGGGTGGAGCAACTGTGGGGCGCAGAAATCGGCTCTCCTGAAGGGGATGAACTGGAAATCCTGGCGCTCTTGATTGAAAAATACGAAGACGAGCATCATCCAATGCCGCCTTCAGATCCCATTGAGGCGATTAAATTTCGTATGGAGCAACAGGGCTTGACCCCTCGTGACCTGGAACCATTCCTGGGCTCAAGTGGCCGAGTTTCCGAAGTACTGAACCGTAAACGCAAGCTGAGCCTGACAATGATCAAACGCCTGCATGACGGCCTGAAAATCCCTTATGAAAGTTTGCTGGCCGGTGCTGCCTGACCTCCAGAATCACCTGACATAAAAAAGATCATCCGCCGCACGCCTACAGGCAAGGCATTCAGCGCAGTGTGATCAACCCCTGACGGCACACACGGGTCAGGTTGCGGATCACGCGCTCGGCATTCTCGGCGCTGGGGGACTGAATCACCGCCAGATCAAAACGGTCATTGGCAAATTGCGCCAACTCATCGCCGTCTTTCACAAACTGGATCAGAAACGCGGTGGCCCGACCCTTGCGGCGTGGCCAGCCGTCCAGGTAGCGCAGCAGCGTTGGCTGATGCTTGCCGCCCAGAAGGATTTTTGGATTGCTCAGGGTCAGATTGGCCGTGATCGGCGCAAGACGTACAAGGGGACGTGGGTGACTCATGTGTCGGTTCTCCGCCTCAAGATTCTGCGTGGCAGGTGAGAGGCAACACCGAACCAGCGCTTTAGCGGTATTTCGAGGCCTGTTTCAAGCCTCTTAGAAGGTCTGTGACCCTCTGGCGCCCCGCAAGTAGCTGTTTAAATCGGCGCAAGAAAACATCCTAGAGAAACCTGCTTACAACTGTCAACAATCATGTACATCGAAAACCCCCGTTCCAGACGCGGGCCCGCCAGACGGCCCGCGACCGGGTGAACAGTGTCAGAACTGCAGTGCGTTGGTCAGGTCCCCCATGGGGGTTTGCCCGCGGGCTTTCATTGCATCGTCACGCTGCTTGAGCCCGTCAAGCACCTCAAGCTGATGCACACGGGTGATCAGGCGCAGGATCGAGGCCGTGTCATACACCGTGTGATCCACCGTGCCCTTGCGGGCAAAGGGCGACACCACCAGCGCAGGGATTCGCGTGCCAGGGCCCCAGCGATCGCCCTTGGGCGGCGCTACGTGGTCCCACCAGCCACCGTTCTCGTCCACCGTAAGCACCACCACCATGTTCTGCCACTGCGGGCTGTTGCGCAGCACCTTGAGGGCGCGGTCCAGGTGACGGTCACCGGCGGCCACATCCGCATAGCCCGCGTGCATGTTCAGGTTGCCCTGTGGCTTGTAGAAACTCACTGCAGGCAGCTTGCCTGCCTCGGCGTCGGCGAGGAACCGATTGGTACTGGCCTCGTCGCCCAGGCCACCGTCACGCAGACGCTTGCTGCGCTCGGCCGGGTTTTGCGGGCCCTGTTGCGCAAAGTAGTTGAACGGCTGGTGGTGGTACTGGAAGTTCGGGATCTTGGGCATGCCCTGCGCACCCTTGAACTCATCCAGCGTGCTCTGCCAGGCACCGGCGTACCAGGCCCAGTCGATGTTCTTTTTGCTCAACTTGTCGCCGATATGCTCGTGGGTTTGCGGTACCAGTACGCTCGGCAGGTCGGGCTTGGCATAGTCCGGGCGCTCGGGATCGCGGATCCAGGTCGGCCAGTACGGCGGCGCCATGGTGTTCACCGCAAAGCCGTCTGGCGTGAGGGCGCTGGGACCAAACTGCGGGGCGCCGGTCATGGCACTGGCCGGGGATTTGTCCAGAGGCTTGAGGCGCGTACCGGTTGGGTCGTCACCTTGCAGCACGGCGATCTGCGCCTCGGCCACCGAGGTGGCCGCATTCGGATAGAACGGCACAGCGGCGCTGATCAGGTACTGGTGATTGAGGTACGAGCCGCCAAAGGCGCCCTGGAAAAAGTTGTCACACAGCACAAACTCCCGCGCCACATCCCACAAGCGCAGCGAGTACCGGGTCTGGGGGTAGTAACCCATGGTGAGGCCACCGGAGTCTGCCCAGGCAACGAACTGGTCGTTTTTGCCATCGTTGATCTGCATCTGGTTCTGATAGAACACGTGCCACAGGTCCCGGGTCACCAGATTCAGCGGCAGGTCTTCCTGGTTTGGCCCTTTCAGGGCGAACGGTGCATTGGGCAGGTTCTCCTGGAACTGCACACCTTGGGCATAGGTCACGCCATCGACCGTCTGCGGCCCCACCTGCAACATCCCGCCCCAGACCGGGGGCAAGGTCTGCAACAGGCTGCCATCACGGTCGCGCTGCTGGTAGTCGGCGGGCTGGAGCGCCGACAAGGGTTTCTCCACGCCGGGGAAGTTGGCGAACAGGTTGTTGAAGCTGCGGTTCTCGGCATAGATCACCACGACAGTCTTGACCTGCTCCCGGAGTTTTTTGTCCAGTTCGACCGGCGTCAGCGGGTGAGCTTGCGCGGGGCTGTCAGGCTCACTGGTGCCGCAGGCGCTCAAGGCGACTGCACCTACGCCCAGTGCGGCAGCCCCGGCGAGGAAATGACGGCGGCTGGTATCGGCCGGGCGTTGGGTATCCTGGTCTTTCTCGTCGCTCATTACAGATCCCTGATTGCATGTAACAAATTATTTCTGGCGGGTACGCCAGCAGGGGATTGTGACGAAGCAATGGCAGCAGGTCGAACCCTCTGAGGGTCGACGTTCACTCAGAGGGCTGCGCGGGATGGGTAATGGGGAGCAAAAAAAAGCCCCGGGCCGTTGCGGGCCGGGGCGGTGTAGCTTGCAACAAAACGGTGGGTTATTCGGCAATGCCACGGTCGAGAGACAGCTTGCCAGCGCCTTCGATCAGTACCGCGACGGTGCCGCCCAGCAGGGCCAGGGCAAATTCATAACCGTTGTTGGCCATGAACAGGCCGTTATGGATATGCACCGAGAAAATCGCCACCAGCAGGGTAAACGACAGACCCAGGGCCGCAGGACGGGCCAGCAGGCCAATGATCAGGGCCAGGCCACCAAAGAACTCGGTCCCGCCCGCCAGTGCCGCCATCAGGGTGCCAGGCCCCAGGCCGATGCTTTCCATCCACTGCGCCGTGCCCGCCAGACCACCACCGCCAAACCAGCCAAACAGCTTTTGCGAGCCATGGGCCGCAAAGATGACGCCGACAAAGATGCGCAGAACCGTCAAGCCATAGCCTGCGCGGGTGCCCAGTACGGTTGGGATCAATTTGCTCATGGTGAAATCCTTTAAGTCATCAGTTGGGGAATGTTCGCCATACTAATCAGTTTTAATAATGTTAAAAGCCGAATAAACCCAAGATACCAATCAGTTTATTCGATTATTTGCGTGAGGCAAAATCGGCTTTTACAGGCTCCAGCGAATCGCGTTCCCGATCGAAGGCCAAATAGTACTTGTTCACGCTATTAACATAGCTGACCGCACCCATTCCCACCTGCTCCATGGCAATACGTTCCACCTGAAAGAACCATTGATCGGGGTTCAGGCCGCGCCGCCGGGCCTCGGCACGCATGCCTTGCACCCGCTCGGGGCCCATGTTGTACGCCGCCAGCACAAAGGCCATGCGCTCCCGCTCGTTGAGTTTGGGGCTGGAAAAGAACTTGCGGCGGATCAACGCCAGGTACCTGGCCCCGGCCTGCACATTGTTATCCACGTTTTGAATATTATTGACCCCTACCCGCTGCGCCGCCGAGGGGGTGATTTGCAGCAGCCCGGTGGCCCCGCCCATCCCCTTGGCGTTGGGGTCGAGGGTCGACTCCTTGAACGCCAGCGCCGCCAGGTTCAGCCAGTCCATGCCCTGTTGCCGGGCATGTTTTTGCAGCACCGGGCGCAGTTTTTCGAGCTTCTGGCGGTCGGCACGGGCCAAGGGGTAATGCACCCGGTACAAGCGCCGATACACGCGTTCAAAAGCAACGTCCTGATCCGCCGGCACCTTGTAGCCGGCCAGAAAGCGGTCGATGCTGGCATGCAGCATCGAAGCATCGCGACGCACATACCAGCGTATCGCTTCAGGCTCGTTGACCAGCACCTTGCGGTCAAATCGCAGCTTGGGCATCAGCGTTGCCCAGCGCTCGGCAATCGGTTGCTCAACGATGGTGAGGTGAAAAATACCGGCCTGAACCATCTCCAGCACGTCTTCCACCGCCAGGGTCGGGTCCACCCATTCGATCTTGACCGGGGGTAGTTTGCGCAAGGCCAGTTTCTGATTGATCAGATTCACCGAGGCACCGGCCGCACTGCCGGTGGTCAGCGCCACGGTACGGCCGGAGAGTTGTTCAAAACGGGTGAAACGGCGCTCGCCTTTCATCCCCACCAGCATCAATGGCACATCGTCGATGATCGGATCACTGGGGCTGATGGCACGGCCGGGTTTGAAGTCGATCAATTCCCCCGGGGCGACAATATCGCCCTCACCGCGGGACAAGGCCCCGAGCAGCTGATCCTTGGATTTGGGGATGATCTTGAGGGTGATTTCCTGACCGTCACGGGCATGGCCGTTGAGGTAACGTTCGAATGCGCGCAAGCGATGATATTCAACGCCAATGTCCTGGCCTTGCACTTCACCCGAGCTGTTGCGGCTTTGGTTGACCAGCACCCGCAGCACCTGACTGCTGCGAATTTGCGCCAGATCGCGGACCTGACTCGGCTGCCCGGCCTGCAAGGGTCCGGCCAGGCGTGCCAGTGCCGGTATCGGCAGCAGCATCAGGCACAGCGCAATCAATAGCGTCGGTCTTGTCATCCGTTCTCCGGAAAGAATACAGCCCAGCACCCTGTCGGATTAACCGACAACCGGTTGCCCCTTTGAGGGCTTTTAAGCGCTGGAAACAGCGCGCAAAACAGTCAATGCGCCTTGTGGAAAGCCTGGCATTGCATTGTCGCGGCATTCAAAGACAACCATAACTGTCTGTAGTTCTTGGTTTTTCTTATAAATCCACAGCTCTGATATGCTCCGTGTCTGTGGCCTGAGGTAGCACCATGCAACTCATCGATATCGGCGTCAACCTGACCAACCCAAGCTTCGACGGCAAACACCAGGCGGTTTTAGACCGTGCTTACGCCGCCGGAGTGGCGCAATTAATCCTTACGGGCACCAGCGTTGAAGGCAGTGAGCTGGCCTTGCATTTGTGCCGTGAGCTGGACGAAAGCGCTCAACGTCTGTTCACCACGGCGGGTATTCACCCGCATTCGGCCAGCGACTGGAATGGTGAAAGTGCCCAGCGTTTGCTGGCCTTGCTCAAAGAGCCCAACGTGCGGGCGGTGGGTGAATGCGGGCTGGATTTCAACCGCGACTTCTCGCCCCGCCCGCAGCAGGAGAAAGTGCTGGAAGAACATCTGGCACTGGCCGTGGAACTGCAACTACCGGTTTTTCTGCATGAGCGCGACGCCAGTCAGCGTCTGCTGGAGATACTGCGTGACTTCCGTGACCGCTTGCCGGCCGCTGTTGTGCACTGTTTTACCGGCGAGAAAAAGGCGCTGTTCAGCTATCTGGATCAGGACCTGCATATCGGCATTACCGGCTGGATCTGCGACGAGCGCCGTGGCACCCATTTGCACCCGCTGGTAAGCGACATCCCCCGTGGTCGCCTGATGCTCGAAAGCGACGCCCCGTATTTGCTGCCCCGCACCCTGCGGCCCAAGCCGAAAAGCGGCCGTAACGAGCCGGCTTACCTGACCGAAGTGCTGCGCGAAGTGGCCGTGCACCGTGGCGAAAGCGAACAGGACCTGGCCGCCCACACCACCGCCTGTGCACGGGCGTTTTTTGGGTTGCCGGTACTGGCTCAGGTCCCATAGCAACCAAGGAACACGTAGCAGCTGGCGCAGGAACGAGGCAGCTGCTGCGAAGATCTCCTCTTTTTTTTTGCACACTTGACCCACATCAACAGGATCGCCCCTGAATAGCGGCACAATGATGGCACCTTGCCAATATTGTTTGCGCCAACTCAGAGAAGACCTCCCATGGGCACCTGGCTTAGCAACATCTCTCTCAAATACAAATTCTGGGCTGTCAATGCGGTGGCGTTTGTCACCACGTTGTTGCTGGTGCTGTACGCCGTACAGCTTGAGCAACAATCGCGCAGCGCAGATGCACAGGCCAGTGCCCGGTCTCAGGCGCAATTGCTCGGTGCCTGGCCTGCCGGGCAAGCCTTGCCCCAGGCCGCGCATCTGCTGCGGCTTGAGCCCGGGCAAACGCCCAAGGTTCACGACCAACCGGTGCCACAACTTAACCACGCTCAGGGTTGGGTTTCGATCAACCCCATGCCGCTGTTCGGGCACGATCTGTTGGCCGGTGCCGATGTATTGACCCGTGACGACGGGCAAAAGATCGCGGTATTGGCGTACACGCCCAGCCTGGCGCAAGTGTTTGTCGAACGGCTGCCCAACTATGCCGTCGCGGTGCTGGTCCTGATGCTGGCCATGCTCTGTGCCTCGCAGTTGCTGATCCGCTTTCTGCTCAGCCAGCTCAACACCCTCAAGGACGTGATGCTCCATGTCGAAAAAACCGGCGACCTGTCCGCCCGGGTACCCTTGGCCTGTACCGATGAGGTCGGGCAGATGGCCAGCGCCTTTAATGCCATGCAGGCCGGCTACCAGCGGGTGGTGAACACCGTGGCCCAGACTGCCGCGCAACTGGATGCCGGGGCCGCTCGCCTGGCCAGCAGCATGGATGAGGTGCGTCACGGCATGCTTGGCCAGCAAAGCGAAACCGACCAGGCCGCCACCGCTATCAATGAAATGTCGGCCACGGTCTACCACATTGCCCAACATGCAGGCGCTACCCGCGACCTGTCGCAAACCGCAGACGACCTGGCCGGCAGCGGCCAGCAAGTGGTCAGCCGCGTGCAGCAGTCCATCGCCAGCCTGTCGACCGGGGTGCAAACCACCGCAGAGATGATTCAGCAGCTGGCCCAGGACAGCCAGAAGATCAACGGTGTGGTCGGCGTGATTCACAGCATCGCCGAGCAAACCAACCTGCTGGCGTTGAACGCGGCCATCGAGGCCGCCCGTGCAGGTGAGATGGGCCGTGGCTTTGCCGTGGTCGCCGATGAAGTACGGCACCTGGCCAAGCGCGTGCAAACCTCCACCGACGAAATCACCGCCATGGTTTCCGCCTTGCAGGCAGGCACACGCGACGCCGTGGACTTTATGCAGGAAAGCACTTTCAAGGCCGACGATTGTGTCCAGCAGGCCCAGGAAGCCGGAGCAGCGCTGGCCGAAATCACCCACGCCGTGGCACAGATGCGTGAAAGCAACACACAAATCGCCGTGGCCGCCGAGCAGCAAAGTCAGGTGGCGGAAGAGATGAACCGCGCAGTGGTCAGCATTCGTGATGTCACCGAAAACACGGTGCAGCAAACCGTCGACTCGGCCACCACCAGCAATCAACTGGCAACCCTGGCCGGCGAGTTGAACCGGGCGATTGGTCAGTTAAAGCTATAGGCATCTGCCTATAAGGCCCATAGCCATTGTTGATTCGCCCCTCACCGGCCCCGGGCCTATTCTTTGTTCATCCGGTTCAGCCAAGGCTGAACCCTTGAACAAGGAGAGCAATCATGGGCAAACGTCATCCCGATTTTCCGGCCTGGCAGTGGCGCTCGAACCCCCAGAGCCGTCAGAACGCAAAGAGTCAGGCACTGGACCTGATCGCCATTGCGATGATGGTGCTGGCCTTTCTACTGGTGGTCTCGGGCGTGTTCAGTGAAAACGCAACGAGCGCGGTGATTGGACTGATCGCCTTGTTTGCGGGGTTGGGGTTGCAGCGTCAGGGCCGCAAATCCGAAGCCAGACAACCGGGCAGTCAGGCCTTCTGATTGGGGGCTGTTCCCGTTTCATTGCGAGCCGCGTCGCTGCTCGCGCCGTGCCCTGCACCGCATGGGCTATCGTCGCGGCCGCAATGTAGCGGGAACACCCTAGCCAAACACCGCGACAGTCTGGCGGCTGATCGCAATCAGCTCCCCACCCGGAGCCCACAGATTGGCCGCCACATGCCCGTAGCCATCACGGGCATGCTCAATGACCGCCAGGTACTTGCACCACTCAAGGGTGCTGGCCGGCGGCAGCGGCTGCACGAACTCGATGGTCCAGGTCAGCGTGCTGCCCGCAGTCGGTTTGTTCAGCAGGGGCAACAGCGCAGGCGGCCAGGTGTCGACCAGCGCCAGCAAATGGGTTTCGGTCAGGGGCTCGTCCTTGACCTCACCGGCAAAACGCACCCACCCCCCCATTTCTCGCGTACCGCGACCGGAAAACGGCAATGCGCCCACGGCCCAGCCCATGGACAGGTGGCGCATGAATTCAGGGGTTATGCCCTTGATGTAGGGCAATAGCGGGCATTGCTCGGGCGGCGTCATCGCTGGCGCGGGCAACCCTTCGACCCGCGCCGCAGACTCGCGTGAGGCGCCAAAACTGCCTTGTACCAGAGTCACAACCTGACCCTCTTGCACAACACGTCCCAATACCTGGCTGACCGCCTTGCCTTCGCGCAATACCTCGACCTCAAAACGGATCGGCACATCGGCGGCCACGGGGCCCACAAAACTCACTGCCAACGAACGCAACGCACGTTCGGTCGAGACCTGCGCGCGCATGGCCTCGTACTGCAAAGCCACCACCAGGCCACCGAAACTGGCACGGCCCTGACCCCAGTCTGCCGGGATGGTCACGTCCAAAGGCGTGTTACGCACCGCTGCTACCAATTCGCAAAACTGCATAAGCACCTCTAGCCAGAAAAGTATGACGGGATACTACCCATCCATCTGACCCTGCACAGTGCTATATCGGCCAAACATCAGGAGTGAAAGCAAGCCGCGGTCAATTTGACCAGCGCCTTGTCAGCCCGCTTCTCACCGTGTTCAAGGGTTGCCTGCCATTGCGCAACACAGGGTTGCAAGTCGGGATGCTGCCCGGCCTGGACCAGCCACTGCCAGGCATCGTGCCACTCGCCCAAGGCCTGTTGCGCACCCTTGAGTCGCACCAGCACCTGCGGCGGTAGCTGATTGAGATCAGGGTAGGCCTCGGCCGCATAGCGCACGCGCTTGATCAGCAACCTGACACGGTGGCGATCATGGCCCGGATCATTGAGGGCTTTTTCCAGGGTTTGCCACTGTTTTTCAAGGACCTTTTCGATGCGCTGGCGCAAACCGCGCAACATGCCTTCACGCTCGGCGGCACGCAGAAAACGCGGGAACACATCAAGGATCATCAGCAACTGAGCCAGCTGTTCGCTATCTGCCACCTGGGCGTAACTGCCGTACAACTGCTGCAAGCGGCGCTGGGCCTGCGTCGTGTAGCCATTTTTCTGTAAATGCGCCGCCAGCACTTCAAGGTCGCGCAACGGTGTCGTCAAAACGCCCACCTGGGACGCCGACATCTCCAGCTGTACCACGCCCGGCAAGCCACGCAGCGGCCGCAACAGGCTGCGCAAGCGGCGCACCGTGGTGCGCAAGTCGTGCAGGGCCTCCGGGTCCGTGTCGGCTTCCAGGCGCGCCTGACAGGCCAGCAATTTGACCTCCAGACGCAGAATGTTTGCCACTATCCGGTCAACCAGCTCAGACATCCTCACACTCCCCCATTACCCCGCCGGCTCAACGCCCGGCGCGGGATTCACGAATATAGAAACGCGCCTTTTCGGCTTTTTTGCTGCAACCCTCAAACGCTTCGAATTGCTGCTGGGTTTTAGCCGCGGTCAGCAAGGACAGCGCCTTGGAGTAACTGACAGTGCCGGCAAAGCCTTCTGCCTTGGCCAGGTCCAGTTCATGCCAGGCTCCGTCCAGTTGCGCGGCGCAACTGTCACGGTAAGCCGTTTTGTTTCCCGCACAACCCGCCAGCGCCAGGGCAATCAACGGCACACAAATCCAGGCTTTCATGGTGTTTTCCTCAAAAATAAATGTTCAGTGCAATCTAAGACGGACAAACGGCGTAAAAGTGCCTTAGCCAGGGTCTGTTGACGTTTAGTTGTGAGCCGCGTCGCTGGGTCAAATTTTGCCAGGTAAGGCGCAGGGCGAAGGGAATGGTTGTTCCCTTCTCAAGCCCTGCAACGCAGCCTGGCGAAATTTGACACGCGACCCGAAGGGCCGATAGCCCATGTGGCGCGGCCACAACCAAACGTCAACAGACCCTAGCCTAGCTTGCAGATACGGGTTCTTCCCGAAAGCTGTCACTGCCGGCCACAAAAAGGCATTGTAGGTATCTGTCCGGGGAAAGGTAGGTTCATGAAAAAGCGTATTGCATTGGTATTGGGCTCAGGCGGCGCCCGCGGCTATGCCCACATTGGCGTGATCGAAGAGCTCGAAAGCCGGGGCTATAACATCGCCTGCATCGCCGGCTGCTCCATGGGCGCGGTGGTCGGGGGGATTTACGCAGCCGGCAAGCTTGACGTGTACCGCGACTGGATTCAAAGCCTGGACTACCTCGATGTGCTGCGGCTGGTGGACGTCAGCTTTCGGCTGGGGGCCATTCGCGGCGAGAAAGTCTTCGGCCAGATCCGCAACATCGTCGGCGAAATTAATATCGAAGACCTGCGCATCCCTTACACGGCCGTGGCCACCGACCTCACCCACCAGCAGGAAATCTGGTTTCAGGAGGGCTGCCTGCACCAGGCCATGCGCGCCTCAGCGGCAATCCCCAGCCTGTTCACCCCGGTGATGCAAGGCAACCGGATGCTGGTCGACGGCAGTCTTCTCAACCCGTTGCCCATCGTGCCGGTGGTCTCCAGCCATTGCGACCTGATCATCGCCGTCAACCTGAATTCAACCCAGCAGAGCAACTACCAATTGCCTGTCATCCAGCGCCCTGCCGCCTTCAAAGGGCGCTTTGATCATTTGATGAGTTCGTTGGGTTCGCGCATGCCGTTTCGCACCAAACATGCCGAACAATTGCTGAACCTGGAACAGGAAATGCTCCACCCCCTGGCCGAGCCCCTGCCCGACCCCTGGCTCGACTCGACCCGACCCGCACGCCCTGCGCCAGCCCAGGGCTCGCCCAAATCGGCCACCGGTTCGGTGATCGTCGACAACGTCGGCCCGGCCTCACTGCTGGACCTGATCAACCAGAGTTTCGAGGTGATGCAAACCTCTTTGGCGCAATACAAGATTGCCGGTTACCCGCCGGATATCCTGATCAACGTACCCAAGCGCGTGTGCCGGTTTTTCGAGTTTTACAAAGCCCAGGAACTGATCGCCCTCGGCCGGCAAATTGCCAAGGACACCCTGGATCGCTACGAAAATGAAGACGGGTCCAACAACCGGTAACCGACCCCGGCCTCGGTCACGATAAACCGCGGACAGGTCGGGTCATCCGCCAGCTTCTGACGTAAATGACCGACGACAATGCGCAGGTAATGGCTGTTCTCGATGTGGGTCGGGCCCCAGATATCCTTGAGCAATTGCTGCTGGGTGATGACCCGCCCGGGATGGCGCGCCAGCTGCGCCAGTACGGCGTATTCCTTGCGGGTCAGGGCCACCTCGACACCGTCCAGCAGCACCCGGCGAAAGGCCAGATCCACCACCAGCGGGCCGAGCTCCAACGCCGGCTCCTGAGCCTCGCCCGCAGGCGCCTGACGCAATAACGCGCGAATCCGGGCCAGAAATTCCTGAATACCGAAGGGCTTGGTCACGTAATCGTTGGCCCCGCCGTCCAGCGCCTGGACTTTTTGCGCCTCGCTGGCGCGAACCGAAAGCACCATCACCGGCACCCCGGACCATTCGCGAAGCTCGCGCAGCACCTGCTGGCCGTCCATGTCCGGCAACCCCAGGTCCAGCACCAGCACATCAGGTTGCCTGAGCGCTGCCAGGCTCAACCCTTCAGCGCCGGTGGCCGCTTCCAGCACGGTGTAGCCCTGGGACACCAGGCTGATGCGCAGAAACTTGCGGATCTGCGGTTCGTCGTCGATGACCAAAATGGTCGCACTCTGGCTCATGGCTTGTTGTCGCGGCAAAGGAATGGCCAAAGAGTATCAGTCTTCACGCTCTGCCTCTTCATGCTCAAGGCCTGGCTGCTCGGGCAACGGCAGGTACAGAGTGATACAGGTGCCCTGCCCGCCAATACCATCACCCACAGTGATCCGCCCGCCATGGGCTCCGACCATGCCCAGGCAAATCGCCAGCCCCAGCCCCGTGCCTTGCCCGCCACGATCGCCCCGGGCAGCGGTGTAGAACATGTCGAAAATACTCGCCCGTTCCTCTTCGGGTATGCCAGGTCCCTGATCGCTGACGGCAAACCACAACTGCACCCCGTCCGCTCCCGCCGTGAGTTGCAACTGACCATGGGCCGGTGAAAAACGTGCGGCGTTCTCCAGCACATTGACCAGCGCCTGCTCGATCAATGCGGCATGGACGTGCAACAGCGGCAGTTGCGCCGGCACATCAACCTGCACCTGCAGGGGCGCCAACACCGCACGCAGGCGGTTCAGGGCACTGCCCACGATGTCGGCCGGCGATACCCAGTCGCGGGCCAGCTTCAGCGCGCCGTGGCCCAGGCGAGTCATGTCCAGCAGGTTCTGGATATAGCGGTCCAGTCGCTCGGCCTCATCACGGGTGCCTTCGAGCAGATCACGCCGGTCTGCCAGCGGGATTGCCTCGCCCAGCGCCAGCAAGGTGTCGATACTGCCGCGCATGGTGGTCAGCGGGGTGCGTAAATCGTGGGACACCGACGCCAGCAGCGCACTGCGCAACTGCTCGGTTTCGCCATGCAGGCGGGCGGCTTCAAGGTCTTGTGCCAGGCGCGCACGCGCCAGCGCCTGGGCCAGTGGCTGACTGAGCGCCATCAGCAAGCGCCGACGCTGGCCACTCAACTGCTGCCCTTCTTTGGGGCACACACCGAGCAAGGCCAGCGGTCCTTCTTCGGCGCTTATCGGCCACCACCACCAGCGGCCCATGGGCAAGGTACCCGTGCCCTTGCCGGCCGGCTGGTCGTGGGCCCAGGCCCAGTCCGCAGCGGCGCGTTCAGCTTCGGAAAACTGCAACGGCCCGCCAGTTTCCACCTCCCAGCCACCATTGCCATCGCGGTTGAGCAAGCACACATCCAGTTCTTTGCAGCCGCTCAAATGCTGACCCGCAGCATTGACCACGGCCTTGCGGTCAGTGGCGGCGGTGAGCTTTCGCGACAGGTCGAGCAGTTCGGTGGTTTCTTGCTGGGTGTCCCTCAGGGCCTGCAACTGGCGGCGCTGGCGGGAGGCCAGGTTGCCGGTCAGCGCGGCCATCAGCAGGAAGAACAACAGCGTCAGCACATCTTCTTCGCGCTGAATGTTCAAAGAGAAATTGGGCGGGATAAACAGAAAGTCGTAGGCCAGAAAAGACAGCGCCGCACAGGCCAGTGACGGCCCCAGGCTGCTGCGCACCGCCACCAGCAACACGGCGGCCAAAAACACCAGCGAGATATTGGGCAGCGCCAGCACACCGGACACCCCCCAGGCCAGGGCGCTGGCCAGTACCGTGGCAATCAGCGCCAGCCCATAGTCGAACCACACCAGCGTGCGTTCGCTGCGGTTGGCGGGTGGCGTGGGCGACTGCTCGTTGTCGAGCACGTTGATTTCCAGGCCATGGGCATCGCGCAACAAGCGCGACGCCAGCCCGCCACCGAACAGGCGACGACGCCAGGTCAGGCGCGATTGCCCCACCAGCAGCAAACTGGCGCGGCGCTCGCCGGCGTGTTGAATCAGGGTCCTGGCCACTTCGCCTGCGCGCAGCAACACCACTTCGCCGCCGAGGCGCTCAGCCAGTTGCTGGGCGCTTTGCAGGCGCAGGCGTGATTGCTCGTCACGTACCGTGCCGTTGTCCACATGCACCAGGCTCCAGGGCAAATGACGGCGTTCCGCCACCCGGCTTGCGTGACGCACCAGGCGCTCGGCATGTACATCGCCATCAATCCCCACCAGCAGCCGGCCACGCAGCGCCGGGGCCGATTGCCCCTGCTGGCGATAGCCTTTGTCCAGCTCATCATCGACGTACACTGCCGCCGTCTGCATCGCCAGCTCACGCAAGGCGTTGAGGTTGGTCTGGCTGAAAAATGCATCGATCGCCGCCCGCGCCTGCTCCGGCACATACACCTTGCCCTCGCGCAGACGCTCCAGCAGTTCACGGGGCGGCAGGTCGATCAACAGCAGCTCGTAGGCTTCCTGCACGATCCAGTCCGGCACGGTTTCACGCACTTGCACCCCGGTGATGCCGCGCACCTGATCGTTCAGGCTTTCCAGGTGCTGGACGTTGACCGTGGTGTACACGTCGATCCCGGCCGCCAGCAATTCCTGCACGTCCTGCCAGCGTTTTGCATGACGGCTGCCGGGGGCGTTGCTGTGGGCCAGTTCATCGACCAGCACCAGCGTGGGCCGGGCGGCGAGCAGGCCGTCCAGGTCCATCTCTTCGAGCTGCACCCCGCGATACTCCGAGCGCAGCATCGGTTGCTGGGGCAAGCCGTTGAGCAACGCTTGCGTCTCGGCCCGACCATGGGTTTCAACCACCCCCGCCAGCACCGCCACTCCTTGCCGGAGCTGAGTGTGGGCCGCCTGCAACATGGCGTAGGTTTTGCCCACTCCGGGTGCCGCACCCAGGAACACCTTGAGCCGGCCACGGCCTGCCCGTGGCAAATCAGCTAACAGCGCATCGGCGCGACCGGAATGGCTCATGTTTTTACCTGTAAATCGGGGGTGTGTGACCTGTGGGAGCGGGCTTGCTCGCGATGACATCGACCCGGCTTCAATGAAGTACCGCGTCGCCAGCATCGCGAGCAAGCCCGCTCCCGCAGGGGGGTCAGTGGTTGAGCTGCGCCAACGCCTGATTCAGCAGCAGGACGTTAACCACCGGCGGCCCTACCAGCGGCTGCTCGATATGGCTTTCAACCAGCCGTTCAACGGTCTGTACCGGCAAGCTGCGCGCTGCAGCAACCCGTGCCAGTTGATAGCGAATTGCCTGTGGTGGCAAGTGCGGGTCCAGCCCGCTGCCCGAGGTGGTGAGCATCGCCAATGGCACCGGGCCCTGGCCGTCGACTGATTGTTCAGCGGCGCTGGCCTTGACCCGTGTGGCCAGTGCCGGGTTGCTCGGCGCCAGGTTACTCGCGGCACTGGAAACCGTGGCAAACGCCCCCGCCGATGGCCGTGGGTGGAACCAGCTGTCACCCGTGAAATTCTGCGCGATCAGTGCCGACCCCAGCACCTTGCCGGCACTGTCACGTACCACGCTGCCATTGGCCTGTTCAGGGAACGCCAGTTGCGCGATCCCGGTCACGGTCAGCGGGTAGATCACCCCGGTGATGGCGGTCATCAACAGCATCAGGCTCAGGGCCGGACGTAAAAAAGCAGTCATGTCATTTCCCCTTCAGGTGGTTAAACCAGATGCACAGCGGTGAGCAGCATGTCGATCAGCTTGATGCCCACAAACGGCACCACCAGCCCGCCCACGCCATAGATCAGCAGGTTGCGGCGCAGCAAATGAGCGGCACTGGCTGCCTTGACCCGCACCCCGCGCAGGGCCAGCGGGATCAGCACCACGATGATCAGGGCGTTGAACACAATGGCCGACAGGATCGCGCTTTGCGGGCTGCTCAGATGCATCACGTTGAGCACCCCCAGTTGCGGGTAGATCGAGGCAAACAGCGCGGGCAAGATCGCGAAATACTTGGCCACGTCGTTGGCAATCGAGAACGTGGTCAACGCGCCGCGTGTCACCAGCAACTCCTTACCGATTTGCACCACATCCAGCAGCTTGGTCGGGTCGCTGTCGAGGTCGACCATGTTGGCCGCCTCACGTGCAGCCTGGGTGCCATCGTTCATGGCCATGCCCACGTCAGCCTGGGCCAGTGCCGGGGCGTCGTTGGCGCCGTCACCGCACATGGCCACCAGCCGCCCGTCATTCTGTTCGTGACGAATGCGTGCCAGTTTCTTCTCCGGCGTGGCCTCGGCCAGCACGTCATCCACCCCGGCTTCGGCGGCAATCGCAGCAGCGGTCAGCGGGTTGTCACCGGTCACCATCACAGTGCGGATCCCCAGCTTGCGCAACTCGGCAAAGCGCTCGCGGATCCCGGGCTTCACCACGTCCTTGAGGTGAATCGCGCCGAGCAAACGGCCCTGGGCGCACACCAGCAAAGGCGTGCCGCCGCTTTGGGCGATCTTGTCGATTTCTCGCGACAGGGCGGGCAGCAGCTCGCCGCGTTTGAGGCCGACAAACGCCAGCACCGAATCCACGGCCCCTTTGCGGTACACCCGACCGTTGCAGTCGATACCCGACAGGCGCGTTTCAGCGGTAAATGGCACCGCCGTAAAGTCGGACACCGGCAGTTCAGGCAGGTCGTAATGCCCCCGAATGAATTCGACGATGGACCTGCCTTCGGCTGTTTCGTCTGCCAGCGAGGCCCGCAACGCGCCCTCGGCCAGCTCTTTGACGGTCACGCCGGGGGATGCATACAACGCCGTGCAGCGACGGTTGCCAAAGGTGATGGTGCCGGTCTTGTCGAGCATCAGTACATGCACATCACCGGCCGCTTCCACCGCACGCCCGGATTTGGCGATCACGTTCAGGCGCACCAGACGATCCATACCGGCGATACCAATGGCCGACAGCAAACCGCCGATGGTGGTGGGGATCAGTGTCACCAGCAGCGCCACCAAAAACACCAGCGGCAGGCTGCCACCGGCGAAGTAGGCAAACGGCTGCAAGGTCACTACCACGATCAGGAAGATCAGGGTCAAGCCGATCAGCAGAATATCCAGCGCCACTTCGTTGGGGGTTTTCTGGCGTTTGGCGCCTTCAACCAGGGCGATCATGCGGTCCAGTGTCGACTCGCCCGGGTTGGCGCTGATTTGCACCAGCAACCAGTCACTCACCAGTCGCGTGTTGCCTGTCACCGCCGAACGATCACCGCCCGACTCGCGGATTACCGGTGCGGATTCGCCGGTAATCGCCGCTTCGTTGACCGCGGCAATCCCTTCAATCACCTCGCCGTCGCCGGGGATCATCTCCCCCGCTTCGACGCGCACCACGTCCCCCTTGCGCAAACGGGTGGCGGGCACCACTTCAAAACCGCCCGTGGCCGTGCGACGACGCGCACTCAAACCCACGCTGCCCGCCTTGAGGCTGTCGGCCCGGGCTTTACCCCGGCCCTCGGCCAGGGCTTCAGCAAAGTTGGCGAACAACACGGTAAACCATAGCCAGAGGGCGATTTGCACCGCTACGCCGGTAGGTACCGCAGGCTCGGGCATAAAGCACAGCACGGTGGTGAAGAGGGCAGTCAGCTCGACCACCAGCATCACCGGTGAGCGCTTGAGCTGGCGCGGGTCAAGCTTGACGAACGCTTGCAGCAACGCCGGGCGCCAGATATCGGCGAACGACGTTTTCGGTGACTCGGGCACCTTGACCTCAGGCGTGGGTGTCAACTTTGAAACAGGAGCAGGCATAGTCATCATCGTCTCCTCAGAAGCCCAGGGTCAGTTGTTCAGCGATTGGGCCAAGGGCCAGCGTCGGCAAGAAGGTCAAGCCGCCCACCAGCAAAATGGTCACGGTCAACAGCGCTACAAACAGCGGGCCGTGGGTCGGAAAACTGTCCTGGCCAATCGGCGCGGTTTTCTTCAGCGCCAGGCTGCCTGCCAACGCCAGCACCGGCAGGATGTAACCAAAGCGCCCGATCAACATGCCCAACCCCAGCATCAGGTTGTAGAACGGCGTGTTGGCGTTGAGCCCGGCAAACGCAGAGCCGTTGTTGGCACTGGCCGAAGTGAAGGCGTACAGAATCTGGCTGAAACCATGGGGGCCAGGGTTGCTCACTGACGCCACGGCACCGGGCAGCACAGCCGCTATCGATCCCAGCACCAGCACGCCCACCGGCATCACCAAAAGCGTGACCACCAGCAACTGCACTTCTTTGGCTTGCAGCTTTTTACCCAGGTACTCCGGGGTTCGACCGATCATCAAACCGGCGAGAAACACCGCGATCAGCACATTGAGCAGCATGCCGTAGAGCCCGGCACCGACGCCGCCGAAGATCACTTCACCGACCATCATGTTGACCAGCGCCACCATCCCGGTGAGCGGGTTGAGGCTGTCATGCATGGCGTTAACCGAGCCGTTGGAGGCCGACGTCGTGGTTTCGGTCCAGAGCACTGAACCCGTGGTGCCGAAGCGCACTTCCTTGCCTTCCAGCGGCGCAGTTTGCTCAACCAGCGGGCTGTTGAGCGCCGGGTTGGGCTGGTGTTCGGCATACAGCGCCGTGCCGCCGCCGATCAGGAACAATGCCAGCATGCAGGCGACAATGGCCCGGCTCTGGCGCAGGTCCTTGACGTAATAGCCAAAGGTGAACACCAGCGCCACCGGGATCAGAATGATCGACGCCAGCTCGAACAGGTTGCTCCAGGCGCTCGGGTTCTCGAACGGGTGCGCCGAGTTCACGCCGAAGAAGCCGCCACCGTTGGTGCCCAGTTGCTTGATCGCAATCTGGCTGGCTGCCGGGCCCAGCGGAATAACCTGATCTGCGCCTTGCATCGTCACTGCATCGACGTAATGGGCGAAGGTCTGTGGCACGCCCTGCCACACCAGGAACAGCGCCAGCACCAGGCACAACGGCAACAGGCCGTAGAGGGTGGCACGGGTCATGTCGACCCAGAAGTTGCCCAATGTGTGCGCAGAGCGACGGCTGATGCCCCGGCACAACGCAACCAGCACCGCCAGACCGGTGGCCGCGCTGACAAAGTTCTGCACGGTCAGGCCGGCCATCTGGCTGAAGTAACTGAGGGTCGCTTCGCCGCTGTAGCTCTGCCAGTTGGTGTTGGTGACAAAGCTCACGGCGGTGTTGAAGGCTTGCGTCCACTCTTGCCCCGGCAACTGCTGCGGGTTGAGCGGCAAATATTGCTGAAGCAACAGAATCGCAAACAACAGCACGAAGCCCGCCAGGTTAAAGGCCAGCAGGGCCAGGGTGTATTTTTGCCAGCTTTGCTCGATGGCCGGGTCCACCCCGGCGATGCGATAGCAGACTTTTTCGACGGGCCCCAGCACCGGGCTCAGCCAAGTGCGCTGGCCTTCCATCACCTTGTAGTAAAAGCGCCCCAGCCAGGGCGCGGGCAATAGCACCAAGGCGAAAAAGGCGAGGATCAGCCCATAGTCATAACTGTGCATACCCGCTCCTAGTTCCGATCTGCGCGCAACAGCGCAACCAGCAGATAAACGAACAGTGCCACTGCCAACAGCAGCGACACACCATCCAGAACGCCCATGGCAACTCTCCCGAAGCGGCACTTGCCGCGTATGGAGAGAGTGTGGGGAATGAGGGCGTAAAGGATCGAGACCCAGGGGGGTGCGGGGGCGTAAAGAAGGCGTAAAGAAGCAGGCAAACATGTGGGAGCGGGCTGGCTCGCGACGGGATCGCCGCAGTGCGCCTGATAGACCGCGGCGCCTGAATCGCGAGCCCGCTCCCACAGGAGACTGGCCTGGCGTCGCTTTTGTAGCCGCTGACGAGCGTAGCGAGGCTGCGATGGGCCGCATAGCGGCCCCATGACAGGATCAGCGCAACAACGGGGTGTCCAGCACCTCAGAGGGGCCGCCCAGCACGCTTTCACTCAGCTGGATAAAGCTTTGGGTATTGACCTTGTCCATGCGCATCAGGGCCTGGCTCACGTCGTCCAGCGAGCGCTTGTTGTGGGTTTGCAAACGGATTTCGCGGTCCAGCGCCTGCAACAGCGTAACTGCCCGCGCAACTGTTGCCGGGTTGGCCTGCGGGCCGCGCAAGCGGGTCACGCCCTTGCCGGCAGCATTGAGTTTGCGTTGCAGGGTCAGGTAACGCTCGTCACTCATGCCGCCCGCGCGGCGCATCAGTTCGATGGCGTAGTACTCGCTCACGCCTTCACCGATCCAGTCATGGCCCGGCTCGTCGTTGATGCCGCTGAACAGTTGCACCACTTCACGCAACAACGGGCTGCTGCCGCTTTCGCTGACCAGCGGCAAACCGCTGTAGACGTAAATCGAGTTGCGCGCCGCTGCGCTGCCTTTCCACATCGGGCTGCCCGCGCCGACAATCAGCAGTTTGGGCGGGTTGCGCGGGAACACGGCCTGGATTTGCGGCCACACGAACGTGAGCAAGGTCAGCACATCCATACGGTGCATGCCCTGCCCTTTCGGTGCACTCACCGTCACTTCGGTTTCGCCCAGGGTGGTACGGCGACTGCCCAGGTTGCCCGCGAGCATCCAGCCGGTGGGCCGATCAAACAGGCGCGACACATCGTCGATACGAAAACGGTTTTTGCCGATGCGCGGCCACGGGGTTTCAACGCTTTTCCAGCCTTTGGGCAATTCAAACTCAAGGCGCGACACCAGCTCGGTGCCGTCTTGCTGATCCAGGCTGGCGGGCGGGATCAGGTCTTCACCGCGAAACAGCGCCCAATCGGGCGTGATGCGGGTGTCAAAGCTGCCGTTCTTGCGCGGATGGCTCAACTGCACGCGGTAGCTCAGGCTGGCCTTGCCCGGCGCGGGATGCCACAGGCCGCGACTGTGGGCAGGATCGGCACTCAGTTGCCATTGCCCGTCTGCCTTGAAGTCGGTGTAACTGCCCGGCGCCCCGAGGTCGAAATCCAGGCTGCGCACGGCCGAACCCTCGGCCAGAGTGACCCGCACCTCGGCCTGGGCGCTTTGCGGCAGCAGGCGCACGTGGTAGTTCAGGTCGACTTTTTGCGCAGCCCACAGCGGACCGCCGCCGAACAACAGCAGCAGGCCCAACCCCAATGGCAATTTGTAACGCAGCGGCATACACACTCCTTGCAAACCGCTCCGGCACTTAACCGGCGCGGAAAATCAGATGATCTTCCCAGTCTTCTTCCGGCACGCTGCCTTCAGCGAGCATGCGTCCGGACTGCGAAATACGTTCATGGTGCACAGCGTCACGGTCGCCGCAGACCAGGTGATGCCAGAGCGGCAGGTCCTTGCGCTCGCTCACCAGACGGTAACCGCAGGTCGGCGGCAGCCACTTGAACTCTTCGGCCTTGCCCGGCGACAGCTGAATACAGTCCGGGACTGAATCACGACGGTTCGGGTAATCGGTGCACTGACAGGTTTTCAGGTCGAGCAGTTTGCAGGCAATGCGCGTGTAGTAGACGCTGTTGTCGTCTTCATCTTCGAGCTTTTGCAAGCAGCACAACCCGCAGCCGTCGCACAGCGACTCCCATTCCTCTTGATCAAGTTGATCGAGGGTTTTGCGGATCCAGAACGGTTCAACGATTGCGGCCATGGCTCAAAAATCAACATCAGGGAGTGGAAAAGGCCGCCAGTCTAGTGCCCAAGGCCCTACGGGCCAAGTGCTTGTGACTGACGGTGTAACTGGACTTGTCACATTAATGGCTTAACAGTAGCTTTGTGCCTGAAAAATCAACTCAGGAAAATCGAATGCCAGCCTCCAACCGCATAGCCGAACACCGGATTCATGAGCAATTCACCCAGCGCTGGTCGCCCCGCGCCTTTACCGACGCAACCATCGACAAAGCGACCTTGATGAGTTTTTTCGAAGCCGCACGCTGGGCACCGTCGGCCTACAACGCACAGCCCTGGCGCTTTCTGTTCGCCCTGCGCGGCACGCCTGACTTCGAGCGTTACCTGAGCCTGCTGGTGGAGTTCAACCAGGGTTGGGCCAAGCATGCCGCCGCGCTGGTGGTGATTGTGTCCAAAACAAGCTTTGCCGCCCCGGGCACCACCGAAGAAAAACCTGCGCCGACCCACGCATTCGACACCGGTGCAGCCTGGGGCCATCTGGCCTTGCAAGCGCATCTGAGCGGCTGGCATACCCACGGCATGAGCGGCCTGGATTTCGAACGTGCGCGCAAAGAGCTGAAAATCCCTGAAGGCTATGCCGTACAGGCCATGGTTGCCATCGGCAAGATTGGGGACAAGTCGAGCCTGGTGGACTACCTGCAAGCCAAGGAAGTGCCAAGCCAGCGCGAGCCGCTGAGCAAGCTGGTCGCCGAAGGTGATTTCAGCTTGTAAGCACATCACGTCCTTGTGAGAACGGGCTTGCCCGCGATGCAGACCACGCGGTCTAACTGATAAACCGCGCTGATGTCATCGCGAGCAAGCCCGCCCCCACAGGGACAAGCTGCGATTTCAATACCCGCGGTCGAAGTCCACTTCACCACGCAGGGGCTGGCCTGCCTGATACGCCCGCAAGTTGTCGACAAACAGTTGCACCATCAACGGCGGCGAAGTGGGTGCAGAGCTGTGACCGGTCAGCAGCAAGCCCCAGGCAGTCCAGAATGGGTGTTTGGACGGCAACGGTTCCTGACGGCACACATCGATGATCGCGCCCGCCAGATGCCCCTGACGCAAGGCCTCCACCAGGTCGGCATCGACCACTGCCACACCGCGCCCGGCGTTGATGAACACGCCATTGGGATTGAATTGCGCAAACAGCTCGGCATCGTACAGATCATGGGTCTGCGCAGTGTTGGGCAACAAATTGACCACGTAGTCCATCTGGCCCACCAGCCGCGGCAGATCACTCAAGGTCGCCACTTCGGTAAACGGTTCCTGCTCTCGGGCGCTGCTGGCGATGGCGTACAGCTCAACACCAAACGGCAACAGAAACTGCGCCACGGTCTGGCCAATATCCCCGGCACCGACGATCAGGACCTTGCGCCCGACCAGGCTCTGGCCCATGCGGTTGTCCCACTTGCGCTCGACCTGGCTGACCAGCCGGGCCATGACTTCACGCTCGTGACCGAGCATGTAGGTCAAGACATACTCAGCCATCACCTGGCCAAAAATACCCACCGCACGTGTCAGCCGGTAATCACGGGTCAGACCTTCTGCCAGTAACGGGGTGATGCCGGCCCAGGTCGATTGCAGCCACTGTGGCTTGTGCCCCTGGCGCAACAGGGTCGCCAGCAGATCCGGCTGGCCCAGCCACACCGGGCACTCGGCGGCCATTTTCGCCAATTGCGCCGAGTCGCCGCTGGTCTGCACTTGCAGATCGGGGGCGGCTTGCTGCAAAAGCCTGGCGTACAGCGGGTAGTCGTTCTCGGCAATCAGGACACGCATGTTTCTAACCTTTCTAAACCACTGCCAGCACCCGTCGCCGAGGTTTGCCTCGTCACGTTCGGCCACCGCCAATCAATATGAGTCCGTTTGACACAGGCGCCCGGAACCGGGCACCTGACGTTGCACTTACATCGGGTCGTTGCGACGCAACAGCTCTTCGGGCAAGTGCTCGATATATTCGTCTTCGGCCGGAGGCATTTGCAAGTGATAGCCCTGGGTATCCAGGTTTTCCAGCACCTTGTTAATGTCCTCGCGGGACAGGGCGCGCTCCGGGCTCAGCACCAGGTCAAAGGCATGGTGCGGCTTGCCAAAGGCGGCCAGCAAGGTTTCCGGCACTCGCTCAAGGGCATCGGCCTTGAGCACATAAAGATACATTTCGTTGCGTTTGAGGCTGCGGTAGATCGAACAAATACGTTTCAAGACGGTTCTCCAGCGGTGGCTAGGCTATCGAGCAAGGCCTGGCCCATCAGCTCACGGCGCCAACCGCGCAGTGAGTCCGGCAATTGATAAGGGCCATTGGGGAAGCCACTTTTGAGCAGGGCTTCCAGGGTTTTCTTGCGCAGCATCAGTTCCGGCGCGATGTTCAGGCGCTCGGCCTGTGCCTGGCCAATGGCACGCAGGCGTTTGATCAACAACGCGGCTTCCACCGGCAAAGGCTCCGGTACGGCAGGCGGCCATTGATCCGGCGGTAGACTGCCAGCACGCTTGATCAGATCAAGTAAAAATTCGCCGTCCTGACGCACGGTGCGCGGGTGCATGTCTTCAATACGCGCCAGCGCGACCAGGTTGTCGGGCTGGGTTTTGGCCAACGGCCACAATGCGTGCTCGCGGATGACGCGGTTACGCGGCAGATCCCGGGCACGGGCTTCGTGTTCGCGCCAGGCGCAAATTTCGCGCAGCACGGCCAGTTGATCCCTTGAAAGCTTCCACGCCAGTTTGGCTTCGCGGTACACCTCGTACGGGTCCACTTCGCGGCGCAGGTTGGCGACCAGTTCGGCACCGTCCTCCAGCACCCAGTCGTACTTTTCATCCGACAGACGCGGACGCAACAGCACATACACTTCCGCCAGATGCTGGGCATCTTCGGCGGCGTAGCTGATCTGGGTTTCCGACAGCGGGCGTTGCAGCCAGTCGGAGCGGGTTTCGCCTTTGGGCAGGTCGAGGTCGAGCACTTCCTTGACCAATCGCGAATAACCCATGGAGAAGCCCAGGTTCAGGTAGGCAGCTGCCAGTTGGGTATCGAACAATGGCACCGGCAGGCTGCCGGTCAGGCGTAGCAAAACCTCAAGATCTTCGCTGCAGGCGTGCAGTACTTTGACCACCGACGGATTTTCAAGCAATGCCGACAGGGGCTGCCAGTTGTCGATGGTCAACGGGTCAATCAGATAAGCCCGGGTGCCGTCGCCAATCTGAATCAGGCCGGCAATCGGGTAAAAGGTGTCGACCCGCATAAATTCGGTGTCGAGGGCTACGAACGGCAAATGCTGCCATTCGGCGCAATGTTGGCCGAGGCTATCGTTGTCGCGAATCCAGTGAATATCGATGGCCACACGGCTCTCCCTTGAAGAATGGCGCGCAGTATATATCGCCGCCAGATATATCGCCGCCAGAGTTTTCCCGACATTGATTCGCGATGTTGTGCACGAAAAACCCTACAAAAATCAAATCCACAACCTGCATTCAAACAACCTCTTTCGGCGTAGGTTGCCCGGATCCACAACACACATACTTCGTTACAACACATTATGTGACAAGCCGGTAGAGTCGCCGCTTAAAAGACGCGAGTAAATTTGCGCCGTACAAAAAACGAGGATAATCCAATGCAAATGTCCCGCAAGCTGTCAGGTATTGCTCTCTCAATGGTAGGTCTTTGTGCTTTTACCAATGTGGCCCAGGCGGAAAATCCTGCACCCACGCTCGATGCCGTGGTACAGAACGGTGCCCAACACGTGATGGAGCAATACGCCGTGCCGGGCCTGGTCATCGCGGTCAGCGTCAATGGCAAGCAACACTTCTACAACTACGGTGTGGCGTCAAAAACCACCCGCGCCCCCGTGACCCCCGACACGCTGTTTGAAGTGGGCTCCATCAGTAAAGTGTTTACCGCCACCCTGGCCACTTATGCCCAGGCCAAGGGCCAGCTGTCGCTTACGGACACGGTTGCCAAGTACGAGCCAGCACTTGAGGGCACGCCTTTTGGCAAGGTGATGCTGAGCCATCTGGCCACCCATACGGCAGGCGGGTTCCCGTTGCAGGTCCCGGACAGCGTGCAGAACGAACAGCAACTGATGGATTACCTCAAAACCTGGAAACCCGTGTACCCGACAGGCACTCAACGAAGCTATGCCAACCCCAGCATTGGCATGCTGGGCGTGATTGCCGCCAAGAGCATGAACATGCCTTTTGACCAGGCGATGGAGCAACAACTGTTCCCGGCCCTGGGGCTTGAAAGCAGCTATTACACCGTACCGGCGAGCAAAATGGGGCTCTATGCCCAGGGCTATAACAAGCAGGACGAACCGGTCAGGCTGAGCGCCGGCGTGCTCGGCAACGAAGCCTACGGCCTGAAGACCACGGCCCGTGACCTGATCCACTTTACCGAGTTGAGTTTGGGCCAGGGCAAGCTGGGCACGGACCTTCGCCGCGCACTGACCGACACCCGTACAGGTTATTTCCGGGTGGGCCCCATGACTCAGGACCTGATCTGGGAGCAGTACCCCTACCCTGTCGAGCTCAAGCCGCTGCTGGTGGGCAACTCGAACAAAATGGCCTACGAGAATAATGGCGCAATCGCCCTCAACCCGCCCCTGGCGCCACAGCAAGCGGTATGGGTCAACAAGACCGGCTCAACCAACGGTTTTGGCGCGTATGCGGTCTTCGTGCCGGCCGAGCAAAAGGCAATCGTTATCCTGGCCAACAAAAACTACCCCAACGACGCACGGGTCGAGTTGGCGTACCAGATCCTCAAAGCCCTGAATTAAGTCTCTTTGCGCAAGATATAGATGCTGCCCATGTCACAACCGGGCAGCACTTCGTATTGTTTGAGGATGCTGAAACCTGCCACTGCAAACTGGTCTTCAATCTCGGCCTTGCTCACCACGATACGTTGCAGATCATTGACCTGAGCCGACGAACGAGCAACCGGCACCGACAGGATCAGACTGTCACGGCTGACCCGGTGCAGCTCACGCAAAATCGCCAACCGGTGTTCACTGTCACGCACATGGTGGAACAACTGCATGCAAAAAATGCAGTCCACCGCGTTTTCGGACATGTCGATAGAGAACACCGAGCTTTGAAACAGCTTGATGCGGGCCAGCAGACCGGCGCAATGATGAGTCCGGGCGTGCTCGAGCATGCCTTGAGAAGAGTCCGCCGCCAGAATCACCCGGTTGCCGTGTTCGGCCAGCACCGGCCAGAAACGCCCGGCACCGCAGGCCAGGTCCAGCACCAGGCCCGGCTCGCCCGCGACCTTGAGTGCACGGCGCACCAGACGCTTTTCGCGCCACAAGGCCAACCTGCGCACGAGCCCTTGCGGCCGTGCCTGCAGGCAAACCTTCGCATGCTCGCGGTCGTAACGCTCGGCGAACTCAAGCTCAATACGGGTAGACGGTAGTTGCGATGACATGGCCCGCGAACTCTTGTGTTTGATGATGATCGACACAGAGGTTAACGGGACGCCAGTGAAAAAATTGTCAGAAAAGCATGAAAAACAAAGGGCTCGGGCAGATAAAGCAGGCCAAAAACCTATGCCTGGTGCAAGTACCAGCGCCAGTCCTGCTCGCCCACTTCCCCCATGAACTGCCGGTACTCGGAATTCTTCACCGCCAGGTACACCTTCAGAAACTCTGGCCCGAACGCCTCCTTCGCCCACTCCGAGCCTTGCAGTGCACGCAGGGTGGTCAACCAGTCGGTCGGCAGCATTTCGGTGGCCTGGGCGTAGCCATTGCCTTCAACCGGCGCCCCCGGATCGAGCTGTTCGCGAATGCCGCGATGAATGCCGGCCAGAATGGCAGCAGCGGCCAGGTACGGGTTGGCATCGGCACCACAAATACGGTGTTCGATATGCCGCGAAAAAGCCGGACCGCCCGGCACCCGCAAACTCACGGTGCGGTTATCCACACCCCAGGTCGCGGCCAGCGGTGCATAGCTGTTGCTCTGAAAACGGCGGTAGGAGTTGGCATTCGGGCAAAACATCAACAACGAATCCAGCAAGGTGCTGAGCATCCCGCCCACCGCGTGCCTGAGCAGCGGCGTACCGTCCGGCGCTTCGCTGGCGAACAGGTTGTTGCCCTCTTTGTCGGCCAGGCTCACATGCATGTGCATGCCCGTACCGGCCAAGTCATCAAACGGCTTGGCCATAAAACAGGCGACCATCCCGTGTTTGTGTGCCACGCCCTTGACCAGACGCTTGTAGCGCACCGCTTCGTCCATGGCCTGCAAGGCGTCGCTGCGGTGTTCCAGAGTGATCTCAACCTGCCCCGGTGCGTACTCGGAAATCGCCGTGCGCGCCGGGATCCCTTGCAACTTGCAGGCGCTGTACAGATCGGCCAAAAACGGCTCGATCTGCTCCAGCTCACGCAAGCCGTACACCTGCGTGGCCCGCGGGCGCTGACCATCAGCATCGCGTGCCGGTTGCGGGCGGCCGTTACTGTCACGTTGTTGATCGAGCAAATAAAACTCCAGCTCCGCCGCCATCACCGGGTAGTAACCGTCCGCCTTTAGCCCGTCGATGACCTTGGCCAACAAGTGCCGGGGGTCTGCCACGGTTGCAGGCATGCCCTGCTGCGGGTGCATGCTCACTTGCACTGCTGCCGTCGGGATCAGGCGCCACGGCATGCGCTGCAAACTGCCGCTGATGGGGTATGCACGGCAGTCGATATCGCCCACATCCCACACCAGCCCGGTGTTTTCCACATCATCACCATTGATGCTCAACCCCAGGATCGTGCTCGGCAGCGGCCGGCCGCTCTCATAGACCGCCAGCAGTTCGTCACGGTGCAGCAACTTGCCCCGGGGCACGCCGTTGTTATCGATGATGAACAGCTCGAACATCTCGATGTCCGGGTTCCGTTCCAGAAAATCCAGGGCTTCTTGCAGCGGGGCAAAGGCGGTGATGGCACTCATGGGAATACTCGTAAATTCGTTTCAGGCAGGCGCACAGGCACGCCATTTTGGCCGCACCCTCAAGGGCGCAGGCACACAAGACTCAACGGGAAATACGAGCATCCGGCGGGCGGGCATGCCGGCAATGAAACAGGGCCCAAAAGGCCAGTTTTGAAGGGAGGGCAGATAGTGACGGGGTGGCGCAGGTCAAAAGAGCAAGGCATGGCACAGCGCGTGACGCTAAAACGTCCGACATCAATTGGTACTTAATCCCAATCAGCCCAAGCCTCATACCTACAACCATTACCTACAAAGAGACAGCAGCCTCACACGGCAGACCATGTCCGTCAAATACAGGCTTTCAGACCTTTGGTTATGGGCTGGCTAAACATTTGCTTTCGGGCTGCGACGTAACGACGCCGCCTCCTGCGGGTCAGGCGCTTCATGCAAGCGCTCTGATGAACACTTGTTCATCGAACGTTTTAAAAACCGGCAAGGTCGGATGCAGTGTCTATCCTGCTTGGCAAACGGTAATACACCGGGCTCAAGCCATCTGTTTTCTTACCTGAGGAGCTTCTTCCATGTCCAGAACGGTTGCCGATTTCATCACCGAATCCCTGCAACAGGCCGGCGTCAAACGGGTATTTGGCGTGGTAGGCGATTCCTTGAATGCATTTACCGACTCGCTGCGGCGTCAGGAGCAAATCGAGTGGATACATATGCGCAACGAAGAGTCCGCCGCCTTTGCCGCCGGCGCCGAAGCGCACTTGACCGGTGAGTTGGCGGTGTGTGCTGGCAGTTGCGGCCCGGGCAACCTGCATTTGATTAATGGCTTGTTTGACGCCCATCGCAGCGGTGTGCCGGTGCTGGCCCTGGCCGCCCATATCCCCAGCAGCGAAATTGGCATCGACTACTTTCAGGCCACCCATCCCGAAAGCCTGTTTAAAGAATGCAGTCATTACGTGGAGTTGGTGTCGCGGGCCGAACAGTTGCCGCAAGTTCTTGAGCGCGCCATGCGTGTAGCCATCGCCAAACGCGGGGTCGCTGTTGTGGTGATCCCCGGGGATGTGGCGCTGCAAGCCTGCGAAGCCAAAGTCCCGAACTGGCTCAAACCTGCCGCACCGATGATTCGCCCAACCGATACCGACATCGACCGACTGGCCTCATTCCTCAATGACGGCAAAAAAGTCACCCTGCTCTGCGGCGCTGGTTGCGCGGGAGCCCACACAGAAATTCTGGCCCTGGCCGAACGCCTCAACGCGCCGATCGTGCACGCACTGCGCGGCAAGGAGCACGTGGAATACGACAACCCCTATGACGTCGGCATGACCGGGCTGATCGGTTTTGCCTCGGGTTATCTGGCCATGAAGAACTGCGACACCCTGCTGATGCTCGGCACCAATTTTCCGTATCGCCAGTTCTACCCCGAGCACGGTTATATAGCTCAAATCGACTTGCGTCCCGAAGCACTGGGCAATCGCTGCCCGCTGGAGCTGGGGTTGATCGGTGATGTGAAGCTGACACTGCAGGCGGTGCTGCCAAAAGTGGCACGCAACCCTGATTATCAGCATCTCGATTCGGCGCTCAAGGACTACAAAAAAACCCGCGAAGACCTCGACGCACTCGCCGAAAGCGGCCCCGACAGCTCAATCATTCATCCGCAGTACCTCAACAGGCTGGTCAGTGAACTGGCGGCTGAAGACGCCATCTTCACCTGTGATGTGGGCACGCCCACGGCCTGGGCGGCGCGCTATTTGAAAATGAACGGCAAGCGTCGTCTGGTCGGCTCGTTCAACCATGGTTCGATGGCGAACGCGATGCTGCAGGCCATCGGGGCACAGGCGGCGTTTCCTGGTCGCCAGGTGATTTCCATGTCCGGCGACGGTGGTTTCACCATGATGATGGGTGATTTCCTGACCCTGAATCAGGTCGGTTTACCGATCAAAGTAATAGTGCTCAACAACGGCACGCTGGGCTTTGTGGAAATGGAAATGAAAGCCGCGGGCTTCCCCGACGTGGGCTGCGAACTGAAAAACCCGAACTTCGCCGCCATGGCGCAAGCGATGGGCGTGAAAGGGATTCGGGTCGAGCATCCGTCTGAGCTGGAAGCGGCTTTGCGTGAGGCCTTTGACCATGATGGCCCGGTTCTGGTCGACGTGGTCAGCGCCCGTCAGGAACTGGTGATGCCGCCGAGCAAAACCTTTGAGCAAGCCAAGGGCTTCAGCCTGTTCATGCTCAAGACCGTAATGGACGGCCGGGCCCGAGAGTTGATTGACTTGGCCAAGGTCAATTTGTTGCGCTAAGCCAAGCGCCACGGGCGAATAGTCCCGCTGGAGCTGCCACAGGCTGCGGTCATTTGATGTTCAAGATCAAAAGATCGCGGCCTCGGGCAGTCCCGCGAGGGAGCTTCAACGGGAGTGAAAACGCCGGTTCAGGGCCTTCTTTTTATCCAGGATGGCCTGCTCGCGCTTGCGCTTGCTGCGTACCACTACCCCCCAAACGATCAACACCAGCAACACCCCGGCACCTCCCAAGATGAAGTATTGCTGCCCGGTGTCATCAACGATGCCATGGATTTCCAGCGGCAAGGTGTAGCTGGCGCCATTGCTGACTTGCTGTGCCAGTACCGGTCCTGCCCAAGTTGAAGCTAAAAACCCGCAACCGGTTATTGCAGCGCCTGAAGGCAGTAAGTTTCTGCGCGATATCACTTAAATCTCCTCGGTCATCAAAAATGCAGGCTGCCACCTAGACCTTCGATCATTCAGGTTGTTACACCGAATGTAAAAAACATCCTGCAGAGGCGAGTAATAGCACCTCGCAAAAACCGGCCTGGAGCCTCCTTAACCGGTTTACCGTCGACAGCGCCTGCGCATCAAGTCGCTCGCCGGTCAGACGGTTGAGCAAATCCTTGGCCAGTTGCTCGTAAAGAACGGCCAGGGTGGTCAGCGCAATGCTCATCACGAACACCGACGGCAGGGTATAGCGCGCAACCAGGCTACGGTGAGGCCGGGCCAACCAGTGGAGCAGCCCATGGAGAGAGGCATTGAGGTACATGGTGTATTTGATTGTTTTTTTAATGGCGCCAGCATAGGGATCGACCCTCAGACCTGCCCATGCCTGACAGGCCTTTGGGTTGCGATCACGCCCCGCCCTCGATTAATATACGTTTCATATATATTTCATATTGAGCATTGAGATGGGTATCGTAAAAATCTCGGACGCCACGCATGAAAACCTGCGCGTCGCCAGCAACGCACTTAACCGTTCGATCAACGCGCAAGCCGAGCACTGGATGCGTATCGGCATGCTGACCGAACTGCACCCCGATCTGGACCACAACCAGATTTGCCGTTTGCTGGTGCGTGCCGAACTGCAAGGCGGCCTCGACTTGAAACAACTGTGTGACCTGGCTGATGCCACTGCGGGAGCGGATCAATGAGAACTGGCGTCGTCATCAACAGCCCGGCCCAGATCGCCCAGTCCAAGGTCGCGGGCAAACTGGCGGCCGAGGTACTGGCCATGATCGGTCAGCACGTCAAGGCAGGCGTTACCACCGACCATCTCGACCAGATCTGCCACGACTACATCGTCAATGTGCAGAAGGCCATACCTGGCAATGTGGGCTATCACGGCTTCCCGAAAACCGTGTGTGCGTCAGTCAATGAAGTGGTCTGCCACGGCATCCCGTCGAACCGGGTGTTACAGGACGGCGATATCGTCAATATCGACATTGCCGTGGTCAAGGACGGCTGGTTCGGCGACACCAGCCGCATGTACTTCGTGGGCGAACCCAGCGCTCAGGCGCGGCACCTGGTCAAGACCACGTACGACGCCATGTGCGCCGGCATCCGCATGGTCCGCCCTGGCGCGACCCTGGGTGACATTGGCCACGCGATCCAGACCCTGGCCGAAAAAGAAGGTTTTAGCGTGGTGCGCGAATACTGCGGTCACGGCATCGGCAAGGTGTACCACGACGAACCGCAAGTGCTGCACTACGGCTACCCGGGCCAGGGCATGAAGCTCAAGACAGGCATGATTTTCACCATCGAGCCCATGCTCAACGCCGGCAAGCGCCATGTGAAAACCCTGCCCGACCACTGGACCGTGGTCACCAAGGACAACTCGCTCTCGGCCCAATGGGAACACATGGTTGCCGTGACGGACGACGGTTTCGAAGTCTTGAGCCCTTGGCCGGACAGTGTCGAGGACTACCCGGCTATCGTTTGAGGGGTTTGAACAGCGCCTGGATGGCGGCGGGCCCGTGCAGCATCATTCGTTCATGGATTGTTCCGGCTGTCCCAAACGATGAGGGCACGGGGCCCCAAAAGCGCCCCTGGAAACGACTGATATCCGACGCTGCACGAGCGCCTGCCGCCGAGTTAGCTCGGAAGCCGTGCGCAGAACGCCTTAAGAGTGCCAAGTAGAGTGAGCATAACGAGGAAATTGCAGTCAGACTGTTTATGCAAAGCCATCAAGCAGAGAACTCAAAAATGAAAAAAGCCCTTACCCTCGTAATCTTGCTCGCCGTATCGGGCGCAGCGAATGCAGCAATCCCCGCACTCAATGCAAGCTGCCCGGGCAATATTGAAGTACATGCGGATGCTGGTGGCCCTGTATTTATCAACGGCAAAGCGAGCAAGCTGAAGAAGTTCAACGACAACTATTACGAAGCCAAGGGCGATGGTGTGACCCTCTCTGTGAGCATTAACCCGGATGGTTCTGCTGCCGTTTCCTATACAAAAAAAGATCGGGTTAATGGGGTGTGTGAGGTAAGAGAACCGGCGGCTTAAAAAATGTACGCCGAATAGCGCCTAAAAGCCGAAATCATCCACGATGCCACGGCAAAAAAGTGGTGAAGCCATCGCGACGACGAAAGATGGCGCAGGAAGTGGTTCGTTCAGGTCGGTGCAGCATTATTCAGGGTCAGCCTCACGTGCTATCGCTATCAGCTGCGTTTGGCGGCATTACCCCTAAACAGAAATTGGGGTGGCCTGACCTCTATTTCTGATGTGTAGTAGAAATGAGGGGATTACCCTTCAACCGCACTCCTTGGCAAAGTACGCGGCGGCCTTTTTTAATATGTCTCGCTCTTCAGTAACCCGCTTGAGCTCCGCCCTCAGGCGTCGAAGTTCAGCCTGCTGATCATCGCCTTGCTGCCGCTCTTCCTGCGGCTTGCTGTAACGCTTTACCCACGCATAAAGGCTGTGGGTCGATACGCCGAGACGTGCTGCCACATCAGCGACAGGCAGCTTCTTTTCGATCACTTGATTGACCGCTTGGATTTTAAATTCTTCGGGATAACGTGGGTTGCTCATAGCACCTCCTGATTGGCCTCATTTTAAGGCATGAAGGTGTTTACGAAACTAGGGGCCATTCAGTTCGGTAGTCATACGTGACGCCAATGCATCAAGCGTTGCAGCCAGCACGAAGTGACAGCGAAAGCGTCATGCATTTGTTTGGCAGTGATCGTTCGGTCCGCCACGTTGAAAGCCAGCGCCGCTCGCAGGGCTGGCCAGCAGTGTTTGGGCAGGTTTCGCGGTGGGTGCAGCTCGCGTTCGAGCTGGCCGTCGCGAGCCTCGGTCGAGGGCAAGCGTCGGAACGGGTGTTTGCCGCCCGCCAATTCGTAAAGTACGCACGCCACGCCGTAAACATCGGCGCTGACCGTCAGTGGTTGGCCTTCGAGCAGTTCCGGGGCGGCGTAGCCGGGGGTCCAGGCATTGAAACGGTCGCGGCTCAGGTGTGGCAGGCCAGGCAAGATGCCTTCTTCGGCCTGGCCCAGACCGAAGTCGAACAGGCGCACGCCTTCTTCGCTGAGCATCACGTTGCTCGGTTTCATGTCGCCGTGTAGCACGCCGCGCGAGTGGGAGTAGGCCAGCGCGTCAAGCAGCGGCAGTGCGATGTCGCGCAGTTCTTTCCACGGCAGGCCCAGGGGCCGCTCGCAAAGTAATTTGTCCAGGGTCAGACCACGCATGAGTTCCATGGTAATGAAGGCGCGCGGGCATTCGGTGTCCACTTCAAAGCTGTGCAAACGCAGTACGTTGTCGTGGCGCAGGCGTCGGGTCAGGGCGAACTCGCTGTAGAGCAAGGCGCTGGCGTCCGGCGATTCGGCAAATTCTTCGCTGAGGATTTTCAGCGCGATGTAAGGGTCGGTATCGCCGAACTGTTCGCTCAGCAAATCCCGTGCGCGGTAAACCGCACCCATGCCACCGGCGCCGAGCAAGCGTTCGATGCGGTAACGGCCTGCGAGTACGTCGGGCATTTCGCCGAGGCTGGCCTTGGTCGGTTTGGCCTTGTGCGGCTTTCCGTTCAGAGGCGTGGCAAACGCAAAGTAAGTCAGGTTGCTGGCCTGCTCTTCGCTCACCAGCAGGTCGTCGAGCGGCGGCATGAGTTGGGTCATTGGCGGATTACCACGGCTGTCAGGTTGTCCCGGGCCGAGCCACGCAGAGCGCCGTCGAACAGGCGCTCCAGCGCAACGTGCGGCGCGGTCAGGCTCAGGGCGTTGCCCAAGGCATCGCTGCTGAGCCCGTTGTACAAACCATCGCTGCACAACAGAAACGCATCGCCGGGGTAGACCTCGAGTTCGAGCACGTCCAGGGTCAATTGCTCGGCCGCCCCGACCGCTCGAGTCAGGGCATGGGCGGCTGGATGAGCCTTGGCGTCCTCGACGCTCATGTTTTGTTCGTCGATGAGTTGCTGTTGCAGCGAGTGGTCCTTGGACAGTTGATACAAACGCTGGCCACGCCACAGGTAGCAACGGCTGTCGCCGGCCCAGATGCAGGCCGCGCGACTGCCGTCCACCAGCAGCGCCACCACGGTGCTGCCCATGATGCTGTCGTGGCGCCCGGCGGTGACGGTCAACTCCTGGCCCAAGCGGCGGTTCAACCAGTGCAGGCACTGGCGAATGCCTTTGAGGCGTTCGTCGAATTCACCCTGCACCGGCAATTCCGCCAGGCTGGCGACGATCAACTGGCTGGCGATGTCGCCCCCCTGATGACCGCCCATGCCGTCCGCGACCACCCACAGCCCCTGCTGTGGACAGTCGAGTAAGGCATCTTCGTTGCGCGCCCGCACCTTGCCGGCGTCGGTACGCGCAGCGCTGCGCCAGGGACTGGCAACCAGCATCAGAGCTGCACCGGCATACGGAAGGTACGCAGTACGCCCATGTCGAACGGGTTCGGCGTGCGCTGGCTGCTGAGCAGATAATTGGCGCGCAGGCCGCCTACATCAGCCTTGAGCACCAGCACGTCGCGACCACTCAGGTACTCGGTCTGCATCAAGTCGAACAGACGGAACAGCGACCACGGGCCAGTGTTCTTTTCGATGCCGATCGGTCGGCCGGCCATTTTGTCGAGGACCAGGCTGGTGCGACCGTCTTCAGCGTCGGTCGGCCATTTGAACGACACCGGCACGATCGGGCCGTGACGGTATTCAATGGTCTTGTCGCCAAACTTGAATTCGGAACGGCTGACGGCCGGGTCGAGGGTGTACGGCTCCAGTTTGAACTGTACTTGCGGCTCGGCCGGGTTGATCGAGAAGAAGCTCTGGCGAATCACTTGCGCCGCGGCCATCTGGTCGAGGTAGGCTCTGGAGATCGGCAGGCTGTGACCATCGATGACGCGCAGACGGAAGTTACCCGGATCGCCACTCACGAACGGACGCATGTAGGTGTCGAAGAAGCGATCGTTGATGCCCTGCGCCTTGAAGAACTCGCGGAAGTCGCTGATCGCCACGTCGCTGGTGCTGTGGGCGCTGAACGGATAACGCTTGTTGATCGCCTTGCCATAGAAGCTGTACAGCTCGCTCTGATAGCGCTGGTTCAGGTACTGGTAAGAATCGTTGAGCACCAGGCGCCAGGTGTCTTCGGCGAGCACGTTGAACCACACGCTGACCGGACGCGGCAGACGATTCGAGGCATTGCGCAGGGCGCTCAGCGCATCGCGCTGGCCGCTCATGCGGGTTTTGGCCATTTCGAGCGCGGCTTGCTCCGGGGAACTGGCACGTGCCAGGCTCGCCAGCTGCATTTGCAAGTCGTTGAGTGCAGTCAGGGCCGGGGTCAAATCAGCGGTCGGGCCGTTGTTGTCATCCAGCAAACGGTGCAGCGGTTCGAAGCGACGTTGCAGGGATTTCTTGGCGGTGTCCGGAAGGTTCTTGGTCATGTCGGCAGCTTTATCCGCCGCCGCTGCCGCGAGTCTGCCCAGTTTTCCGCCCTTCTCTGCCAGTTTCCCAGCTGCATCAGCGGCGTATTCAGCGCTGTCAGCGGCCACCGGGAAGCGCGTGTTCTCGCGCACTTCCACCAGCAGTTGCAGCACTGGCGAATTGGCCGAAGTCAGGCCCGCCAGTTGCTCGGCGCCCTCGCCCGCGTCGTTGATCGGTGGCAAGGCGACCTGGCCGACCGCTTCGCTCCAGAAGTTGGCGTAGTCCCGAAAGTACAGTTGCTCCAGTTCGACCATCAGGCGACGCAAGTCCATGCCGCTGATGCCCGAACCTTCGCCCAGCACCCAGTTGTCACGCAGGATCTCGGTGACCAACGCACTGCCCTGAACCGAGAAATACTGCTGATAACCCTGTTGGGTGTAGAAGCCCGGGATCACGTAATCGGTGCCGACAAACAGCAAGCCTTGCGGACCCAAATGTTGGCTGAGGCGATACTCCGGCAGGTTGCGCGCCTGTTCACGCAGCATCCGGTAAACCACGTTGGCCAGCGATTCGTTGCGCAAGACCTGACGTGCCTGAGCCACCAGTTGATCGTTCAGCGGGTAGATAAACGGCTGCTGGAGCAAGCGTTCGAAGTGGGTATTCAAAGCGTTCTGCACAGCGGCGTTGCCGGTATAACGCTGGGACCACTCGGTGGCAACCCAATCCTTGAGCCACGGACCGTCGCGACGGTCTTTCATGTTCAGCATCAGGTATGCGCGCAGGCTGTTGAGCAGGCGTTCGCGGTCCTGCATGTTGGTGCGGATCTGCCCTTCCAGCAGCGTTGCGACCTTCGGTAGCAGTTGCGCTTCGAGCTCGCGCTCGTACGCTGCCCTGACCACTGGGTTGACCTCTTCGCCTTGGTACAGACCGCCACGCTCGTGGTAACTCGCGTCGCCTTTTTTCGGAAAGACCAGAGTTGCCGCGTAAGCAGTGCCGAGGGGCTTGAGCACGGCCATGGAATCATCGCGGGCCGTCAGGACCGAACGCTGTTGCGTCCATTGGGAGGCCAGGTTGCGCAGGCTTTCCAGACGCTCGTAGTTGGCGGAGAAACCGCCCGCCCACAGCATGCCGAACAGCGCCAATGCCGCCAGCGCGCCCATGTAAAGCGCCCGCTGTCCCCAATGGATGCGACTGCGTTCGCGCTTGTCCAGACCGGCCAGATCGGCCTCGGGGAAAATCACCCGACTGAACAGGTGGTGAATGAAGCGCGAACGGCCACTGCGCAAGGTCGGCAGCACGCCCGCGTTCATGCCCAGATTGGCACCGATGCCGGCGGTGGCCGGGTCCATTTCCTGGGTCAGGTGCGGCGCGCTGGTCAGGTAGAAACCGCGCAACTGGCTGACACGCTGGTAGCGGTTGCCGGTGAACGCCATGTCGACAAACAGGCACAGGCGCTCGCCGATCTGTCCCAGTTGATGCGGGAAGTCGAGGATGCGGCCACGGCGCTGGGTGTCGCGTTCCTGGTGCATGTACATGATCACTTGGCTGTTGAGACGACGCAGCAGCGCTTCAAACTCGGCGCGCAGTACGGCCACGTCGGTGCCACTCTGCTCTTTGCGGAAGCTGGTGCCGAGCACCTGATCGCTTTCTTCGCGGGTCAGTTGATCGAAGAATTCGTCGAAACCGAGCAGTTTGTCGGCCTTGCTCAGCACCAGATAAATCGGCACGTCGATGTGGAGTTTCTGATGCACGTCCTGCAAGCGCGCACGTACCTGGCGGGCCAGGGTGTCGAGGTCTTGCTCGCTGCCACCCAGCAGGGTTTCCACTGGAATGGTCACCAGCACGCCGTTCAATGGGCGGTTGCGGCGACGCTTGCGCAGCAGGTCGAGCAAGGTGCTCCAGGCACTGCCATCGACTTCGGCATCCGACTGGGTCAGGTAACGCCCGGCAGTGTCGATCAGTACACCGTGGTCGGCGAAGTACCAGTCGCAATGACGGGTGCCGAGGGTATCGCGGGTCAGTTTGCGGTCGATCTTGTTGATCGGAAATTCGAGGCCCGAGAAGTCCAGCAAGCTGGTCTTACCACTGCCCTGCGGGCCGATCAGCAAGTACCATGGCAAATCACTGCGCCAGCGTTCGCTGCGGCCGCGATACAGGCTCGACGTCTTGAGGGTTTTCAGGGCGTCCTTGAAACGCACCTTCAACTCCTTCTCTTCTTCGTCGATCAGCTCTTCGCGGCGGATGCGATCCTGGCCGTCTTCGGTGTCTTCGACGGCTTTTTTACGCACACCGGCGCGCCAACTAACGAAGACCATGGTCAGGCCCCAGATCAGGAACAGCACGCTGATGGTCAGCAAGCGCGAGGTCGAGCCTTCCCAGAACTTGTAGTCATCCACCGCCAGCAGCGGCCCGACGAACCACACCAGAAGCGCGACAAACAGCACCACCAGCAAGGTCCAGACCCAGGTCTTGCACAAAAATGCGCCGAGTTTCTTAAAAAACTTTTTCATCACACGTCCCTGTTTACGGCTGCGACAGCGGCTGGACCGCGGCCGAATCAAGCGGCTGATAAGGTTGCAGAACGCTGTCGCGCTGCTCGCCCAATACCCAGGCGAAACCGGAATACATCACCACCAGGCAGACGAAGGTGAACAGCACCACCATCCACGCCGGCACGATGCGCACCAGGCTGCGGCGCCGATCGTTCAGGCCTTCCCAATGCGGCGACAGCTCACGCGGCACGTCGCCACGAAGTTGACGGATCTGCCGATACAAGGCATCGCGGATGCCGTCGAGTTCGAGCATGCCGCGCGCTTGTACGCGGTACTTGCCTTCGAAACCGAGAGACAGGCACAGGTACATCAATTCCAGCATCGGCAGGTGCTTGACCGGGTTTCTCGACAGGCGGTCCAGCAGCTGGAAGAACTTCTCGCCACCGAAGGTTTCGTTGTGGAAGCTGCTGAGCAGGCTCATCTGCGACCACTCGCTTTCGTTGCCCCACGGTGTGGTCACGACGGCTTCGTCGACCACAGTGCACAACACATAACGCGCGGCCATCACCTGGCTGCTTTCAGCGCCGTTGTGCAGTGCGCGCACCTCAAACAGCTTGAGTCCGGCGGTCAGTCGCTCGTTGAGCGCGTACATGTCTTCGCGGGTGTCGCTGTGCTTGAGGCGCACTACTTCCGACAGCAGCTCCGAGGCGGTGGCCACCAGCGAATTGAGGCTGATGTTGAACGCTTCCGCCGGGCGCAGGCGCGCGGCGTAGATCATGCGTTCTTCGAGCTGTTCGAAACGCGGCGGTGCAGCGAAATCGGTCAGCGGACTTTGCGCCGGGCCGTGGCCCTGGCGGTCGAGCAAGACGGTTTTATCGTCCTGATGGTGTTCCATGTCCTTAATCATTTCAGTCAGTTCCTGATGGCCCAGAATTTCAGTTCGAGCTCGGCAAATTCACCGGAAACGTGGAACGCGAAGCCGCCGGAGCGCTCCAGGTCTGCCAGGTCTCCCGAACTGAGTTCGAGGATGAAATAGGTTTTGTTGGAGTGGAACGCGATCTGCCGCGGGGCCACCGGCAACGGTTTGACCTTGATGCCCGGCAGGTGCAGGTTGACCAGTTGGCGGATGCGCTCCACCGGGCCGACCTTGAGGTGCGCCGGCAAGCGGTGGCGCAGTTCTTCGGAGTCGCAGTTGGCACTGGCCGCCAGCACGAACGACGCCGAGCCCAGCAGTTTGTGGTCGTGCAACGGCGAGACGATGATCCCGTACTGCCGCTCTTGCAGGATCAGTTCGATAGCGTGCTGTTCGAGCACCATTGACAACACCTGACGGATCGCTTCCATCAGCTTGCGAAAGCTCGCGCCCTGATCGCTGTGCTGGTAACGGCTGTCCAGGCGCGGGCGTTTGCTCTCGCTGGAAAACGTCGCCAAATCGCCGAGCATGGTCAGCAGCGTGCGGTACAACTCTTCCGGGTGAACCTGCTCCAGGCCAAGGTAGTGACGCAGCAGCATTTCGGTGCGGTTGATCAGTTGCAGCATCATGAAGTCACCGACTTCCGCGCCACCGACCTTGCCGTTGGAGCGGATTCGGTCGGCGATGGTGTCACCGCGGTGACCGAGCATGCTGATCACTTCTTTGAGGCACGACAGCAGGTAGCTGGAGGAATGCGCCTGGATGTAGGTCGGCACGAAATCCGGGGCGAGGCTGATCACTCCGTCGGGCGTGGTGTCGAGCACGTCGCATATTTTCAGTTTCACATAAGCCTGATCGCTCTGCTGCTCGCCGAGCAACAGCTTGAAATCCGGACGACCGCAGCGCACCTGACTGGAGGAATCATCACCAGCATTGGAGTCAGCGACTTCGGCTTCGTACGCGGTGTAGCGCGCCAACACGTCGGTTTGCTCCGGGCGGCGTGACTCGACGTGGTTACCGGTGACCAGCGGCAGCGCCAGATAAATCGGCGTGTTGCCGGTGTTCGGCGGCACGTCCAGGGCCAACGGCTCGGTGTTGCCGCCGAGTTCGAACAGGCTGCCATCCGGCAGAATCCCCGAGGCCTGGCTGATCACCAGTTTGCCCATGTTGAGGAACTGCAAGTCGATGTCCAGGCTGAGGAAGCCCCAGATGTAGCTGCCCAACAACTGGGTACGGGTTTTCATCTGGTGGTCGTAGTAGCGATCGTTGTGCTGGAAGTGCTGCGGACGCAGCAGCATGCCTTCCTGCCAAATGACTTTATGGGTATTCATGATCAGTCATCCGCCTTGGCGAGCGTTTCGAGGCTGCTGCGGATACCGGCCTGATCAAGCGTCAGGTCAGCGTCGGTGACTTCCACCGGGGTGATTTGCACGGTGTAGCGCCATTTGGTTTCCGGCAGATCGCGGTAGGCGGCGAGCACGCCAACGTAGCGGCTGCCCTCCTCCACGCTGAGTTTAAGTTCAACGGTTTCGCCCGGGCGCAACTCGAGTTCTTCGCTGGCCACCAGGTCTGGGGCCAGGGATTCCTTGGCGCGTTCATACAGGCTGAAGAAGTCGGCGTTTTCGAAGGTCACCGGGTGCTTGAGCTCGAACAGACGCACGACAATCGGCGACGGACGTCCGTTGAGGTCCAGGTTCAACTGATCGCTGGCGGTCAGTTTCAGGTTGAGCTTGGTGACTGTCGAATACGGCGACAGCAATGAGCAGCCGGCCAGCAGCACCAGGGCCATTAGCGCCGTCAGCGTCTTGAAAAAAGTGGTCGAGCAGCGAGACATGCGCATCATCCTTGGTGGTCGGTGTGTAGGGTGGAAATCAGGCGGATCTGCTCTTCGTAGGCCTGAGCGAAGTCACGGGCCAACAGGCGTTCGCTCCAGTCATCGTCCTGACGCAGGGCCTGGTGATAACGACCGTAGGCTCTCCAGCGACTGCCGGAGGTGGCGAGCAAAGGCTTATTGTCGCGCTCGAAACGCAGGGTCAATTGCTGTGGCGAGAAATGCTCCAGCGTGCCGCGAACAGCGGCGCGGCTGGCGGTCAGCAAAGCCACCTGATGCGCCTGCAAATCGCGGAACGCGCGGGAGATCGCTTGCTCGGCACGCAACTGGCCCGGCTTGTTCGACTGCAACAAAATGCCCAGCGCTTCACCGGCATCGACGGCGCATTTCAGCGGGTTCTTTTGCGAGCCTTGCACAGTGGTCTGGGCCAGCCGCAGTTCGTTTTTCAGTTCGCTGCGGGTGCGCAGGCTCTGCTGTAAACAGCCGACGCTTTGCTTGAGCAAGCGTGCCGCATTCAGCGCCACGCCTTCGCGGGCATCGTGGTCAAGGCCTTTGAGGTCCACACCCAGCGCAGCACCGAAATGCTCCCAGAAACCCTCACTCTGACGCTCGACGGCTTTCAGCGCTGGGGCCGGTACGATTTCGGCCGGAGCGTTGATCAACTCCGGAACCATCAGGCTTTCCATGTCGATGCGCGCGTAGTCGGCACGCTGACGGGTGTCTTCGATTGTGGTGCTTGGGGAGATCAATTCCTCGATTTCCGAATACACGCGTTCTTGCTGATCGAGGGCATTGAGCGGGTCGAGGTCGAGGAAGGCGTTATCCGGAATGATGCTGCCTGCCGCCTGCGGACGACCGACGTCGAAGGTTGCCGGATCGCGCACCAGCCGCGCACGGATCTCGAAATCCCCCAGCACATAGACGCTACCGTGTTCAATGCGCACCGCTTCGCCTTTGCGCAGACGTGCACCGCTTTCGCCGTCCTGGACACCGTTGCTGCTGGTGTCGGTGAGAAAAAACGCGCCTTCGCGGTAGCTGATCATCACGTGGTGATTGGACAGGTGACGCTTGCTGTCCGGGATGATCCAGTCGCAATCCTCACCACGACCGATCACGCCACCGGCCTGTTTGAAGGTCTTCTGGCATAAATCGGTGGGCACGAACTGCTTGGTGTTGAGCATTTCGAAAACCAGTTCCATGGTGATTCTCCTTGCGGTCACTTGCCGCGATTGACCGCGTGCGGATCACCCAATGGGCGATAGGTGTTGTCGTTGTATTTGTAATTGCCGCTACAGCCGCCGAGGCCGCATAGAACGACGAGGGTCAGCAGGACGGCTTGCCAGTGACGAACGGGCATCAGAGGGTCTCCAGAGGCAGACAAAGCACAAAGCGCCAGCCCGGCTGGGTGGTGCTATCAGAAGCGGACGAGATAAAGTTGACGGTCATTTGCCTAACCATTGAAATCCCCAAGATTGATATTCAGTCGCCCGAGGCGGTACAGCAGCGTGCGACGCGGTAACCCGAGTTCGCGGGCCGCGAGAGTCTGATTGCCATTGTTTTTACACAAGCAATCGAGCAAAAAACTGCGTTCGACCTGCTCCAGACGTCCACGCAGGTCCAGGCTGCTGTCTTCCAGCATGGCTTCCAGGCGCTCGCGCAACTTCAAACGATTGTCTGGCGGCATGACCGCCCTGAGTTCGCACAGGTTCACACTGTTGTCATCCGGTATCGGGGTCGAACGCAGGGAGAAATGCTCCACCAGCAATTCGCCGCCTTCGCACAGCAACACCGCACGCTCGACCAGGCCTTTGATTTCGCGCACGTTGCCGGGAAAGGCGTAACCGGACAGGTGATCCAGTGCCGCGTCGGACCAGTGCACCGCATCGCGTTGCAAGAACTTGCAGGCCTTGTCGGCGAAGTACCGCGCCAGGTTGGGAATGTCGCCCTCGCGCTGACGCAGGGCAGGCAACTCGATCGGGAATTGCGCAAGGCGGTAGTACAAGTCCTCGCGGAACTTGCCTTCGCTGACCAGCAGCGACAAATCACGGTGGGTCGCGGCGATGATGCGCACGTCGATCTTGTGGGTGTCGTTGGAACCCAGCGGGCGGATCTCGCCTTCCTGCAACACGCGCAGCAACTTGGCTTGCAACGACAACGGCATGTCGCCGATTTCATCGAGCAACAAGGTACCGCCGTTGGCCGCATCGAACAGCCCGGCTCGGTCGTGGTCGGCGCCGGTGAAGGCGCCTTTACGGTAGCCGAACAGCTCGCTTTCCAGCAGGTTCTCGGGGAGCGCCGCGCAGTTCTGCACGATGAAGGCTTGAGAACGGCGCGGACCACAATCGTGAATCGCCCGTGCGACCACTTCCTTGCCGGTGCCAGTTTCGCCGCGCAACAGCACGGTGTACGGGCTGTGCAAGACTTTGCTGATCAGCGAATAGGTCTGGCGCATGGCAGCGCTTTTTCCGATCAAACCGTAATCACTGGCGCTCGGCACGCTCACTGGCGCGGGTTTTGAGTCACCCGCAGGACGACGTAAGCGTTGCAGCAAATGCAACTGACCGAGCACGAACGAGCCCAACTGCCCGAGGGAATCGGCGAAGCCTTTCAGGTCGATGTGCTGGCGACTGACGCACAGCAGCAAACCTTCGACCGCGTTCAGGTGATTCACCAGCGGCACGCACAACAGCGACTGCCAAGGCGTTGCCTGCGGCGGCAGGAAACTGGTTTCGTGCAGGCTGCCGCTCAACTCGCCGAGGCTCACCACGCGGTTCTGGCACAGGGCGAATTGCAGCAGTTGTTCACCGTTGTAATCGGCTGGCAGGCTCGCCGCTTCCCGAGGTTGCAGAATGCCGTTGAGGCACTCGGCGTTCATTCCCAGGCACGTGTGAGTGGCGTCCAGCAGGTACAGCTGCGTCAATTCGCAACCGCTGAGTTCGGCCACCCCGCGCACGAAGTCACCCAACAGCGCAGCACCGTCCGCCGCCCGCGACAGGCTGGCGAACTGCGCCAACAAGGCTTCGGCATAGATCAACGGTTGCGGCACTTGAGTGAACATCACACCCACCTCAGGCGAACTCGCAGATCACGCTGGCGTCACCATCGAGCGTGGCATGCACACGCTTGAGGCTTTCACCGGTGGCCATTGCGTCGAGCAAGCGGTCGGCCACCAGTGGCAGCACGTGCAGGTCGAGCAAATGGTCGATCAGGCGTGCGCCGCTGTCGTTTTGCGTGCAGCGCTCGGCCAGGTGATCGACGAGGTTCTGGCAGTAGGTGAAATCCAGCTGACGACGGTTCAAACGCTCGCCCAAACGGCCGAGTTTGATTTCGATCAGCTCGCGCAGCACCGGGCCGCCGACCGGGTAGTAAGGCACCACGCGCATGCGCGCCAACAGCGCCGGTTTGAAGTGTTTGCTGAGCACCGGGCGGATGGTTTCTTCGAGCACCTCGGCGGACGGCCGCGCGCCGTTTTCACAGAGTTCGCTGATGCGGTCGCTGCCCAGGTTCGAGGTCATCAGGATCAACGTGTTGCGGAAGTCGATCTCGCGACCTTCGCCATCGTTGGCCACACCTTTGTCGAAGATTTGGTAGAACAGGTTGAGTACGTCCGGGTCAGCCTTTTCGACTTCATCGAGCAGCACGACGGAGTACGGTTTCTGACGCACGGCTTCGGTGAGCATGCCGCCCTCGCCGTAACCGACGTAGCCCGGCGGCGCACCGATCAGGCGCGACACGGTGTGCTTCTCCTGGAACTCGGACATGTTGATGGTGGTGATAAAACGATCACCGCCGTAGAGCAAATCAGCCAGGGCCAGCGCGGTTTCGGTCTTGCCGACGCCGCTCGGGCCGACCAGCAGGAACACGCCCACTGGCGCGTCGGGTTTGTTGAGGCCAGCAGCAGTGGCGCGCATCGAGCGGTCCAGGGCGTGAACAGCTTGCTCCTGACCACGAATGCGCGTGCGCAGATCGGTGGCGAAACTGGCGACCTTGGTATTGTGCTCGCGTGCCAATTGCGCCGATGGCACGCCGGTCCAGGCGCTGATCACTTCAGCCACCAGACGCGGGCAGACTTCGAAGCTCACCAGACGCTCTTTGACCTGGGCCTCGGTCAGGGCTTTGTGAGTGTCGTTGAGCTGGGTTTCCAGGGCTTCGACGCATTGCGATTCGTCGACCGGCAGGGTTTCGATCACCGTGCCTTCGGCGTCTTCTTCAACCGTGACGGTTGGTTCGACGGCGGCTGCTTTGCGGGCCTTGGCCAGTTGCTGGCGCAGGTCCAACAGGCGTTCGGCCAGCTCCTTCTGTTCTGTCCAGAGGATTTCCAGCGCGGCCATTTCGTTTTCGGCTTCATCCAGGCGCGCTTCCAACGCGTCCAGCGCTTCGTGATCGATCGACAAGCCAGCTTCGGCATCACGGCGCAGTGCCTGACGCTGACGGCCACCTTCAGCCAGTTCGCCACGCAGGAGCTCAAGGCTTTCCGGGGCCGCGGCGAGGCTGATACGGACACGGGCGCACGCGGTGTCGAGCACGTCGACGGCTTTATCCGGCAGTTGGCGACCGGCGAGGTAACGGGCGGACAGTTCCGCAGCAGCGACGACGGCGTCATCGCGCAGGTAGATGCCGTGGCCCTTCTCGTAGACCTGAGCCAGACCGCGAAGGATAGTCACCGCTTCGCTGACGGTCGGTTCGTGCAGTTGCACCGGTTGGAAACGACGGGCCAGCGCCGGGTCTTTCTCGAAGTATTTTTTGTACTCGGCCCAAGTGGTGGCGGCGATGGTGCGCAGTTCGCCACGCGCCAGCGCCGGTTTCAACAGGTTGGCCGCGTCGGAACCGCCGGCATTGCCGCCCGCGCCGATCAGGGTGTGGGCTTCGTCGATGAACAGGATGATCGGTTTCGGCGAGGCTTTGACTTCGTCGATCACGCCTTTGAGGCGACGTTCGAATTCACCTTTGACGCTGGCGCCGGCCTGCAGCAGGCCCATGTCCAGCGACAGCAACTCGACGCCTTTCAACACTTGCGGCACTTCACCGGCAGCGATGCGCGAGGCCAGTCCTTCAACAATGGCGGTTTTACCGACGCCGGCTTCACCAACCACAATCGGGTTGTTCTTGCGACGACGGGCGAGGATGTCGACCATCTGCCGGATCGCGCCATCGCGGCACAGAACCGGGTCGATTTTGCCGTCGCGGGCCTGTTGGGTCAGGTTGTGGGTGAAGCGCTGCAGCAGCGACTCGCCCGGCAAGGCGGGTTTACCGGTGGCCGGTTGCTCTTTCTGCGACAGGGCGAACTCTTTCAGGCGATCAATGTTCAGTTTGGCCAGCAACGTCTGGTAACGGCTGCCGGCGTAGCGCATCGGGTTGCGCAGCAGGGCGAGGATCAGCGCGGCCTGTTCGACCTGGGTCTGGCCCAGTTCGAGGTTGGCCACCAGCAAGGCATCCTGCAGCCATTGCACCAGCTCCGGGGCAAACACCGGGTTGCGCGAGGCGCTGTGCTCGACCCGTGATTGCAGGGCGGCGCTCAGCTCTCCGGCATCCACGTCGGCGTCTTGCAGCGCGCGTGCGAGCAGGCCTTGCGGACGCTCCAGCAGGCCGAGCAACAAGTCTTCGACGAGGATCTTGCTGCCGCCACGGGCGACGCAGCGTTCGGCAGAACTTTCCAGTTCACGACGGGTTTCGGCGTCCAGCGCCTGGATAAGTTGTTGCAGGTCTACGTTGATCATTGGTCATCTGTCCTTAATGAATTTTGCTGCCCAAGGTGACTACCCCGTCCGCTTTTTCGCGGCCCAGCCAACTGGTCCATCCCAGGTGGCAGGCGTTCTGCTCACCGATGCGCAGTTCGCGGATTTCTTCCTGGCGCAACACCAGGCGAATGTCGTAATCGAGCGGGTCACGCAGGGTGAAGCGCACCAGAGCACACAGCGGCTGGTAGCCAAAACCGATTGGCAGGAATTCGTGAAAGCGTTGCCAGTCGAGTTCGCGGATGTGAATGCGGAATTTGCCGCTGCGGTCGCGCACGTGTTCGCCCAGCACCAGGTCTTCGCCGAGCAGGCTGTTGGCGCGGCCCAAACGATTGCGCTGCTCGTCGAGGATTTCCACGCGGCGCTCGATGCACTGCTCGATGGTCAGCTCGGCGTGCTTGAAGTAGTAACGCAGCACGGCTTCGATCAGCGCCGCCGAGTGCGCCCGCAAACTGAGCAAGCCGAGGTACGGCAGCAGGCGTTTCCAGTTCAGTTCGCCGGCCTTGCGGATCTCTTCGCCACCCAGGCCAATCAACGCAAACAATTGCGAAGAAAACGGGTCGAGCGCACCGCTCTCGAAGCTTGCGCGGTAGCGGTATTTGCGCCAGATCGGCAGCATCAGCCGTTGCAGACGATGGTGGAACAGGTCGAGGAAGTTGCGGGTCGGGTTGCCGTCTTCGCTATCGCCCAAGGCCTGTTCACCATAAAACGCCGGCAGCGGCGAACCGGAACCGACCAGCCCTATCAGGTTGAACCGCAGGCGCGCGCGCATCTGCCCGTGCTCGTGGAAAAACTCCACGCGATCGACATCGCTGCCAGGGAAACCCAGGCTCGGGTTGGCCTGGAATTCCAGCTGGTCGTACAGATCGTCCTGACTCAGGCGCGGGTGGGCCTCGCGCAGCCGGTCAACCACCAGCAGCACAGCCTGAAACAGCGAGTACTCGCGTATTCCTCGGGTCAGTCCGCTTAAAGCAGCGGCTGAAGGCCCATACGTGGTGTCCATTGGTACACCTCTCCCTGTGTGCTTTTTACCCGCAACTCGTGGTACGAATTGAGACTGGCGTAAAGCGCGAAAAACTCGTTAAGAACCGAAGCGAACACGAACAGGTCGCCCTCGCCGATGTAGCCTTCCGGGTCGATGGTCAACTCGGTGCGCAACCCGCGCACCGGCAAGCCGCGATGCAGGCGGTCGACGTGTTGGTGTTTAATCGACTTGAGCCCGCCGAGCAGGCGCTTGCTGACTTTATCCGCGTGCTGGTCGTAATAGCGCGGCAGGTCGTAGGTTTCGAGAATCACCTTCAACGCATTGACGTCGGCCAACGACAGATAGTTAAGCGACATGTTGCTGATCAGCTTCCACAGGAAGTCACGGTTCAGCGGCGGCGCATAACTGGGGGTAGCCGGGGTAATGTTGCGGAAACTGAGGAACTCCGGCGTCTCTTCACAGGCCTGGCTGATCTCGCCGAGCTTGAGCTTGCGCGGCAGGTTCTGGTTGGTGCACATCAGCTCGATCGACAGGGTTTCGTGGGCTTCGGTGTGGCGGATGCCGAAGCTCAAGTATGTGTCGAGGCCGTCGTGCAACAGCGATGAACGCTGGCGAATGCTGTAATGCGGACGGCTAGTGGCCACGTCGAAACTCGGGTCGTGCTCGAAGGATTCGAACGGCACGTATTCCTGGTGGCCGAGGCCGCCGGGTTTCCATCCGGTGACGCTTTCCACCGAAAACACACCGCAGTTTTCCAAGTCGTATTCGGCGGGCAGCAACAGGTATTCGTCCTGTTTGCCGTCCAGGCGGATTGGCAACGCATCGTGCTTGAACAGGTTGACGATCGGCGTGCAATACAGCTTCACGTTGTCCAGGGTCGGGCGCATGCGCAGGATGCCGCTTTTGCGAATATCGAAGCGCAACTCCAGGCCGCGCATCTGCTTGAGCGTGTCTTGCGGCAGCGCCTTGAGAATGTCCAGACCGTTGACGTCGACGAACAGGAACTTGTCCTGGAAGGCGAAATATTCTTGCAGGTAGCGGTAGCCACGGAAGGTGTTCAGCGGATACGGGATCAACGCTTCTTCTTCGGCAAAACCCACCGGCTGCACCCGGTCACCGGGCATCTTGAACGCCATCGGTGTGCCGTTGACGCCATTGATTGGTTTACCGGCGCCATCCAGCGGGATCAACTCGATGCCTTCCAGATTGCGCAACAGGCTCAGGTACAGCATCTGGCTGATGTATCGCTCGCCAGCGAAGTGCAGACGCAAGCGGCTCAACTCCAGCTCACCGAGGTGACCGTCGGCGCTCATCTCCAGGCGCAGGCTCAACAGCGAACCGTCTCCCTTCACCGAGTACGTCAGCGCGGCCAGATCCAGCGCCTGGACTTCGGTCGGGTAGCACGTGCGGAAACGGCAACGCACGTCTTCAATCGGAACACTTTCAATCGGCGTATCGCGCTCGACTTTCAGGGCCGGGCCAGAACGCTTGAGCGGATCGAACTGCAAAATGCTGAACGCCGGTAATGGCCGCATGTAGTTGGGCCACAGCAGTTGCATCAGCGAGTGGCTGAGCTCTGGCAATTCGTCATCGAGCTTCTGACGCAGGCGACCGGTCAGGAACGCAAACCCTTCCAGCAACCGCTCCACATCCGGATCCCGCCCGGCCTGGCCGAGAAAAGGCGCCAACGCTGGACTACGTTCGGCGAACCGGCGGCCCATTTGACGCAGGGCCGTGAGTTCGCTTTGGTAGTAGTGGTTAAAAGACACAGTCAGCTCCCTGCTTTACTGGTTGGCGAAAGGTTTGAGTCAGTGGCGGTCAACAAAACGCCCTGAACATCCATGCTGATCAACCCATAAATAAAAATGTGCGCGCCTGGTATTCAACGTCAGGCAAGCGCAGTGCCCACGGGTGCAGCCAGCCGTCTTCGCTGGCATCGCAGTCTCATGAACTGACGTTGACCTGACCACGACCATCGAGGCGCGCAACGAAACTGACCTGTCGCTTGAAACCATCCACTTCCAGCAGGCCTTCAATGCTGAAGGACAGGCGAAGCTGATCGTGGTCACGCGGCAGGGAGATGACATGCACATTGCTCAGGCGTGGCTCGTAGGCTTCGATGAAATTTTCGATGGCCAGACGGGCCTGACTCAGGGAGTCGTGCAGGCTCAGACGCATGTCATTGAGATCGGGTAGCCCGTAATCGGACAGCGTTTGCACGCTGCCCGCACGGGTGCTGAGCATCTTGGCCAGATGGGCAGCCACGGACGCCATGGCGGAAACCTCGCGGCTCCAGCCGACGCGTTTGTCCGCGTCGCCACCCAGGCGTTCGAAAAGGCTGCCGTATCCAGTCATGAGTTAGGCTCCGCTTACTCTTTGTCCAGCTTGCCAACCAGCGACAGGGTGAAATCAGCACCCATGTACTTGAAGTGCGGGCGCACGTTCAGGCTGACGCGGTACCAGCCAGGCTCACCTTCAACATCGCTGACGATGATCTGGGCTGCGCGCAGCGGACGACGACCACGGACTTCGGCGCTCGGGTTTTCCTGGTCGGCCACGTACTGGCGGATCCACTTGTTGAGTTCCAGTTCGAGGTCGGTACGTTCTTTCCACGAACCGAGTTGCTCGCGCTGCAGCACTTTCAAGTAGTGAGCCAGGCGGTTGACGATCATCATGTAAGGCAGTTGGGTGCCGAGCTTGTAGTTCAGCTCTGCGGCCTTACCTTCTGCGCTGATGCCGAAGGATTTCGGCTTCTGCACCGAGCTGGCGGAGAAGAACGCCGCGTTGTCGGAGCCTTTGCGCATGGTCAAGGAGATGAAACCTTCCTCGGACAGTTCGTACTCACGGCGGTCGGAAATCAAAACCTCAGTCGGAATCTTGGTTTCGATTTCGCCCATGCTTTCGAAGTGGTGCAACGACAGGTCTTCCACCGCGCCACCGCTTTGCGGGCCGATGATGTTCGGGCACCAGCGGAATTTGGCGAAGCTGTCGGTCAGCTTGGTCCCGAACGCGTAGGCGGTATTGCCCCACAGGTAGTGCTCGTGGCTGTTAGCGACGGTTTCTTTGTAGACGAACGATTTCACCGGGTTGTCTTCCGGGTCGTACGGGTTGCGCAGCAGGAAGCGCGGCACGGTCAGGCCAACGTAACGGGAGTCTTCCGATTGGCGGAAGCTCTGCCATTTGGCGAATTGCGGGCCTTCGAAGTGATCTTTCAGATCTTTCAGGTCCGGCAAGCCGGTGAAGCTTTCGAGGCCGAAGAATTTCGGGCCGGCGGCGGCAATGAACGGCGCGTGGGACATGCAGGCTACGCTGGACACGTACTGCATCAGTTTCACGTCTGGCGAACTTGGGGACATGAAGTAGTTGGCGATGATCGCCCCCACAGGCTGACCACCAAACTGACCGTATTCAGCAGTGTAGATGTGCTTGTACAGGCCCGACTGCATCACTTCCGGCGAATCTTCGAAGTCGTCCAGCAGGTCGTCTTTGGAGACGTTGAGGATTTCGATCTTGATGTTTTCGCGGAAATTGGTGCGGTCGACCAGCAACTGCAGACCACGCCACGACGATTCCAGCGACTGGAAGTCGGGGTGGTGCAGGATTTCGTCCATCTGGCGGCTGAGCTTGGCATCGATCTCAGCGATCATGCGGTCAACCATTGCTTTCTTGACCGGTTCACCGTTGTTCTGCGGCTTGAGCAGCTCTTCGATGAAGGCCGACACTCCGCGCTTGGCGATGTCGTAGGCTTCGTCGTCCGGGGTCAGGCGGGTCTCGGCGATGATGCTGTCAAGAATGCTGTATTCGCCGTTCTCGTTGCTCTTTTGCTGTGCTGCGCTAGTGCTCATTATTGGCTTCCTTGACTCATGGGAACTCAGACGTTCTGGGCGGCGGCGTTCAAGCCCAGCTCACCCAACACGCGACCGCGGGATTCGTCGTCGGCGAGCACGCCTTCGATGGCTTTTCGGAACGCAGGCGCGTTACCCAGCGGGCCTTTGAGGGCCATCAGCGCGTCGCGCAGTTCCATCAATTTTTTCAGCTCCGGCACTTGCTCGACCAGGCTGGCCGGGTTGAAGTCCTTCATCGAGTTGACGCGCAGTTGCACGGCCAGTGCTTCGGTGTCGCTACCTTCCTGAAGACGGTTCGGTACGCTCAGCGTCAGGCTCAGCTCTTGCTTGGCCAGCACCTCGTCGAAGGTCATCTTGTCGATGCTGATCGGCTTGCGATCTTCGACTTTGCGTTCGTCCTTGCGGTGGGTGTAGTCACCGATTGCCAGTAGTTTCAACGGCAGTTCGATCTCTTCCTGGGCACCGCCGGTGGCAGGTTTGAAAGTGACGTTGATGCGTTCCTTGGGGGCTACCGAGCCTTCTTTGGCCATGGCTTTTCTCCTTGCGGTTGTGGCCCGGAGGCCTATTCGAGTACCACTTCGAGATCGAGGTGGCACAGCCTGCGATAAATCTCTTCCTTGCGTTCACGTACGGCATGGTTCTGCGGCAACAACTCGCAGCAGCTATGCAGTAAATGCAGCACTTCCAGCGCAAGGTCGGGCTCCCAGGCGCTCAGGCCTGAGTCCTGTAATGTTTGGTCGAGGGTTTCGAGTTGGGTCTTGGCCAGTTCGTATTTCTTGGCCGTGAAACACAGACGTGCGAGGGCGAACTGCCAGAAGAATCGAACGCGCCCACCCTGGGCACTGTGCAGACCTTGCTTGAGGATTTGTACGGCGGCCTTGAGGCCGTCCTTGCGCAGAATCGGCAGAACTTCTTCCAGGGCCAGTTCCCAGGCCGGCTGGGTGACGGCGACTTCGACCTTACGTGGCGCGCTGGTGGTTTGCAGGTGCGGCATCACATTGGCGGCGATCCACGCCCGGGTGGCCGGATCGGCAAAAGGGGCGCCGTCATGAAAACGCAATTCGACGATGCCAGGCAGGCGCTGAACCAACAGCGCGAAGTGAACCTCTACTTCGCGCATCGCCATCTCTGCGTTCAAGCCTTGCAGGCATTCCCAGACCATGCGCTGGCCATCGAACCAGAACGGCGCCTTCGCCAGGCTCGCCTCCAGCTCCACCAACAAGTCGGCGTATTGACCTTGGTCGGAACGGTCCCGATAAGCCTTGAGCTTATCCGCCGGCAACCCACGCAACGCGGTAATGTGTTCAGCATTACGCTCAGGCAGAGCGTCGATGGGCAGCCACAGCAAGGTGCGATTCAGGCGCAAGGCGCGCAGGTCTGTGGTTTTTTGTTTGAGCCACCAGGCGCACAATGGTCGCGCGCTCTCTTGCTGAGCACGCAGGGCCTTGTGGGCTTCTTTTTCGTTGTCGATCGGGGCATCGGCTGAGAACAAATGGGTGGCGGCCTGTTTGACCTGAGCCACTGCTGCACCCACGAGCCCTGTCTGCGGCTGATTGTCGGCGGCACGCTGGACCATACTGTTCAAGCGCCGGGTAATGGGCAGCAGTAGAGGTGCGTCGTCACTTAAGTGCTCTGTGCAGACAGCATCGAGCCCTTCCAAGTGTTCCACCAAGCGGCGGAACAACGGAATCTGTTCTTTGATCGAGACGTTTTCACTCAGTACGAGCTCAAGACGCGGCACTAGCCAGCAGATGGCGGCAGCGCGGGTGCGCGGTTTGGCTGGGTGAAGTTGGGCCCAATACTGTTCGCACAGATGCCGCAAAAGGCCACAGCCGGCCACGAGGCCCGGAAAGGATTCGCGCTGATACAACGCCCAGGTCAACCAGGCCGCAACCCGTAGATCCTTGGATTGGCTACGCAGCAAGGTCTCAGCGATTTCCTGCACTTTCAGCCAGTCGGTCTGCCCACTTTCATGCATGGATTGAGCCTTGGACAGCTCATTTTCCAGCGCCTCGAACTCACTGGAAAATCGAATATCGTCCCCGGCGAACTGCTGTGGGGAAATGGCAGAGTTCGCGAGTTCAAGATAGTCGGTGGATAGCTTACTTGAATAGGACATCTACCGACGCTCGATCAGCGCGGATCCGTTCAGGCAAATCATCAGCCCTCCTGAAAAAGGCCTCGTCCCGAGATGTTCAGCCAGCATAATCATTCCTTCCCTGAACTTTTAATTTTTAAACGACCCACATCCGGCATTGAGGACGCGGTTGCTCTGCTTGAGTTTGCATCGTTAGAAAACCAGTCGATCATAGGGAGGCGCAACATGAATAGATGTAGGACGTATCTGAAAGCGGCTCGGAATATCCTGCATTAACACCAGCAGATTTGCGCTAACGCGACGTCTGCCGGAGTAATTCAGCGTCCCTGCCCACACAGCATTGCGCGCACCTCAGAATCTTCGCTGACCGAAGCTAAAGGAGACTGCGACACTCACCAGCGTTCAGTCAGCAAAAAAAGATCAAAAGTTATCATTCATAACAAGAGCCGCTTGCACGCGGCATCCGCTCAACACTGATTGATTAAAGTATCTGTTTGCACCGCAAGAAGATTGCCCGCTTACACCAATATTCAAGACCGAATGCGCCAAAGGCATGCATCACGATGGCAAGAAAAACGAAGGTCGTGCACCCGCTCCAGATGATCTAGGTGTAACGATGCGCCTTCGTAGTCTGGCGAAGGACTCCGCAGTAGCCCCTTCCCTATTCGCGTTATCGAACTTATGGGGGAGCACCAGCATTGACTGACGAGTACAGGAAAAGCCCACCTACAAAATGAAAAAGTAGCCGGCCAACCCGTGATGGGCTGATCGCGATCTTTTGTCGCTAGCTGGACGAGTCAATATCCAACTGATAGGGCGCGCCGATGACGCGACTTCTCGTGATTTGCGCGATCTTCCGCTCGTAATCACACTCAGGGGTTGGGGCTGAGGCCAATTGTTCGTGCGCCGTGTTGAATGAATGGACTTTCCAGCGTGGCAAGTTAATGGTCAGCCACTCAGGGTGCGTGGCCACCTGACCGTAGACGTGACTCTCACTGGCCTGGACTCCACGTAGCGTGCCCTAGTGCTGCTGGGGGATTTGCAGCTTGCTGATTTCCACGTCTAGTGCACAGTACTCCCGCTCATGAGCACGCAGACACATGGGGATGCTGCACGCGGATCACGTCCGTGATGGGTGTATTAATGAGCTGTGGGGATGAAACACATCACCGGATAGCGAAAGCCCGCCGAGTGGCGAGCTAAAACCACGACGATTTACCAGCTGCCGTAGGGAATGCCGTATTCTTCAACATAGCGTTTGGAGGCTTCCTGCATGGGGGGATATCCAGATCGTCCAAGATCAGGCCCCTTGGGCTCTATCTCGGCCTGACCGCGTGCGACTTTGACCGGATTTGCACACTCATCCAGCACCCAAACTTGTACAACGCCGCCCGGTGCGAGTCCGAACCGGACGGAGACCCCCGTACGAACCGCCTTTAATTTGGGATAGCCTGGACAATCTTTGACCAGGGAATCACGCATGACCTGCCGCGCACTTTCCGGTATTTCAATCCAACCTTGATAGGTTTGCGGTTCGACCACCGATTGCCAGCGCACGTAGATCCGCACCGGCAGCTTTGCATCTCTGACATCCCTTTTGGTGCCGTCCCCCTTTACTGCCCAGCCACGTGCTCCTTTACTGCCGTTTTTTCCTCCACCGGCAGCGCCTCCACTGCCAATCCGACGAAACAGATTCCCATCGACATCGACGGTGGCGCTGTCCTCAACCCAACCATCCATCAAGTACGGAGTGACAAAACCCAGCGCCCACGGCCCGACATCGGGGTCCGAACGCCCCCAAGAGAGACCCGAAGCCTGACAACCGCTGAGAAACAAAGCTCCTAACAAGATCCATAGTGTTCGCATAATCGTGACTCCTAGTCGGGGACATGGGGATGCTGCACGCGGACCCCATCCGTGGTAGGTGCATTGAAATACAGTAGTCCGACACTGGTCCTTGGCACTGAGCCATGCAGAATGGTGGGCGGATTCCAGTTGGCCGAGGTGTGGATATACCTTAGCTTGAGCAGGTGCTCTTCCTCGGGTGTCGTGCTGTAGTCCCCCGCGATAAAGCGGTCACACAGTGCTTGAAGTTCTGCTGGAATTGCATGGCTCGAAAGATGCTCCCTGAACGGTATGAAACGCACGCCCTGTCGCTTAGCAAACTCATACATCACCCGCAGATACACCCGCGACAATTCACCTCGCACGGGACGCTTGAGCTGCAATGCCGCATAGACACGCTTGTAAGGGTTCATACGGTCCTGCTCAGAAGGTCGTAACCCGCGAACATACGGCGTCACGACCTCCAGCATTTCGGCCGGCCAGCCCTTGGCTTCCCACTGGGCTTTTGCCTGTTGCGCGTCACGATAGATCGAGGTGTATTTCACGTCCGTGGTGACGGGAACATCCAGCGCCTGCATCGGGCTAACCAGCAAGAGTTCCTCGGACTCAGTGAAGTAACCACCACCGATGTCCGAATGGACCCCGGGCAGCGTGTATTCAGCATGGTCGGCTTTAACACGGGTCAACGGGAAGTTGGCACGAACTTCATCCCGAGCGGCCAATTGGACGACGTTGGGGAACAAGCTCCGGGGCAGGTAGAGTTTGATCCCCGACGCCTTTTGGCTACGGATATAACCCAGGTTCTCGAGCCCACCCACAGAAGCTACAGTATCGAACAGTCCGATAAAGCCCATCTCAATATCACGCTGGTAGTCACCGCTGAAGGTCTCGTGAAACGCTTGGCGATTTGTTTTGATGGTTTGCCCCAAGGGACCGTGCTGACCCAGCGCTACTTCGTTGGCAAAGTGCCGTGCTGCCGCTGCGCCACGACTAAACCCAAAGGTGTCGAACGTCAAGTGGACAATTTTAGTGTCAGGGTTGGTCTTGACGAACAGGACGATAATTTCCGTTAGCTTGCGAAAAACCTCCTCTACCTTGCCGCTCACGCCTGTTGCACCACGGCCCATACCGGCGCCCATCAAGCTATCCGCTTGGCCGGATGACGTACCGATGCCTTCTATGTAGAGCATTCGAAACAGCTGATGCTGCTCACCAGTGTCCTGAATCTCATCCGGGGCAAAATACAAATCACTGAGCTTTTTGATGTTTGACTCGTCGTTCGCATAGCTGCTGTCCGGATCACTCATGTACGGTTTACAGGTCGCATCCAAGTCTTCGGGTTTGATGGGGTGGCTTGCACCACACAGCAGACCGAGCGCACCGTTGTTCGCATTGTTCAGCGTGCCATCGAAGAACACGCCAACACGCAGGGTAATGCCGACGAGAGGCTCTTCCACCGTTTCTTCCAGTTCCTCTTCCTCCTCTTCTTCCTCTACCACGGGTTCGTCAGCCTTAGCGACCAATGTTGACGTGGACGCCGATGTCTCACCAAAGAGCAGGTCGCCGACCGGTGCAGACAAATGGACGGGGATACCGGACATTGGCGAGCCACCCTGAACAATGTCCACGCTGCTAAAAATGCCCCCTGAGTTGATCACGATATGTTGACCACCCGCCGCAAGCGTCAGGCTCATGCCGGCATCGATCACCACATTGGTCGCGGTGACATGGGCTTGGGATCCAGCCTGAATGACTAACGTGCCACCCGCGGTGATGCTGCTGTTGCCGGTGATCGAAATCAGCTCATTGCCACCGATCAGCGTGTTGCGCTCGCCGTGGGTGGTGTGCTGCTCGTTACCCTGGATCAGGCTTGAGCTGTGGTTATCGACCTGTTCAAAGCGATCACGCCCAATCAGGCTACGACTGTCCTGAGTGATCTGCTCATGGCGGTCCTGGCCGATCTCGGTGTCGCTGTCGTTCAGGATCAACTGTTTCAGATCGCGCTGGGCACGCAGGTAGATCTGCTCCTGTCCGGCGCGGTCTTCAATCGACAGTTCGTTGTAGCCGCCATTGCGCGGCGAGCTGTCACTGCGCAGCACGGTTCGGGTCTTATTCGCCGGCAAGGGATACGGCACAGGCATGACCTTATTGGACATGCAACCCGTGATCAACGGATCATCGGGGTTACCCTCCAGGTAGGTGACCACCACTTCCATGCCGATACGGGGGATCGTTACCGCACCAAAGCTTTCTCCCGCCCAGCTGGAGGAGACTCGCAACCAGCAACTGCTTTTGTCACTGCCACGCTCGCTCCGGTCCCAATGAAACTCGACCTTCACCCGACCATATTCATCGCAGTAAATCTCTTCTCCCGCTGGGCCGGTGACCCGCGCAGTCTGACTAACGAGCAGCGACGGGCGAGTGACCAGCGGCGGACGGTAAAACACGTCCCAGGGAATAGCGCTAAAGCTGTTGCGGTAGCCTTGGGTGAAGCCATCCTCTGGCTTGATATCGCTACCGATGGACTCTTCCAGCACCTGCGGCTGCTTGCCTTCGTGCTTCACACCGAGCAGTAACCACAAGGCGTTACAGGACGAACGCGGGTGCTCGCTCAGCGTGAAAAAATGCCCGCTGCGCAGGTTCGACTGATCACTTTTGCCTTCGGCCAATTGGTAGTCAGCGCGGTGCCGCTCCAGGGCCTGGCGGGCCAACTGGCGGCCGCGCCGCTCACTGTCGATCAACAGTGGCGAACGGTAGTCCTCCAGCGCCGGGTTGAATTCCGCGCTGAACTGACTTTCCAGCAACAGGCTCGGCCGTTGGAAGTCGTAATCGCGACGGGTGACCTGGCTGGTCCGGGTGCTGAAACGTTGGCTGAAATGCCGCACCACCGGATGATCGGCCACTTGGCCACTACCCTGCTGGTACGGCGTGGTCCCGAGGGTAGGAAAGAAAGTCTGATCGTCAGTGAAGACAAGATGATGCCCCTGTGGGCTGTGCTGATGGTGCCAGGCGATGCCCTCCTCACTGCACAGGCGCTGGACGAACTGGAAATCACTTTCTCCGTACTGGGTGCAGTATTCGCGTGGGGTGCTGCTGCTGACATGAAAGGTATAGGCATCGGCCAAAATGCCGTGGCCCTTGAGGACCTGGGCAATGATTTGCGCGACCGTCAGTTGCTGAAAGATCCGTTGCTGGTGACTGAACTGCAAGTAATGCAGGGCCGGGACCAGCGTCAGATGGTAACGGGTCAAGCGCGGACCGGCGTCGCCCACCCAGACATCTTCGATGCAGCCATGCAGACCTTCGCCATTGAGGCCAAATTGAAGAAACGCCGGTTGACTGAGCAGGCTTTCCAAATCAACGTCTGGGCGCTCGCTGACCAGCTCAATGTGGATCGCATAAAGACTGCTAATGACTTCAGCGCCACGAAAGGCGAGCACCTTGAAATCATGGCGCACCGCGGGGATCAGCAGGTCGAACTGCGCGGTATTGGCCGGAGCGAACATAAGCGTGTCCTTGGTGGAAAGTAATAATCCGTTGGAATTAACGCCAAGTCCTGCACCCGCTGACCGCAGGTACAAAGCATGACCACACGCGGCTGAACGTCTCAGCCACGCGCAGCGCCCGACGCTGTCGCAACAGGCCGGGCCGAGGCGGGTCGCTCAGGTTTAGCCGACGACAGGGGTGCGCCAGTCATCGGAGCCGGAAGTGCCGCAGACTTCATGGGTCCAGGTGATCTTGCGGTAGGTGAAGTGCACCTCTTCCAAGTGAGTAAAGTGCGAATTCGCTGGGTCCTGGCAGTTGAGCATGTAGTCCTTGATGTCGACGATGATCGCGTCTTCCAGCTTGGTGGTGTAGTAGTGCTCCTGCGTGCCCGCAGCCGAGGTGCGGTACCACTGGATTTCGATCGAGGTCAGACGCTCGCCGGAAGTCAAGGCGGCCAACAGCAGTGGCGAGGCTTTGTCGAAGACTTTGGTAATGACCACTGGTTTGTGTACGCGCTGACCGGTTGGTTGGCCGGACTGTGGATCACGCGGGATGATTACTTCGTGCTGGAAACCTTGGACCATGACCTGGTCTTCATGACCTTCCTGGTAGGTGTTGCCCACCGAATCGGCGGTGAATGCGCCGGCAGTGATCAGACCCTGTTTGGTGCCGGTGATGGACATATAAGCGGGTGTAGCCATGGTGATGCTCCTTGCTGAAAAAGGGGACTTGTAAGGCCGAATTGCCTGCCAAGGCCTGACTTAACAGATCAAGGTTTATGCCAAGTTTAAAATATCTTTCAATAACAATGAGGTAGGTTTATTTTCGCTATCAAAGTCATTTTTTAGTGCGCAACTTCTTGCGCAACCTTTGGAAAAAGTGCGCAACTTCTTGCGCAGCACTGCGCAACTTCTTGCGCACCACGCCTTGTTGCCGCCACAGAAGACTTTGGTACTAGCGCGTGAGTTGAGCAGGGTAAAAATGACCGCATTCCACTCTCTGTCACGGGGCATAGTTGGGCGCCTAGGCTGTTCATCCAGCACCGGCCCAGCTATAAAGCAGTTGCGAATTGTGTTCAAAGGAATACAAGCATTTGTAGGGTGATCAAGGATGTATATTTACAAGATGGTTCAAGTACCACCAAATATTGAAGTTAAAGCGAAGGAGCATCGGGGAAATGAAGCCGCAGCTTATCTACAGAATGTGGTTAACGCTCATGCCGAGGATGGCTGGGAGTTCTATCGAATCGATACTATCGGCGTTTCCGTCAAGCCTGGTTGCTTCGATGCATTATTGGGGAAGAAAAATGTGCTGGAAAACTATTACGTGATCTCTTTGCGCAAGCCCCAATGATTCGGGAGTACACCCTGTCAGCAATTCACTGGTATCAGCTGGTGGCGCCAGCCCGATTGCGAGAGGCATGCCGATTTGAACCAACCTGTTCGAACTACGCGATTCAAGCTATCGAGATCCATGGCGTTCTGAAGGGTTGCCGCAAGGCGATTGGACGCATTTGCAGGTGTCGACACCCAAACGGCGGAGTGGACCTTCCTTAAGCGAGTGCGGGATTGGATGACTACGTCCAAGGGGCATGCCGTGCAGCGCTTTATCCGACTTCACGACGTCCCACTTTGCTGCCCCCTCTAGCACCAAATCCACACCGACGATCACGGAAAAATGCCGTAGCGACCTGTGCAAGATCGCTTGCACTACAGAGATTTGCTGGCATCTTCACCGTTGACGTGGACGTTTCAGATGCCCCGTCCGCAGGCATCGAGCACCTTCTGGCTTCAAACTGTAGTGGTCAACTAATCCCGGACACTACGGCGGAAAGTAGGACAGGGTTCACGGAACGAAAATCACCGAAATCCAGATAGGGGAACAAAATACAGCAAGCACAAAAAAGCCCCGTAAAACGGGGCTTTTTTGTATTGATATGGCGGAGAGATAGGGACTTTCAGAATCCAGCTACTTAACCCAACAAATACAGGCTTTTCTAGCGTTACAGAAAATTTTGCTACAAAAAATTGCTACAAAAAGCCTATGATCCGGGCACCAGTCCTCTAGTAGCGTAATGACATGGCATCTGACAATCTGATTCTTCGGTCCGGCACCTTTCATGTGCGTCTGGTCATCCCTAAAGACGTTCGGCATATCCTGAACCGTACCGAGTTCACTGAGTCCTTGAAGACCGGGAGCAAGGCAGAAGCTCAGGTGAAAAAATTTGCTTTCTTGCAGCTGTGGAAGCAGCTGATTGCCAACGCTCGGAAGCTGGTAGCAGGCTCAACGCCCGATGAATTGCCTGAAAAGTCGTTTGGCATTTCCACGTTGATTGCCACCCGCCAGCAAGCCGGACTGATGAACATAGTCACCGGCAATCAGACAGAAGAGCTTGACCTGACCTTTCCAGCTGAAAAGTTTCACCAGATTGAGAGCGAAACCGCAGACTTGATTTCAAACGCACAACCTTGGAAATCAGCCAAAGAAGCGTTTGAGTCTAATTTTGATCCGTGTGGTGAAGCACCGTATATGGAGTTTGAGAGGTTCAAAGAGAAATGGTTTGAGCTTGGCGAAAGCATTTCGCTCGAAAAGAAGATTGAAAGGTTCAATGACTGGATTCGCATGAACCGAGTTATGCAGCAGTATGTGATCACCCACGGCCAACCTATCAGTGTTGACAGCATCAATGAAATTCATTCAATCATCGAAAGCCCCAAAAACTATAAAATTAAATCACCGTTCACTAAATCACGCCTTGAAAAATTCAGAAACTACCAACGTGATGCAAAAGGGATCATCGAAAAAACCATTGACATGCACGTTTCAAGGCTCGAAAAGCTCAAAGACTGGCTTGAAGCAGAAAACCGTGAAATCAGCTTTGAATCAATAACCCTATGGCTGGAAAGCCTCACTGACCTTACAGCAAAGACTAAGAAGCAGTACTTATTTTCTGGCCAAAGTTTTTGGAAGTGGGCGATTAAAAATGACGATGGTTTCAAAACTCAATTCAAGAGCATAGTACCTCCCTTCGAAAAACATGATTTTGAAGTCAATCGCTTGGAGAAAAGAACCAAGCTCAAACGTAAAGCTTTCACTGTAGCGGACGTGAAAAAAATTTACCTTGGTTGCAAAGGTGAAAAGAACAGAGAGATTTTGACAGACCTATTTTTGATCGGTGCTCATACGGGAGCACGAATTGAAGAAATTTGTCAGCTTAGAAAAGAGGACGTGATTGATGATGAGGGCGTGATGAGCTTCGACGTGTACAAGAGTAAAACCGAAGCAGGCATTCGTTACACTCCGGTTCACCCCGTCATAAAGCCAATCATTGAACGCTTGATGAAGGAAACCACTGATGGGTTCCTTATTAAATCGCCAGCAGGCAACAAATACGGCATTCGTTCAGATGCTTACAGCAAACAGTTTGGACGATTGAAAACAGCTCTGGGATACAATGAACAGTATGTATTCCACTCTCTGCGAGCAACAATGATCACTCAATTATACAGGGCTGATGTAGCTCCAATCACCATCACTGCATTGGTAGGGCATGAAACCGGTACAGTTGCATTTGACATTTACAGTGACGGCCCTAGCCCCCACCAAAAACTTGCAGCAATCTCCAAGGTTGATTACGGACTGGCACTGATTGACTGACGATTGTTAACTAATGACTGGCCGAATTATAGATAGCTTTTTGTGTAGTCTAAAAAATCCAACGACTAAACATCACACAAACAGGTCTGACCACCAAACGTTTATAAAATGGCTGTCCAATTTTGGATGGCCTTTTTTATGCAGTCTAAAAATCAAACGGTTCAATGTCGGACGTTTTTGTCGGACACTTTTGAAAATGTCGGACACTTTTATGTCACACACAAATGTCGGACACTATTGAAAACATTAAAATATATGATACAACATTTATATGAGTTCGAAAAAGAACAGGCAAGCAATGGAAACGTCCGACATTTTTAACTTCGTTAAATGTCGGTCACAAAAAAACCTTCGGTCTTTTTTGTTCCGTTTCCGCTTGATTTTCTGCACTTCGTTTGAAAATGGTAAAGCAAAAGCAAGTCTCTGTAATGCCTTCGGACATTACAGAAAAATAAAAAACCTAAACACGAGGACCTATGAGTAAATATGACAAATTTAGAACGTGCATTAAATGCTGCCAACTCAAAGCAGTAAAGAATAGTCGTGCATATATAGAGGCTTGGCTATGCGAAGACTGTTATGCAGCCTTGGCAAAGAAGAACAACGGGCATCCGCCTAGCGTAAAAAATAAACCATAACATGAGGAAAATTATGACAGATAAAATAGATAATAACGTATTTGACTTTGATACACACAAAGCAAAGAAAGTGAACAACCACGCAAGCGAAGGAATAAATCAACTTCATCAGTTGATTAAAGGGCTAGACGAAAGTTGCGTATTCAATTTGAGAGAAGGTGTGATTGAAGAGATTTTGTTCGGCAATGACGATCATGAAAAAATCAAATTTATTACTCATCTTTTAGGCGAGATTTTCACGCATGGTCTTATAAAAGACGAGATTAAATTGCAGTGCATGGGTGCCTTCACCTATGGATTAAATTTAATTCTCCATGGCAATCTTGAAGATGATGAGGTTTCCGAAAGCTAATGATCCAACAAAGAACAACAGGCCCCGGCCTTTGTTCACCAAATTATAAACCCCGATCAGGAGAAACATGGCACAAGATAAAGTATCAATAAGAATTTCAAAAGAAGACATGCAGAAATTTAACGACCTCGCTTTTAGTCTTTCAATGACTAAAACAGCAATAATCAAAAAAATTGTGAATGATGGTTTTTCTCAAATCGCTGAAATCACTAATCCAACGTTGCTCACATCTTTCGATAAAATCGAAAAAATGCTTACCTCAATCGGTACCAACCTTAACCAGATGGCTAGGAAGGTGAACTCGGGCGGCTCGTTCACAGAGCAAGACATAAAAACCCTTGAACAAGTGATTGCTAAGTTTGACGCCCTCGAAACCGTTGTCATTGATAAAAATGTAAAAGCTGTGATTAAAAAACGTGGTGCAAAATGATCAGGAAGGTATGCAGTAAATTACCTGACGCTGGATCGATGGGCCGCACCATGAATTATGCTTTGAAAAAAGCCGCCTTGGTTGGCGGTAGTGAAGTGAAATTTGAAGGCACCAGCATCAAAGATTATGTGAAGCTTGGCGTAAAAAAATGCAATCAAGTGAATAATAAATACGAAGCTTCGACGGGCCGCGATCAAGAAGTTAAAGGCTTGCACGAAATGATTAGCTTTGATGCGTCCGATAAAATTTCACCTGAAAAAGCGGCTGAATTAGCCTTGGGTGTATGGCGTGAGGTTCTTGATATAGACAACCATAGACACCGCTGGGCCGTTCACACAGATACAAAGCAAATCCATGTTCACTTGATTTGGAATAAAAGAGATAACGCTGGCAAGGTATTTGATAAAAAAAACGACTATGAGCTATTTGAAAAAGCTTGCCATCAAACCGAGTTGAAGCACGGCCTTAAAGAAGTCAAAAAAAGAAAATACTTAAAACCAGATATGCCGACGAATCCGCAATCCTCTAACGAATGGCGTTACGAGAAAAAAGGCAAGAAGTCCGAAAAAACCTTGTTCAAAGAAGCCGTGACCTCAGCCACCGACAAAGCTATGACGGCTGGGGAATTTCTCGAATTCCTTGATGCTGATGGCTACACGCTGATCCTTAACGGCAACACGGGCTATTCGCTGGAAAAAGACGGGCAGATCTTCAAAGCATCTGATGTAGGAGCGTCTTACAAGCTCTTGAAGGCTCGTTTTGGCGACGATCCGGCATTCAGTGACACGCTTGCACGTCTGGGAGTGAAAACGGCCCCTATACGTGAAATGGGCAGCATTGGCGGCGATTTCCATGATGAGCAATCAAGCATCACAGAAAAAAGGATCAAGAAATCTAACCGCGTTCTGGATACCCGATTCGATACGCCTGATGGTCATGATTTCTTTTATAAAGACACAAATAAAAAGGCTTTTGAATATAGTGCATTACTTGGCAAAGCCACGTTCAACACTAACAGCCCAATGGCTATTAAAGCCGGATTTCAAAAGCTCACTGAGAATGGAAAGCCACAAGCTCTACACCTTAACGGAACCGATGATTTTAAGCGTGCTGCATGGCTTCAATTTCACATGATGAATCTTGATAAAAAAGGCTATTCACTTAAAGGTTATGAACCTACGGCACTAGATAAAGTTAATCTTGAAAAAATGAAGCTTGAAAACCAAGCGTTCAAGAAGCCAGCCGAGCAAAGTAACATTAAGTTTTTAGCAAATGAAAAACCTGCTGAAAAAACAAAAGATACAGAAAGCAAAAATATTGGCGGTGCAGTTTCAAATATTGCAAATGGAGCCGTAAAAGTTGCGGCTAATGTGCTTGAAGGTGCGGTTGAAAAAATGGCTGATATGACACAGAGTTTTTCAGCGGGGGTGATGGAAGAAAAGCTTTCGGAAATGCGTGTTGCTGCTGCTGAAATTAAAAACAATAAAAATCAAGCTGAAGATGTACATTATCAAAACGAGAGAAGAAGACGAAACCAGTTAAGACCTAATTAAAAAAAACGCCTTCTTGGCGTTTTCTTTTATCTTTGGCTCCATAAAAAATCAGCGTAATTTCCTCCGTTGAAAAGTAGTGCTTGCCCGCCCCCGTTAGGGAAGCCGTAGACAACGCTCGACATTGTATAGCTTCCAGCCTGTAACGATTGAATGTAATTACCAATGTTTTTGAGTTGTCCAACATTTGCAAATGATCCAATATCGTAAATATCCACGTTGCAAATATTGCCTGAATAACCGGCACCAACATTTAAATCAACGTTTATACTTTTGGCGTAGTCTTTGATATATCTTGATGAAGCTTGACACATGCTTTCATCTGATTGCGGTTTTACAAATATGATATTTGCATCAATTTTTGTCATGTAAGTGAATGACGCACCTGCTGACATTGACGAAAATAATGCGATTGTTAAAAGTGAAATTTTGATCATTTTGATACCTCATTATTGTTGTTTGTTTTGCTGAAATCAAAAACACATAAATCAAGTTTTTCGTCGTATGTGTGATAAACCCTAAATGATTGCTTTGCTTCACTCATAAACGCAGCGTTTTTGCATATTTCTGGCTTCCATGCGTCAAGATAACATTTACCAGATGATCCAGAAATAGAAATTCCGAAGTCTCGACCATATTGTATAGGGACGGTTAAAATCCTGCCGCTGCTCATCATTTCAATTTCATGATTTTCAACTAATGACTGAACTGCCATTCTTGTTTCATCACCCGCCCAACATATGCAAGTCTTGAATTCTTCATCTATTTTTTTAATAGCATCATGAGATTTAAAACCTAACAACATTAGCGATGCGTAAGATTTGTTTCTCGTTTCTCTACATTTGCTGTCGCTCCACCATGCAGGGTCATCAGCAAAAGCATTAGCTGAAAGTAAAAGCGTTAAAACAATTATCGTTTTCTTCATCATTCTCCTGATCGTTAAGCCGTAGGCTTTGGTTGATTTTTTATCTCGACGTTATCGACTTCGTTTGTCAAATATTCGGTCGCTTCTTTTAATGCCCTTGTGTAATCTAATTCGCTGAGCAATTCCCCGGTGAAAATGTTTCGTTCAAAACCACCGCCATTGATTTTATTTTCAATTAATTCGCTGCTTTCAATTGACGCTTGTGCGACGATCAAAAGTTGTCTCAATAGTCGTTCATCACTCGACTTAATTGCGTCACCTAACAGGGCTGAAACCGTGCTTCTAATGATGTCGCTGGGTATCTGTGCAATCAGTGCCTCTATTCGTAAAACAAGAGCCTGAGCACCTGCGGTAAGGTGCATGATCTTTTTATTTTTGCTGTCTTCTTTTGCTTCCATTATTTCACCTCATTGTTAATTTTATTTTGGCGTTCAATTTCTTCTTTGAATGCGTCATCTAGATCATCATTGAAAGCGTCTAAATTCAGTTTTTTAACAGCTTTCTTTTCGGCATTCGAGACCTTCATTTTTTCAGAAATTGCTTTTTTATTTGCGAAATCTTTATAGAGCGACTTATAGCTGTAATCGACTAAAAATCTCGTAGTTGCTCGATTAGCTTTTTCTTCTTTAAATTCTTCAATCAATCCCATTTCTTGAAGTGCTTCATTTGCCTTTCTTACTTTCATTACGAATGTTTTATCAGGCATTTTATCGCTAATGCGGAAACGTTCTTTTAACATCTCAATGCTGAAATAGTTTGTTTTGTTACGTCTGTTACATATGTACAACACATAAAGAATTCTTTGGTACTCGTTAGTTAATAAGCTCAACATCTTTGTGTCGATCTCGTACAACTCTTTAAGGCTTCCAAAAAAATCAATAAAGCGTTTTGACACTTCGATCTTTCCGCCTTTTTTAGTCAATTCTCCCGTAATGAAGTTTAGAAAAACAGTTTTTGTTCCATCTTCTGTTTCTTCTTCATATTCAATATTAATTTTGTTGAGCTTTCTAATTGACTGCTTGAAAATAGAAAAATACATTGTTCTATGTGATATTTTAACATCAAAGTCATTCATTATTTCATCAAGAGTGAACTCAAATTCATTACTTTTGCTGCTGTACACTTTTCGTAAAATAAATAGAAATACCTCAAAATCATTGAATATAGTCAATGATGTTGAAGCAATATGTATGTTTTTAGCATTGTGGTTTTTAGCTATTTCAAAGCCTTTCGGCTCTTTGTGAGAGTTTATTGTATTGAACAATGGAAGAGCGAGAAAAATGCGAGGAACTGAAACATAACCTTTCAGCTTGAACACTTCTTTTTCTTTGCCGTTTTCCTTTAAAATATATTTCATGGTTATTTTTCACCCTTGTTATACTTATAATTAACCACAAAAAAAACCAATTACAAGATTAAAACAGTAAAAAAATAACAAATGCTATTAACCGTATTATCATGCTTTGAGATTAGCCATATTTTAAAAGACAATCGGTACAAAAAATAAAGAGCGTTAACCGAAACGGGGGAAATAAATAAGGAGCGTTAACCGAGATTTTCAAGATTTCCTTATTCTTGCGGGCTTATTTGATTGTTTCGAGAAAAGAAAAGATATTTACTTCGTAAATCTATATATAAGATGTAGGCGAAAGTCAAAAGCCATTCTGGTGGATCTAAAAATCAAAAACCTTTCTGGTTAGAGCTTAGGCCCTTTATTTTGACTTTTTTAAGGATTGATTTTATTATCCATTTTTTGATCAATGGAAGGGTGAAAATGACATATAACGATTTAGGTAAATACAAAGAAGTCGTTTTCAGCGTCTTAGTTGATCAGTGGTGGAGAGATCCAAGAGATGGTAAGGCATTAGATTGCCTTCATTTCGACGAGTATTGCGATAAAGTATTGCAGCTTAAAACTAACGTAGATATGGGGCTGTTTGGTGTTGATGCAGGGTTAAGAGCATCGTTAAAAGCCTATACGCTTTACGTTGTTCTTTACACGCTTGGGCTTCGGGAATCCGAGGTCGAAAGCCAAGAAAACCTACAAATAATAAAAGAAGAAATATCAAAAACAGTTGAAAGCAACTGGCCTGAATATTACTTTAGAATGGAAAATACTTTTTCCATTTTTCTCCGTCAATTACATAAGGTTGTTTAACAATGTCGAAATTGCTTGATCTACTCGCACAACAAAACGCAATGACTGAGCAACAAAATGCCATTGCTGAACAAATCAAGATCCTTGAAGCTGATGAGAAAGAAGCTAAGGTGATGAAATTTGTTGAAGAGCTTGAAGCCCTACGAAAGAAACACGGCTATAACGTGGCCGATTTTGTCGGTGTGGTGCATTCCCTACACAACGTTAAAACTCCCGCTAAAAACACCCAAAGCGTGAGCGACAAGACACCCAAAGAGGCAAAGCCACAATTTAAAGTAGTGGTTGATGGTGTTGAAGTGGTGCTTAAAGAAAGCACACAAGGGAAGATGAAGCCTGATCTTGAAAAGGCTGTTAAAGCCGCTGGCTTCACAAAATACAAAGATTACCTTGCGGATCTGATCAAGAAAAACGAGGTTGCGGACTTCGACGCATTGATCAAAAAGCTAAACGGCGTCCCTGTCACTGCCTGATATTTTTCGCGAGAAATTGAAGCCCCTTGATTGGGGCTTTTTTGTGCCTGTTTGGGTTAGGCCCTTTCTTTTGACAATTTATTTTTCAATAAAATATCGTCAATTTTATTTTAGAAAATTTCGCGAATTATTGAGTATTACCTGTTTTACGATGGTCGTTTTATGGCTTGGGTAAGCAATAAATTACGTGTCAATAGCATATTGAAAATATATTTAAGGTCGGACATTATTTAAAAATAGGGTTAGACGATAATACTTATTGATCAAAATATATAGGCCCCCTTGTTTGACTTATTCTTTTTTTGTGTTTTCATTTAAGTAACAACTCAGAAAAGGAGATTTATGAAAAACATTAAAAGCAAATTCAAAATATCAGAACTCGCAAACGACGCTTTTTATTCGTGCGTTGATCTTGGTTCTGATAAGTATTTCAAAAACAAACCGTTAGACCCGACGAAGTTTTTACTTGTCACTAATAACGAATCGGCTTTCAAGGTGGGTCAATACAAGCTAAAAGACTATTTCAATTCTGATGAGTATGCGGATGCGACACAGAAGAGAATCCACTTAATTGATCTTGATGAATATGATCATGATTACGTTGCTATAAAACTTTGCTTGACTAAGAAATACAAAACGATTTCATCACATCCTTTGAATCATGAATTGATCAAATATGTTTCATCAGATGATGCTGAAATGGTCAAAGGTGTTGCAATGGACGCTTTTGTAAGAAAAGGTTTTGAGGATCATTATTTTAATGATGATTACTTTAAGTTCCAAGAAATCAAAATGGAATACAGGATCAGAATTTCCGTTGTGAAGAATAGAAAAGTCATTAAGAATATTAGAGTTAATATGGGTTATTTAACGATGATTCATACTAGTAAACCGTTTGACTATCAAGAAACAGAAAGCGAAGAAAAGCTAGCAACAAGAGCTTCTGTGTGTAATCCGATTTATAGATACAAAGGCAATGATTACATGGCGGTTTTTAATGAAAGCAATAAACGTTATAAAGATTATGTTGAAAAAATAACTAGAAAACTTTGATTACAAGGGGGAAAAATAATAAAAGGCTCATTCATGGGCTTTTTTGTTTTTAACAGGCGATTTTCCGATTATCGCGACCCTAGTTAAATCGGCTTTTTAAATTTCAAATGTCAATAATCCGTTATTAGGAAATAACACGGCAATAGATTATTGAAATCTCCTATTTTTACGGCATTTATTTTTTGTGTTAGGCCCCCTTTTTTGACTTTTCAAGCTTGTGATTTTAAAGCGAAGCGTCACCAGAATGCGGAGCCACTGCACCGCCCCGCGTAGCGGCCACACACCGCGTATTCCGGCGATTTCTCACACTGGTACAAGTCCCAGCGTTCAAAACCACCCTGATCGGGAATCGAGGGCTTTTAACGCACCATTGGCCGGGCGTTCACAACCGGGCCAATACCCACAGAGTGAGATAGCGTCTGGGCACTCGACAAGCGTAAACCTGTCGAGTCACTGCCCATCGTCTTGGGAGTTGAGATAGTTGGCGATTACATCACCATGACACGCCGCAGGCTTGCAGTGACAACCGAGCGTCTTACCCCTTAGTTTTTCGATATTTTCATCAAATTTTTCGGGCAGTTTCAAAAAACGCTTATCAAAATCATAAGCGAATTTGGCTATTACCTCATCGCGGGTGCCTTCCTTGCCCATCTGGTAGGGGTTTCCCCATAGGGTTCCTCTACCAATGTAAACATCGTAACTATCACCCATGTCTTTATTAGACACCTTGGTGATTTTCAAATTGATAATTCTTGTGGGTATTTCTTTTTCCCTCAATTCATTATCGAGTATAAAAAAACAATTTCGCTCTTCATCTTGAAAAAGAATGGCGTGCGTGACTTCTTTCAACGCTTCTTTATCCGAGTCAAAGTGCGTTGCGTGCAAACCCTTCGACTTTGAATATTTTTCGATAAATTCGTTTTCGTCACGCACAAAAATTAGCTCTACCTTTTCAAGAGAGCTGATAATTTTATCGACTTTTCTCTCAAATTTTGAATATGAAAGAAAGTCGATAGGATAAGCAATTAAAACTTTTGCATCGTTACTCATATTAAATCTTTTACAACCGCGTCAGATTGATCCCACGCTTGCTTGAGATAATTTGCAACCAGCCGTCTATGGCACTGATGCGGCTGATGCTCACTGCACAACAAGCAACCTTCATCAATAATTTCAGGCTTTACGTGTTTTTCAATATTTCGCTTCGCCATAAGGTTGAGGAATTTATCCTCGTACTGCTGCCAAGAAATCTCTTTCTTTTGGTATGGCGACAAAATTTCTTTTGTAGGAGCCAGCTCAGGAACATGGACGTAATCAACGTCACATAATTCTTTCAGGAAGTATTTCAAATCGTCTCTTTTTGCAAAACCTGAGAGCTGAGAAATGTTGTTCAACCGAACGTCAACAATTCGCTTTGTGCCTGATAGTTTTATCAAAGAGAAAAAGCGTTCTGCTTTTTTCTCAGTAAAACCGATTGTAAAAATTTTCATATTATCCCCTGAAAATCTCTGCCACAATTTTCGTGGTGTTTCCATTGGCGAATGGTTCGCCTAAGCTGATTGTCATTGCTTGGATGTTTTGCATTTCATAATTGCCAATACCACGGCCACGAAAATGATCTTGTGCCCAAAGATCAGTGGTTGTTAACGCATATTTAACGCCATTATAGTGAAAATTAAGGCGTATTTTGATTTTATCATCTCGCTCTTTTGCAACGGATACATTCAAATGTCCGCCATCCGGTTGAACCATTACAAGAGACGACGGTTGGTCTAGGGCTATACGATGCCCCGAAATTTTATCATTTTCACCGTATTCACTGCTGTCACCATTACTCCAAAGAGCGTTTGGAGCATCAATCCATTGGTGTATATTTCTTTGATCGAGTCTGCCCAACTTTATCCATCCGGTGCCGGATACTATTAAATTTTCATGCTGGAAGGTATCAGGTTCCCGGACAGTAAATTCAATTCGAATAATGTCCAATATTTGAGCAAATTGATTTTGGCCATAATTCATTTGAGCAAATGTAATTTGTCTGTGGCCTACGGTTGGGCTTACCGGCCTGATCCATTCGCCAGAGCGGTCACCACCGTATATTTTTCCCGCGATGCATCTCCCCCCATGCTTCCACGAGTTTGCAAGACAGACCATATCTAATGTGTGCGGCATTGGCGTACCCCTTCCGTGATGGCTATGTGCTTCACATACTCTCTTCGCCACCGCTGCAAATCAACCCTCCTTTGGTTGATCTTTTCCTACACCGACTGAGAGCCGCAGCACGTCAAACGGTCTGTACCGAAATATAGGGGCTTTGAATGCACATTCGCTCGCGTGCTATGCAAAGCGACGCGAACCCCGCCGTTTCGCACCATAGACGGTCACACAGGATGCTGACCAATGAGAAGTGACGGTAGGGCTTAGTCGCTCAATTAAAAAATACAGACGAAAAAAAACAGCGATTTGATCGCTGCAGCTTGGCAAAAAATTGCTACAAACTACTGCTACAAATCACTGCTTTTAGACCTTCGTAACTCATTGATTTACAAAGGTTTTTCTGTAATGGCGGAGAGATAGGGATTCGAACCCTAGGTACTGTCGCCAGTACAACGGATTTCGAATCCGTCCCATTCGGCCACTCTGGCATCTCTCCAACGGCGCGCATCATAACGCGGTTTCTGATTATGGCAAAGCCTTTTTTCAAAAAAACCGCGTGCTATCAGTTGCTTGCGCGCCTTTTACAGCTTAAAGCGGAACGCCGAGGCGGTTTGCAACTTCTTCGTAGGCTTCAATTACGTCGCCCAGACCCTGGCGGAAGCGGTCTTTGTCCATTTTCTTGCCGGTAGCCTTGTCCCACAGACGGCAGCCGTCCGGGCTGAATTCATCGCCCAGGACGATCGAGCCGTCGTGGAACACACCGAATTCAAGCTTGAAGTCCACCAGCAGCAAGCCAGCGTCGTCGAACAGTTTGTTCAACACTTCGTTGACCTTGAGCGACAGTTCTTTCATGCGAACCAACTGCTCGGCAGTGCCCCAACCGAATGCCACAACGTGGGATTCGTTGATGAACGGGTCGCCCTTGGCGTCGTCCTTGAGGAACAGCTCGAAGGTGTAAGGGTTGAGCTTCATGCCCTCTTCGACACCCAGACGCTTGACCAGGCTGCCAGCCGCGTAGTTACGCACGACGCACTCGACCGGGATCATGTCGAGTTTTTTGACCAGGCATTCGTTGTCGCCCAGCAGTTTGTCGAACTGGGTCGGCACGCCGGCTTCTTCGAGTTTCTGCATGATGAAGGCGTTGAACTTGTTGTTCACCATACCTTTGCGATCGAGCTGCTCAATACGCTTGCCGTCGAACGCCGAAGTGTCGTTGCGAAACAGCAGGATCAAGCGGTTTTCGTCGTCGGTCTTGTAAACCGATTTCGCTTTACCGCGATAGAGTTCTTCACGTTTTTCCATGATGGGCTCCGCATGCTAAGTAGGTGGGCTAGGCGATTGTGCGCCAGTCGAGCCCTGAATCTTGATCGGCCAGTTGCAGCCAGTCCGGGTCGCACCCAAGGGTGTCGACAAAACATTGCCGGGCCAGCTGCGGCAGGTTGTTCTTGCTGCTGAGGTGGGCCAGTACCAGGTGTTGCAGGTCTTGCCAGCCCAACTCGGCCACCAGGCTTGCGGCCTGATGGTTGTTCAGATGTCCTTCCTGGCCACCCACCCGCTGCTTGAGAAAAGCCGGGTAGTGACCACGGGCAAGCAGGTCACGGCAGTGGTTGGCCTCGATCATCAGCGCATCCAGGCCGCTATAGCTGTCCAGCACACCATCACAATACGAGCCCAGATCGGTGAGCAAGCCAAACCGCCGCTTGCCGTCACTGAACACGTACTGTGTGGGTTCCTGGGCATCATGGGCAACACGGGTCACGCTGATGCTCAACGCTCCGATCTGCAACGTCTCGCCACCTGCCACAAAGCCGGCAGGCTCCAGAGGTTTGCGCATCCCGCGCTGAGTGCCACGACTCATGTACACCGGCAAATTGTAGCGCCGAGACAGCAAACCCACGCCATGCACGTGGTCGGCATGTTCGTGGGTTACCAGAATCGCGCTCAACTGGTGCGCGCTAACGCCCAGCCTGGCCAGGCGGCGCTCGGTTTCTCGCAACGAGAAACCGCAATCGACCAGTACATAGGTGCTGTCGCTGGCTATCAGCGTGCCATTCCCTTGGCTACCACTGCCGAGAACGGCAAAACGCATAAAATCAGCCCAGGTTGTCTTGGATTACGCCCAACACTTTGCGTGCCACTTCTGGCGAGGCAACGGTGTTGATGTTTTCTTCGACAGTCACCTGAACGCTGTCACCGACCTTGCTCAGGCGAACCTGATAGCGCTGGGCACGGGCTTCAACTTCTTCCCTGGCCGGCTTGCTGCCAAAGAGACCGGAGAAGAAACCAGGTTTCTCGTCCTTTTTCTCGGCTTTTTCGGCGAGGTTGATGTAGTACAGGCCCAAGGTCCGGTTGATGTCTTCAACGCGCCATTCGCCCTGCTCAAGCGCACGGCCCACACCGGACCAGGCACGGTCGAGGTCTTCGGTCAGGGTCAGCACCGGGTTGCCGCTACCGTCTTCGCTCAGGCTGACGCGTGCCGGGGTGTCGAAATCACGTGCAGCAAGCAACGACACCGAACCGCCCTTCTCGGCGCTACGGTTCATGCTGACCAGCATTTCATCAACCAGTGCGGCATCCAGACCGGTATTGACCGAACGGGCGCCAAAATCGACGTTGGCGGTGCTGCCGGCAGGACGATTGGCGCTGACAACGTAGATTTCGCTGGTGTTGCGCTGCACACCCGGCTCGATCCGCACCCGCAGGCGGGTCTCGCTGTCGGCGGCCAGGCCGCTGCTGCCCACATGGCGGGCCATCGGAGCCGAAAGCTCGTCAGCACGCTGCCAGGTGGTCGTGAACTCGCCGGTTTGCGGGCGTTGTTCGTCGATACGGAAACCGTTGTCCTGGAAGAACTGCATCGCCACCGGCCAGACTTCAGACGGGGAACGTTGCGACATTACCCAACGGCTGTCGCCGTTTTTCTGCAGGCTGTAGTCGTTGGAGCTGGCGGCCACAGCCAATGGCTGTGGACGCGGCACTTCAAACTCGCCCTTGACGTTGTCATCGGGCACGTTGCTCGGGATCGGCAACAGCGGCACAAGGCGCTTGTCAGTCTGAACACCTTGCGGCAACTGCATTGGCGGCGTTTGACGCGCCTCCAGATAATCGCTGCCACGGTCGCGGAAGTAACCCTCTTGACCCCACAGCCAACCGCAGCCGCTGGTGCTCGAAATAATCACGGCTAGTGCGGAAAGTCCGGCCAATCGCTTCATGCGTAGTGCTTCCTCAATTAAACCAAGACACCGGACTGGCGCATTGCCTGACGCAGTGGTTCGTGGCAAGGCTCGCTGAGCCAGGTGAGTGGCAGACGGATACCGTCCGACATCAAGCCCATCTCATGCAGAGCCCATTTCACGGGGATAGGGTTGGATTCGATAAACAGGGTTTTATTGAGCGGCATCAGCTTTTCGTGAAGCGCACGGGCGGTTTCGGCATCGCCACGCATCGCGGCGGCGCACAGATCGCTCATGTCACGCGGAGCAACGTTGGCGGTCACCGAAATGTTGCCTTTGCCGCCGAGCAGGATCAGCTCAACTGCCGTCGCGTCGTCGCCGGAGTACACCAGGAAGTCGCTGCTGACACCGGCCAGGATGTCCTTGACGCGCTGCAGGTCGCCAGTGGCTTCCTTGATGCCGATGATGTTCGGCACGGTCGACAGGCGCACAACGGTCGCTGGCAGCATGTCGCAGGCAGTGCGGCCCGGTACGTTGTAAAGGATCTGCGGGATGTCTACCGCTTCTGCGATGGTACGAAAGTGCTGATACAAGCCTTCCTGGGTCGGCTTGTTGTAATACGGAGTCACCAGCAGGCATGCATCTGCGCCAGCGGCCTTCGCATTAGTGGTCAGCTCGATCGCTTCACGCGTCGAGTTGGCGCCTGTACCGGCAATCACCGGAATGCGCCCTGCAACCTGTTTGACAACGTGACGAATCACTTCGATGTGTTCGTTCACATCCAGAGTTGCCGATTCACCTGTAGTGCCAACGGCAACAATGGCGTTGGTGCCCTCTTGCAGGTGAAAGTCCACCAGTTTGCTCAGAGCGTCCCAATCAAGACGACCTTGTGCATCCATAGGTGTGACCAGTGCCACCATACTGCCCGCAATCATGCAACCGCTCCTGCCGGAAAAAGAGAGCCGTAATGGTACTGGCGCCATGACCCTTGCACAAGCAACAGCGCGCCCGATGAGCATTCCCCTTCGCGTCGGTTTTCGCTACCCTTCAGCCTTTGATTGGTACTGATGCGCGCGCAGGTCTGTTTCACGGGCCTTCACCAGGCGCTCAAAGCCCCGCCCAAACGCCGCCTAGCGCGGTTTGCAGAGCCTGCAAACCGTCTGCAATGCCGTGTTTTCGGGCTTCTGGCGTTTTGAGAGGCAACCGGTATTCGACTCGCAGCCCATCGACCGTACTGACCACTCATCGTTTTAGGAAGGCTGAATGTCCACCCCCACAGTTCGCGAACAATTCCTTGTCATCAGTGCCCTTGGCGCCAACCCAATGGAGCTGACCAACGTCCTGTGCCGCGCCAGCCATGATAATCGCTGCGCCGTCGTGACCTCGCGCCTCACTCGCCACGGCGAATGCAGCGCGCTGGTCCTGGAAATCACTGGCAGCTGGGACGCCCTGGCCCGCCTTGAAGCCGGCTTGCCCGCACTGGCCAAAAAGCACGCTTTCAGCGTCAATGTTGTGCGTAGTGCCCCGCTCGAAACCCGCCCGCAAGCGCTGCCGTATGTAGCGTATGTCAGCTCGGCCTACCGCTCGGACATCATCAACGAGTTGTGCCAGTTCTTCATGGACCACAACGTAGAACTCGAAAACCTGACGTGCGACACCTATCAGGCCCCGCAAACCGGCGGCACCATGCTCAACGCCACGTTCACCGTGACCTTGCCGGCCGGCATTCAAATCAGCTGGCTGCGCGATCAGTTCCTGGACTTCGCCGACGCGTTGAACCTCGATGCGCTGATCGAGCCGTGGCGCCCACAGAACCCGATGTAAGGAAGCACACTCATGGCCGTTGCAATTGACCAACCCGTAGACGACTTCCAGATCCCGGCAACCAGTGAAAAAACCGTCAGCCTGTCGCAACTCAAGGGCAAGCAGGTGGTGATTTACTTCTACCCCAAGGACAGCACGCCGGGCTGCACCACTGAGGGCCAGGGCTTTCGCGACCATTACGCCGAGTTTCAGGCGGCCAATACCGAAGTGTTTGGTGTGTCCCGCGACAGCCTCAAGTCCCATGAGAACTTCAAGGCCAAGCAAGGCTTCCCGTTTGAGTTGCTGAGCGACAAGGACGAAGCCCTGTGCCAGCTGTTTGACGTGATCAAGCTGAAAAAACTGTACGGCAAGGAGTACATGGGCGTTGATCGCAGCACGTTCCTGATCGACAAGGACGGCGTGCTGCGTCACGAGTGGCGCGGCGTAAAAGTGCCGGGCCATGTTGAGGCGGTACTCGAGCAAGCCAAGGTGCTGAATCAGCGCTGAAGTTCCAACTGCTGTGTAGCTGCTGCGAAGGCTGCGACAAGGTCCGAAGGGCCTTCAAAACAGGGTAGCCACGCTACCCATCGCAGCCTGCGGCAGCAGGATTTGCAGTTACTGACGCACCAGCCGCACATTCTGGAACTCAACCGTTTCGGTGCTGCGGTACGGGTTGATATCCAGCCCGCCACGTCGCACATAGCGCGCATAAACGGTCAGCTTTTCAGGTTTGAGCAAACGTTGCAGGTCGAGAAAGATCCGCTCCACACATTGCTCGTGGAAGTCCGAGTGCTGGCGAAAGCTCACCAGATACGCCAGCAAACTGGCGTGATCCAGCGCCGCGCCGCGGTACTCGACCACTACGGTGCCCCAGTCCGGCTGACTGGTGACCGGACAGTTGGATTTGAGCAGATGGCTATAGACGCTCTCTTCGATCAGCTGCGACTCGTCGCATTTGAGCAACTCGGGACGCGGCTGCTCGTAATCACTGACGCTGATGTCCAGATCATCAATGCACACGCCGGGCAAAACGCCCACACCGTCAGCCTGAACGTCATCCAGGCTGCGTACGCGAACACTGACAGGCTTGCCCGATGCTGCTGACAAATCTGCCTGCAAGGTGGCTTCAAGGCTTTGGGTATCGACGAACACGGTCTGGTTCAGCGAGTTCAGGTACAACTTGAACGACTTGGACTCCACGATGTTCGGCGAATCGGCGGCAAAGCAGAACTCGCCAATGGCCACCACCGGCTTGCCCGATGGCAGCAGCCAGGACAGCTCGAAGCAGTTCCAGAAATCCACCCCGACATAAGGCAGCGTTTCGGCGCTCAGCCCCAGTTCTGCCCATTTCGCCGCACGCGGGATCGGGAACAGCAAGGACGGAGTGTAGGTGCTGATGTATTCACTGGACTTGCCCAGCGGGGAATGTTCGGCGGCGGGATGCATGACAAAAAACCTGGCTAGAAAAACCCGGTAATTCTATCGGGTTTGTCTCGCAGTTTCAGCGCCCGCAGACGATCTGCCCTGTTTAAGGTGCAACTTTGACCTTGCCGACCATGCCCGCCTGGTAGTGACCGGGTACATTGCAGGCGAATTCCAGGTTGTCGGCCTTGCTGAAAGTCCAGGTCAGCTCAGAGGTTTTACCCGGCTCGACCAGCACGCTGTTGGGATCATCGTGCTTCATGCCAGGCATCGGCTGCGATCCGTGGCCCATGGCGGCGTGATCCATCCCCCCATGGCTCATGCCGGTGGGTGTGAGCATGCCGCTTTGTTGCATTTCGAGCATTTCCTTCTGGTGCGCCGCGTGCATCGCGGCATCGCCCAGATTGAATTCGTGCAACAGCTGGCCTTTATTGACCAGGACAAAGCGCACGGTCTCACCGGCTTTGACCTCCAGCGACCGGGGTGAGAACGCCATATCGGTCATGTCTATCTCCACTGTACGCGTGGCACTGGCGGCGGGCGCGGGCTGGCCAAAATCATAATGGCCGCCAGGCGATGCCATCACTGGCAAGCTCAGCACCAACAAACACGCGGCAAGAGACAATCGGTTACGTGCGGTCATACTTACTCCCAGAAACTAAAGGTCAGGCTTACCACCACTTTAAATCCCGGTACTGGCATTCAACTGACCGTTAGATTACAACTTTGTCAGTTTGACCCTACGCCACAAACTCCAAGGTATAAGGCTGACGTTCTTTTTTACGACGAGTCGACCATGAAACTGCTGATTGTCGAAGACCAGGTCAAAACCGGGCAGTACTTGCGCCAGGGCCTGAGTGAGGCCGGGTTCACCACCGAGCTGGCGGCTGACGGCATCACTGGCCAGCATCTGGCGCTGACCGGGGATTATTCGCTGCTGATTCTCGACGTGATGCTGCCCGGTCGCGACGGCTGGCAAATCCTGAAAGCGGTGCGCAGCGCAGGGCTGGACATCCCGGTGCTGTTTTTGACCGCCCGCGATGCTGTCGATGACCGCGTCTACGGCCTGGAATTGGGGGCCGACGATTATCTGGTCAAGCCGTTCGCATTTTCCGAACTGCTGGCCCGGGTTCGCAGCCTGCTGCGTCGTGGCAGCAACACCCCCCAGGAAACCAGCCTGCAACTGGCCGACTTGCGCCTGGACCTGATCCGCCGCCGCGCCGAGCGCAATGGCCAACGCATTGACCTCACCGCAAAGGAGTTCTCCCTGCTGGAGCTATTCCTGCGCCGCCAGGGCGAAGTCCTGCCCAAGTCCTTGATCGCGTCTCAGGTGTGGGACATGAACTTTGACAGCGACACCAACGTCATCGAAGTTGCGATTCGCCGCCTGCGCCTGAAAATCGACGACAACCACGAACACAAGCTGATTCACACCATGCGCGGCATGGGCTACGTACTCGAAGAGCGCAGCAGTTGATGCGCCGCCTGTCACTGAGCAGCCGCCTGGCACTGCTGTTTGCCGGCTGTACCGCGGTGGTATCGCTGTTTGCCGGCGTGCTGTTCGGGCGGGCCAGTGAAGTACATTTCGTCGAGCTCGACCAACAACTGATGGAAAGCCGCCTCGCCGTCCTGCGCAGCACACTGCAAGGCGCAGATACCCTGGAGGGTTTCACCGGGCGCCTGCCAGCACTCCTGCAGGATCTGGCCCACCAGCCGGACCTTGCGGTACGGGTTCGTGGCCCGGACGGGCATCTGTGGTTTGACAGCTCACCGCGCCTGCCACTGGAACTTGCGACCCAGCCGGGCCTGGGCAGCCTGCAAATCAACGGCACTGATTACCGGGTACTGGCGCCCCAGAACGACACCCCGAACGCACCGCATCTGACGTTGTTACTGGACATCACCCACCACCAGCACTTTCTGCAGCGCATGCAACGCCTGATCTGGATGACAGTGGGCCTCTCAGCGCTGGCCACGGCGATTCTCGGCGCCTGGGCGGCCCGTAGCGGCTTGCGCCCCTTGCGCCGCATGAGCGCGATTGCAGCCAGCGTTTCGGCCGACTCACTCAACGCCCGTCTGCCCCAGGAACAAATGCCGGCCGAACTGGCCGAGCTGGCCACGGCCTTCAACGCCATGCTTGGGCGTCTGGATGATTCATTTCAGCGATTGTCTGCATTCTCCGCCGATATCGCCCATGAGTTGCGCACTCCGCTGTCCAACCTGCTGACCCACACCCAGGTCACCCTGACGCGCCCGCGGGGCATTGAAGAGTATCGCGAGGCGCTGCACAGCAACCTTGAGGAACTGCAATGGATGGCGCAGCTGGTCAACGACATGCTGTACCTGGCCAAGGCTGACCACGGCCTGCTCACGCCACGCCGCGAAGCGCTGGACCTGGGCAAGGAAGTGGATGCTTTGCTGGAGTTTTACGCTCTACTGGCCGAAGACTCCCGGATCGAACTGACACGTGAAGGCCGTGCACACATGGCCGGTGACCGCAGCATGCTGCGGCGCGCCCTCTCCAACCTGCTGGATAACGCACTGCGTTACACCCCGGCTGGCGGAGCGATCAAGGTGCGGATGGGCGAATCGACAGCCTGCGTACGCATCAGCATTGAAAACACCGGCCCGGGGATTCCTGCCGAGTTGTTGCCGCGCCTGTTTGATCGCTTTTATCGGGCAGACCCGGCGCGGCGCGAAGGCAGCAGCGAGCATGCGGGATTGGGACTGGCCATCACCCAATCGATCATTCGCGCCCATGGCGGGCAGATTCGGTGTGAGTCACAGGAAGGGATAACGCGATTTGTAGTTGAGTTGCCGGCCTGACCTTCATGCGTGAGAGCAGGCTTGCTCGCGATAGAGGCGCTGCGGTCTGTCATGCTAACCGCAGTGATCCAATCGCGAGCAAGCCCGCTCCGCACCTCCGCTCAGGAATAACGCAACGCATGGGCCGGCTGGATTTGCGACGCCCGATACGCCGGATACAGCGTGGCCAGAAAGCTCAGTACAAAGCCGGCGCCACAGATCAACGCCACATCGCCGCCTTGCAGCTCTGACGGCAAATTACTGACGAAGTACACGTCGGAACTGAAGATGTGCTGCCCGGAAACCCGCTCCACCCAGCCCACCAGCTCACTCACGTTCAGCGCTGCAATCACACCCAGCACACCGCCGATCAAGGTGCCCACAATACCGATCACCGTACCCTGCACCATGAAAATGGCCATGATCTGACGCGGCGTGGCGCCAATGGTGCGCAAGATCGCGATATCGGCGCCCTTGTCGTTCACCACCATGATCAGGGTCGCGATGATATTGAACGCTGCCACGGCAACGATCATCAGCAGCAACAGGCCAATCATGGTTTTTTCCATTTTCATGGCACTGAACAGACTGCCCTGGGTGTGGGTCCAGTCATCTGCCTTGTAACCGGCGCCCAGGCCCGCAGCCACCTGCTGCGAAACCTGCGGCGCGGCGTAGAGGTCCTTGACCGCCAGACGCACGCTTTGCACCTGATTCGGTTCCCAGTGCGCAATGGCGGCGGCATCGGCCATATGGATCAGGCCCATGGTGCCATCGAGCTCGGCACCGACCTTGAAGATGCCGACCACGTTCAAGCGCTGCAAACGCGGGGTAATCCCGCCCGGCGCGGTACTGGCTTCAGGCACGATCAAGGTGATCTTGTCGCCCACGGTCAAGCGAAAGCGGCGGGCCGTGATATCGCCCAGCACCACCCCGAATTCGCCGGGTTTCAGGTCTTCGAGGCTGCCCTGCACGATGTGCCGGGTCACGATCGATACCTTCCCTTCCTGCGCCGGATCAATGCCGCTGATCTGGATCGGCTGCATCGAGCCTTTAAAGGACAGCATGCCGTCCATTTCGGTGAAGGGGACGGCTGCCGTGACTTCCGGGTTTTTCAGTGCGGCTTCGGCCACCGGGCGCCAGTCATCGATCGGCTTGGCCCCAACGATGGTCGCGTGGGGCACCATGCCGAGGATGCGGTTACTCATTTCACGCTGAAAACCGTTCATCACCGACAACACCACGATCATCGCCAGCACGCCAAGGGCGAGGCCGATCATCGAAGTCATGGAGATAAACGAAACAAAACGATTGCGGCGTTTGGCGCGGGTATAGCGCGTGCCGATAAATATCGATAACGGTCTGAACATTCGCGGGCACCGTATAAAAATTAAAGACCCGACGCCCGCTTGCAGGCGTCGGGTGCTGGCCGGTCAGATCGCAGTCAGGCAACCGTCTTGAAGGTGCAACACGCGATCCATCTGGCGGGCCAGGTTCATGTCATGGGTCACCACCAGAAACGCGGTGCGCATCGAGGTGCTCAGCTCCAGCATCAGGTCCTGAATGCCTTGGGCGGTGTGGGAATCGAGGTTGCCGGTGGGCTCATCGAGCATCACCAGCCCCGGGTTATTGACCAGCGCCCGGGCAATGGCTACACGCTGGCGCTCGCCGCCTGACAGTTCCGACGGCTTGTGCTCCAGGCGATGGCCCAGACCCACCCGGGTCAGCAGCGCAGTGGCACGCTCACGCGCCTCAGGGATCGACGTCTTGCCGATCAGCAGCGGCATGCAGACGTTTTCCAGCGCGGTAAATTCGGGCAGCAAATGGTGAAACTGGTAAACGAAACCCAGGGAGCGGTTACGCAACTGGCCACGGGCCTTTTCGCCCAGCGCCGACAGTTCTTCACCCGCCAGCCACACACTGCCGCTGGACGGCGTATCGAGACCACCGAGCAAGTTGAGCAAGGTACTTTTGCCCGAGCCCGAGGTGCCGACAATCGCTACCCGCTCACCGGGGTGCAACTCAAGCTGCAGGCCCGACAGTACAACCACCGACTCAGGGCCTTCCTCGTAGGACTTGCCCAGGTCGCGGCAACTCAACACTGCTTGTTCTTTCATGCCCAACTCACTCATAACGAAGCGCCTGCGCAGGCTGGGTGCGCGCAGCACGCCAGGCCGGGTACAAGGTCGCGAGGAAACTCAGAACCAATGCCGCGCCACACACCATCAACACGTCCTGCGCCTGCAATTGCGACGGCAGGTAGTCGATGAAGTACACATCGGCATTGAGAAACTTGTGACCGATCAGGCCTTCGAGCGCCGAGATCGCAGCGCTGACATTGAGCGCGGCAAACATGCCGACCAGTGCGCCGATCGCGGTCCCGACCACACCGATGACGGTGCCCTGGACCATAAAGATCGCCATGATCGTGCCGGGCGTCGCACCCAGTGTGCGCAGGATGGCGATATCGCCTTTCTTGTCATTGACCACCATCACCAGCGTGGAAATGATGTTGAACGCGGCAACGGCCACAATCAGCAGCAACAGCAGGCCGATCATGGCTTTTTCCATGCGTATGGCCTGGTACAGGTTGCCGTGGGTACGGGTCCAGTCACGGGCGTAATACTGGCTTTCACCCAGCTGCTGTGCGATTTCCCATGCGGTACGCGGGGCCTCGAACAGATCATCGAACTTCAGCCGCAGGCCCTGCACCTGATCGGGTTTCCAGCGCTGCAAGCGCGCCAGGTCCTGCAGGTTGGTAATGCCCAGATAACCGTCGATTTCACCGGCACCGACATGGAAAATGCCCTGCACGGTGAAGCGCTTCATGCGTGGAAACATGCCGGCCGGGGTCACCGTGACTTCCGGCGCGACGAACGTCAGCTTGTCGCCTACAACCACGCCAAGTTTCTTCGCGGCCTTGTCGCCAATGATGATGCCGAAGCTGCCGGGTGTCAGCGAATCCAGCTGCCCCTGCTGCATGAATTGATCGATGATCGAGACATTGCGCTCCTGCGCCGGGTCGATGGCATTGAGCAGCACCTTCTGCACATTACCGTCATTGGTCAGCAAACCCTGCATCTGGGTGAATGGCGCCACGGCCTCCACCTTCGGGTTTTGCTTGACCCTGGCGGCCAGGCTTTGCCAGTCGCTGATCGGTTGATCACCCACGATGGTCGCGTGGGGCACCATGCCCAGCACACGGGTGCGCATCTCATGATCGAAGCCGTTCATCACCGACAGCACCACAATCATCACGACCACGCCGAGGGCGAGTCCGATCATTGAAGTCAGAGAAATGAACGACACAAAATGATTGCGGCGCTTTGCACGGGTATAACGCGTGCCGATAAATAAAGAGAGAGGTCTGAACATGTCGGGGCTTGTTCGAGGGAAAAGAAGACGTCCTTGTGGCGGGGCCTGATAAGCAGCTTTACACTCAGACCACAGCCGCCATCACGGGTTCGCCATGTCGACATTAAATGACGCAGATCGCCGCGAATACTACCGTATCGAGGATACGATCGCACTGGAAATAACCCCGCTGTCGGCCCCCGAAGCCGCGAGCGGCGAAGTGTTGCAGGATGCGTCGCCATTGTTCAATTTGCTCAGCGAATTACACCTGAGCGAATTCGAGTCCCAGCACCTGCTGCGCCAGATCAGCGAGCGTGACCGCACGCTGTCCAGCTACCTGAAAACCCTCAACAAACGCGTCGACCTGCTCAGCCAGATCGTCGCTCAAACCGTGCTGGGAGAGATCGGCGAGCTGCAACCGGTGACGCTGTCCGAAGGCGGTATCGAGTTTCAGTACCCACAACCCTGCCCGGCGGGCAGCCATCTTTCAGTCAAGCTGGTACTGATGCCGCAAGCCCTGGGCTTGCTGTTGCGCGCCCGGGTCGTCAACTGCCAGGCGCAGGATGACCACTACACTATCGACACAGAATTCGAATCCATCACCGATGCGCAACGCCAGCTGTTGGCGCGCTACATTTTGCAAAAGCAGGCGCAGGCACGTCGACTGGCCCGCGAACAAGACGAATCCGCAGCTAAAGACAAGGAGTAACTGTGACCCTGATTTATGGCCATCGCGGCGCCAAAGGCGAAGCACCGGAAAACACCCTTGCCAGCTTTGAGCAATGCCTCAAGCATGGCGTTCGTCGCTGTGAACTGGACCTTCACCTGTCCAAAGATGGCGAACTTATGGTGATCCACGACCCGACCCTCAAGCGCACCACTGACCGGCGCGGCAAGGTTATCGAGCACACCGCCGCCGACCTGGTGACCTATGACGCACGCAAGGGCGGCCCGGGCTGGATGCAGCCGTGCCCGATCCCGCGCCTTGAAGAGCTGTTTGAAAAGTGCGATTTCGAACATTGGCAGCTGGAAGTCAAAAGCGCATCTCGCACCCGCGCTGCGACTACCGTACTGGCCATTCGTGAAATGGCTGTGCGCCACGGCATCATGGACAAGGTTACTGTCACCTCAAGCTCGCGCGAAGTGCTCAGGGCGGCACTGGAGCTGACCCCGGATTTGTCTCGCGGACTGGTAGCCGAGTACGCCTGGCTTGACCCGATAAAAGTGGCACAGAGTTATGGTTGCCAGATGCTGGCGCTGAACTGGACACTCTGCACGCCTGAGCGCCTTGAAAAGGCCCAGCGCCAGGGTTTGCATGTGTCGGTATGGACAGTCAACGAACCTGCGCTGATGCGCAGGCTCGCCGACTTCGGCGTAGATAGCCTGATTACAGACTTTCCCGGTTTGGCCACTGCCACCCTCGGGAATGGCTGAAATCGGTCTCCCCGGCCGGCTCAGGCCACCGGCCGGAGCCGCTCAAAAAAGCCGGTTTAGACCGTCGTAAGCAGCTACCCGATAAGCTTCAGCCATGGTCGGGTAGTTGAACGTGGTGTTGACGAAGTACTTCAGGGTATTGAGCTCACCCGGCTGGTTCATGATCGCCTGACCGATGTGCACGATCTCTGACGCCTGGTAACCGAAGCAGTGAACACCCAGCACTTGCAGGGTTTCACGGTGGAACAGGATCTTCAGCATGCCCTGGGGCTCGCCGGCAATCTGCGCCCGCGCCATGCTCTTGAAGAACGCCTTGCCCACTTCGTACGGCACTTTGGCCTGGGTCAACTCCTGCTCGTTCTTGCCGATCGAGCTGATCTCGGGAATGGTGTAAATACCGGTCGGCACGTCATTGACGAAGCGCCAGCTGCCGTTGTCGACGATGCTGCCCGCTGCCGAACGCCCCTGGTCGTGTGCGGCACTGGCCAGGCTTGGCCAGCCGATCACATCGCCCGCGGCAAAGATGTTGGGCACGGTGGTGCGATAGTTCTCATCAACCGTGATCTGGCCGCGACCATTGGCCTTGATGCCAATGTTTTCCAGGCCCAGCTGATCAGTGTTGCCTGTACGGCCGTTGCACCAGAGCAAGGCATCAGCCTTGATCTTTTTGCCGGACTTGAGGTGCAGGATCACGCCGTTTTCGACGCCTTCAACCCGCTCGTACTCTTCGTTGTGGCGCACGGTGATGTTGTTGTTGCTGAAGTGGTAGCTCAACGCTTGCGAGATCTCGGAATCGAGGAAGCTCAGCAGCTGCTCGCGGTTATCCACCAGCTCAATCAAAACACCCAGACCACTGAAGATCGACGCGTATTCACAGCCAATAACGCCCGCACCGTAAACAATCAGCTTACGCGGGGTGTGGCCCAGGCTCAGGATGGTATCGCTGTCGTAGATACGCGAGTGGTTGAAATCGATATCGGCCGGGCGATAAGGGCGCGAACCGGTGGCGATGATGATTTGCTTGGCCATCAGGGTTTCTACGACGCCGTTGGTGCACACCACTTCAATGGTTTGCTCATCGGTAAAACTGCCGGTGCCGAAGAACAGGTCGACGCGATTGCGCGCATAGAAACCGGTACGCGAAGCCACCTGCTTGGAGATGACTTTTTCGGCGCTTTTCAGTACGTCCGGGAACGAGAACCAGCGCGGCTCGCCAATGGCCCGAAACATCGGATTGGTGTTGAACTGCATGATCTGGCGAACCGAGTGACGCAAGGCTTTGGACGGGATAGTGCCCAAGTGCGTGCAGTTGCCGCCGACCTGACGCCGGCTATCGACCATCGCTACCTTGCGCCCTGCTTTTGCGGCGTTCATTGCCGCACCTTCTCCTGCCGGGCCGGAACCCAGTACCACTACGTCGTAGTTGTAGACAGCCATGCGTACTCCTCAGAACAGGCCGAAGCACCCATTGGGGCACTTGCGGCTAAATCATGTCGCGGCCAGCGCCATGAAGGATCAAAACGTGGGGCACAGTCTATAGAAGCCTGAACGCCGCGAACATTAACCCTTGGTCTGGTCGTTGGCTATTTTTGTATTCACTACATCAGTGATTGAGCTTCACTCTCTTGTGCCTTCGCCGATGCAGCCTTTCGCAGCCTTCGCCAGCGTCACCTGTGCCCAACCATCGATCAGAGCCCACTCTCATGCGCCAGATGTTGATCGTTGCCTTTTTGATATTCAGCGCCACCAGCCAGGCAACCGAGCCCGGGCCGATAAAAGAAGCCAACTTCCCCGAGCAATGGCGAAGCGGCTCGCAGCTCATGGAGCGCAAGGGCCAGATCGTGCTGACCTACCTGTGGGCCGACATTTATGCCGCCGCCCTGTTTACCCAGCCCGACGTCAGCCCGCAACAGGCCTTTAACCAACAACGCGACTTGCGACTTGAGCTGTTCTATTTGCGCGACCTGGATCACGGCGATATCACCAAAGCGTCTGACACCATCCTCAAGCGTCAACAACCCGCCTCCACCCTGGCCAGCCTCGATGCGCCGCTGAAAAACCTGCAATCGAGTTTTGGCGACATCAAGCGCGGGGACCGCTACGCCCTGGACTACAACCCCCGACGCGGCCTGAATATCGAGCGCAATGGCACGGTTATTTTCAATAGCCAGAACCATGAACTGGCCAGGGTCTACCTCGGGATCTGGCTGGCCCCCAAAGGCCTGCCCGAAAAACTGCGCCGGGATTTGCTCGCACAAAGGCCCTGACCCGCCCGTGTAGCGCCAACAAATGTTGCCTACAACTTTTGATACACATATGGTTACAAAACTGTTTTACGCAACGGCGTATGCCTTGGTCTTGCAGTGTGGACGAGTAAAAACACGGATTACGCATAAGAACGGATAAGAGCGGGTGATTTCTGATGGCCTCCAGTACGGGCAAGGGCAAGGCGATTTTTCGCGTTGTCAGCGGTAACTTCCTAGAGATGTTCGACTTTATGGTCTTTGGCTTTTACGCCACGGCCATCGCCAAAACCTTCTTCCCAAGCGATAGCGCTTTCGCATCATTGATGCTCGCCCTGGCCACCTTCGGTGCCGGTTTCCTGATGCGCCCGCTGGGTGCGATCTTCCTCGGTGCCTACATCGACCGTCATGGTCGCCGCAAAGGCCTGATCATTACCCTCGCACTGATGGCAATGGGCACCGTGCTGATTGCCTGCGTTCCGGGCTACGCCACCCTGGGCGTTGCTGCACCGTTACTGGTGTTGCTGGGCCGCTTGCTGCAAGGCTTTTCGGCAGGTGTGGAACTGGGTGGTGTGTCGGTCTACCTGGCTGAAATCGCCACGCCGGGACGCAAGGGCTTCTTCGTTAGCTGGCAGTCCGCAAGCCAGCAGGCTGCCGTGGTCTTTGCAGGCTTGCTCGGGGTTGGCCTCAACCACTGGCTGAGCCCTGAAGAAATGGGCGAATGGGGATGGCGCATCCCGTTCCTGCTGGGCTGCATGATTGTCCCGGTGATCTTCGTCATTCGTAAATCAATGGAAGAAACTCCAGAGTTCGAGGCTCGCAAACATCACCCTACCCTGCGGGAAATCGTGCGTTCTATCGGTCAGAACTTTGGCTTGGTACTGGGAGGCATGGCCTTGGTCGTCATGACCACCGTGTCGTTCTACCTGATCACCGCCTACACCCCGACCTTCGGCAAGGCCGAACTGAACCTGACTGATCTTGAAGCCTTGCTGGTGACGGTATGCATTGGTCTGTCGAACTTCTTCTGGCTGCCCGTGATGGGTTCGCTGTCCGACAAAATCGGGCGCAAGCCACTGCTGCTGGGCTCCACCATTCTGGCGATCCTGACGGCTTATCCTGCGCTGTCCTGGCTGGTGGCCAACCCGAGTTTCAGCCATTTACTGGTCGTCGAGCTGTGGTTGTCGTTCCTGTACGGTTCGTACAACGGCGCGATGGTGGTTGCCCTGACCGAAATCATGCCGATTGAAGTGCGCACCACTGGCTTCTCTTTGGCCTACAGCCTGGCGACCGCGACCTTCGGCGGCTTTACCCCGGCGGCGTGCACGTACCTGATCCATGTACTGAACAACAAGGCGGCACCCGGCCTGTGGCTGACCGGCGCGGCAATACTGGGGTTGATTGCAACCGTGGTGCTGTTCCGTGGTAATCAGCACCAGTTACGTACGGCGCAATCGGCGGTGCCAAGTAACGGCTAAAAGGCTTCACGCAACCTGTGGGAGCGGGCTTGCTCGCGATGCAGGCGATGCGGCTTCACTGAAACGCTGCGGTGATCCAATCGCGAGCAAGCCCGCTCCCACACGTTTTTCTGCACAAAAAAAAACGCCCCGAACCAGTCGGGGCGTTTTCAGTTGCGGCGCTTGCTTAGCGTGGGAACGCTGGCGGGTTAACCCCGGCCATGTCTTCCATCACGCGTACTACCTGGCAGCTGTAACCGAATTCGTTGTCGTACCAAACGTACAGAACAACGCGGTTGTCATTGCAGATAGTGGCTTCAGCATCCACTACACCGGCGTGACGCGAACCCACGAAGTCAGTGGAAACCACTTCCAGCGAGCTCACGAAGTCGATTTGCTTGTGCAGATCGGAGTGCAGCGCCATGTGACGCAGGTACTCGTTCATTTCTTCACGAGTAGCCGACTTCTCAAGGTTCAGGTTGAGAATGGCCATAGACACGTTAGGCGTCGGAACGCGGATCGCGTTACCGGTCAGCTTGCCGGCCAGCTCAGGCAAAGCCTTGGCAGCAGCGGTAGCAGCACCGGTCTCGGTGATAACCATGTTCAGCGCGGCGCTACGGCCACGGCGATCGCCCTTGTGGAAGTTGTCGATCAGGTTCTGGTCGTTGGTGTACGAGTGAACCGTTTCAACGTGACCGTTGACGATGCCGAACTTGTCGTTGACAGCCTTGAGCACCGGCACGATGGCGTTGGTGGTGCAGGATGCCGCCGAAACGATCTTGTCGTCTGCGGTGATTTCGCCGTGGTTGATGCCGTGAACGATGTTCTTCAGCTTGCCTTTGCCAGGCGCGGTCAACACAACGCGGTCGATACCAGGGCACTGCAAGTGCTGGCCCAGGCCTTCTGCGTCACGCCATACGCCGGTGTTGTCCACCAGCAGCGCGTTCTGAATGCCGTACTGGGTGTAATCCACCTCGGTAGGGTTCTTCGCGTAGATCACCTGGATCAGGTTGCCGTTGGCGGTGATGGTGTTGTTGGCTTCATCGACAACGATGGTGCCATCAAACGGGCCATGAACCGAGTCACGACGCAGCAGGCTTGCACGCTTGACCAGATCGTTGTCGGCGCCTTTGCGCACGACAATGGCACGCAGACGCAGACCGTCGCCACCACCGGTTTTTTCGATCAGGATGCGCGCCAGCAGACGGCCGATACGACCGAAGCCGTACAGCACAACATCAGTGCCTTTACGTGGGGAAGCGTTTTGCTGACCCACAACATCGGCCAGCTCTTCGCGTACGAACTGCTCAGCCGTGCGGCCATTGCCTTCGGCCTTGAACTTCACGGCCAGCTTGCCCAGGTCTACCGAAGCAGCGCCGAGCTTGAGCTCGCTCATTGCCTTGAGCAGCGGGAAAGTTTCGTGCACGGACAATTCGATGTCATCGGACTGACGATGGCGAGCAAAGCGGTGCGCTTTGAGAATCGCAATGACTGAACGGTTGATCAGGCTGCGGCCATAGATCGAGCTCACCACGTTGTTATTGCGGTAAAGCTGACCGATAAGCGGGATCATCGCTTCTGCGAGTGCTTCACGGTCGATCCACTCACCAAGACACTGGTCGGGCTTCTGAGTCACGGGAACCTTCCACATGTAGGGGCTGAAAAAAGGGGCTACATTATGCCGCCGTGCCCATGCAGGGGCAATGCACGCCTGTCACACACCGTAACTGAAACGATTAAGCACCAGTAAATATAGGCGAATATTTTTTTAACATCCGCTATTTCAGGGGCCTGCAACCCTTGAGCAGCCCCTCTGGCGCCCCCATGCTGGATTTCATACGCTGAATTCAACACGGCTTAAAGACTGCAACTGACAGCCAGCCCCTTGGCCCGTTACAATTGCCGACTTTGTCGCAACGCTTGGAGCTCAACCTTCCGTGCCCGTCCTGCGTCTACCGAAACTCCCTGCCACGGCAGGTAAACAGCACTGGGGCAACCTGCCCGGTGCCGCCCTGAGCCTCGCGATTGCCGAGGCCGCCAGCGCCGCCAAGCGCTTCACCCTGCTCCTGACCGCCGACAGCCAGAGCGCTGAACGCCTTGAGCAAGAACTGAGGTTCTTTGCGCCCCAGTTGCCGGTGCTGCACTTCCCGGACTGGGAAACCCTGCCCTACGACCTGTTCTCGCCGCACCAGGACATCATTTCCCAGCGTATCGCCAGCCTGTACCGGCTGCCGGAGTTGAGTCATGGCGTTTTGGTAGTGCCCATTACCACCGCCCTACATCGTCTGGCGCCCACCAAGTTTCTGCTCGGCAGCAGCCTGGTGCTGGATATCGGCCAGAAGCTGGATGTGGAGCAGATGCGCACCCGGCTTGAGGCCAGTGGTTATCGCTGCGTCGATACGGTTTATGAGCATGGCGAATTCGCCGTACGTGGCGCGCTGATCGATCTGTTCCCGATGGGCAGCAAACTGCCGTACCGGATCGACCTGTTCGACGACGAAATCGAGACCCTGCGCACCTTCGACCCGGAAAACCAGCGCTCGATCGACAAGGTCGAATCGGTACGCCTGCTGCCGGCTCGCGAGTTTCCGCTGCAAAAAGACGCCGTGACCCGCTTCAAGGCCCGTTTCCGTGAGCGCTTTGATGTCGACTTCCGCCGCTGCCCGATCTTTCAGGACTTGACCAGCGGGATCACACCCGCAGGCATCGAGTACTACCTGCCGCTGTTTTTCGACGAAACCTCGACCCTGTTCGACTACCTGCCGGGGGACACACAAGTGTTCTCGCTGCCAGGCATCGAGCAGGCGGCCGAGAATTTCTGGTCTGACGTGCGCAACCGCTACGAAGAGCGCCGCATCGACCCGTCGCGCCCGTTGCTGCCGCCTGCCGAGCTGTTCCTGCCGGTGGATGACTGCTTCGCCCGCCTGAAAAACTGGCCACGGGTAGTGGTCAGCCAGGACGACGTCGACACCGGCAGCAGCCGCGAACGCTTCCCGGCCCAGCCACTGCCGAACCTGGCGATTGAGGCCAAGGCCAATCAGCCGCTGGCTGCCCTGTCCGGCTTTCTTGAGCAGTTTGATGGTCGCGTGCTGTTTACCGCCGAATCGGCCGGTCGCCGCGAAGTGCTGCTCGAACTGCTCGAACGCCTCAAGCTGCGTCCCAAAACGGTCGACAGCTGGCCCGATTTCGTCGCCAGCAAGCATCGCCTGGCAATCACCATTGCCCCCCTGGATGAAGGCCTGCTGCTGGACGATCCGGCGCTGGCACTGATCGCCGAAAGCCCGTTATTCGGCCAGCGCGTGATGCAGCGTCGGCGCCGCGAAAAACGCACCGATGCCAACAACGATGCGGTCATCAAGAACCTCACCGAACTGCGCGAAGGCGCGCCCGTGGTCCACATTGACCACGGTGTGGGCCGCTATCAAGGGCTGGCGACGCTGGAAGTCGACAACCAGGTAGCCGAGTTCCTGACCCTGGAGTACGCCGAGGGCGCCAAGCTCTACGTGCCCGTGGCCAACCTGCACCTGATCGCCCGCTACACCGGCAGCGACGACGAACTGGCGCCGCTGCATCGCCTGGGCTCGGAAACCTGGCAAAAAGCCAAGCGCAAAGCTGCCGAACAAGTGCGTGACGTGGCGGCAGAACTGCTCGACATTTATGCCCGTCGCGCCGCCCGCGAAGGCTATGCCTTCGCCGACCCGAAGGCGGATTACGCCACCTTCAGTGCCGGTTTCCCGTTTGAAGAAACCCCGGACCAGCAAACCACCATCGAAGCCGTGCGCGCCGACATGTTGTCGCCCAAGCCGATGGACCGACTGGTGTGCGGCGACGTGGGCTTCGGCAAAACCGAAGTGGCCATGCGTGCTGCATTCATTGCCGTGCATGGCGGTCGCCAGGTGGCCATTCTGGTACCCACCACCCTGCTCGCCCAGCAGCACTACAACAGCTTCCGCGACCGCTTTGCCGACTGGCCGGTAACCGTTGAGGTGATGAGCCGCTTCAAGTCTGCCAAAGAGATCAATGCCGCCGTGGCCGACCTGGCCGAAGGCAAGATCGACATCGTGATCGGTACCCACAAGCTGCTGCAAGACGACGTCAAGATCAAGAATCTGGGCCTGGTGATCATCGACGAAGAACACCGCTTCGGGGTTCGCCAGAAAGAACAGCTCAAGGCGCTGCGCAGCGAGGTCGACATTCTGACCCTTACCGCAACGCCGATCCCGCGCACACTGAACATGGCCGTGTCGGGCATGCGCGACCTGTCGATCATCGCCACGCCGCCGGCGCGCCGGTTGTCGGTGCGCACCTTTGTCATGGAACAGAACAAAAGCACGGTCAAAGAGGCCCTGCTACGTGAATTGCTGCGCGGCGGGCAGGTTTACTACCTGCACAACGACGTCAAGACCATCGAGAAATGCGCTGCCGAACTGGCCGAACTGGTACCGGAAGCACGGATCGGCATCGGCCACGGCCAGATGCGCGAACGCGAACTCGAACAGGTGATGAGCGACTTCTATCACAAGCGCTTCAACGTGCTGATCGCCTCGACCATCATCGAGACCGGCATTGACGTGCCGAGCGCCAACACCATCATCATCGAGCGCGCCGACAAGTTTGGTCTGGCCCAGCTGCACCAGTTGCGCGGCCGCGTCGGGCGCAGTCACCACCAGGCCTACGCCTACCTGCTGACGCCCCCGCGCCAGCAAATCACCGGGGACGCGCAAAAACGCCTGGAAGCCATCGCCAACACCCAGGACCTGGGCGCCGGTTTTGTACTGGCCACCAACGACCTGGAAATCCGTGGCGCGGGCGAGTTGCTGGGTGATGGCCAAAGCGGCCAGATCCAGGCAGTCGGTTTTACCCTGTACATGGAGATGCTCGAACGCGCGGTCAAGTCGATCCGCAAGGGCGAGCAGCCCAACCTCGACCAGCCGCTGGGCGGCGGGCCGGAAATCAACCTGCGCGTGCCGGCACTGATTCCCGAGGCCTACCTGCCCGATGTGCACACCCGGCTGATCCTCTACAAACGCATTGCCTCGGCCGCCGATGAAGAAGGCCTCAAGGATCTGCAGGTCGAGATGATCGACCGCTTTGGCCTGCTCCCTGAGCCAACCAAGAATCTGGTGCGCATTACCCTGCTCAAATTGCAGGCCGAGCAACTGGGGATCAAAAAGGTCGATGCCGGCCCACAAGGCGGGCGGATCGAGTTCGCGGCCGATACCCCGGTTGATCCGATGGTGCTGATCAAGTTGATTCAGGGCCAGCCCAACCGCTACAAATTCGAAGGGGCGACCCTGTTCAAGTTCATGGTGCCCATGGAGCGCCCGGAAGAACGCTTCAATACCATTGAGGCGCTGTTTGAGCGTCTGACGCCGAAGTCTTGAGGATGACCATGAAATGAAATCCCCATGCCTGTGAGCCTGACCCCACAACTGACCAAGCCCCTTGCGCCAACGTGGGTCAGTCGATTTAAAGAGCAAAGCCTTGAGCGTGGCCGCCGCTACGCCAAGGAAAACCGCGTCAGACTCGTCCAGATCGGCGATAGCATGATCACCGCCAGCTGCCAGGGCTCAGGCGAGAACACTTACCGCCAGACCATTCACCTGCGCGAGTCCGCCAAAGGCACCCTGCTTCTGGTGGACGCGACCTGTACCTGCCCGGTGCGCACCAACTGCAAACACACTGCTGCCGTCTTGCTGAAGATTGAAGAAACCTTGAACTACCCTGCCGCTGCCCAGGACGCCGAGCTTCTGGAAAAACTCCAGGCCGTGCTCGACTCACGCCGCCCCGCCAACCTGCCCGAGCAGCTGGTCGAAGATATACCACCGGTGCCGCGCCTGTGGCTGGCCAGTGCCGAGTTCAGCGCCTTCGAACCGCGCAACGGCAAGATGCAACGCTATATCCAGCACCGCGCCGCCTTGTCGTTCAACTACCTGGGCCAGTACGTCAGCGGGCAAAAGAACGCCGATATCCTGCTGCGTCAGGAGCACCAGACACTGCGGATCAAACGCCAGCCGGAGGTTGAAAACCTCTACCGCGAACAACTGCGCAGCCTGGGGTTCAAGATAGCCACCCGCCAGAGCAAGGCCCTGCCCGAAAGTGCCGGCGAGCTGTTTGAACTGGTCAATGACAGTGCCTGGCTCAACTTCACGCTAAATCAGATGTCAGGCCTGCGTGAAAAGGGCTGGGAGCTGCAGATCGATGAAGGTTTCGGCTTTGACCTGACCCCGGTTGAAGACTGGTACGCCACTGTCGATGAAGCCCCGGAACGCGACTGGTTCGACCTTGAGCTGGGAATTATCGTCAACGGCCAGCACCTGAGCCTGTTGCCCATACTGCTGAACCTGATGCGTTCCCACAGCGACATGCTCAACCCGGAAAAACTCGCCCGCCGCCGCGATGACGAACTGATCCTGGTGAACATCCCGGCCACGGCCAACAGCGGCCAGGGCCCACTACAAGTGGCCCTGCCTTACGGCCGACTGAAACCGGTGCTCGCCACCCTGGACGAGTTTTACCTGGGTGAGCCCGACGCCACCACACTGCGGATCAAAAGCGCCGACGCACCACGCCTTAACGCACTGGATGCCCTGCCCTTGCGCTGGGAAGGTGGCGAGCACATCCGCGGCTTCGCCCAGCGGCTGCGTGACATCAAGGACTTCAGCATCCAGCCCCCCGAAGGGCTCAACGCCAACCTGCGGCCCTACCAGCTCGAAGGGCTGAGCTGGATGCAGTCCCTGCGCCAGCTTGAAGTCGGCGGGATTCTTGCCGACGACATGGGCCTGGGTAAAACCCTGCAAACCCTGGCGCATATCCTGTGCGAAAAAAATGCCGGGCGCCTCGATCGACCGGCCATGGTGGTCATGCCCACCAGCCTGATCCCCAACTGGCTCGACGAGGCGGCCCACTTTACCCCGCAACTCAAAGTGCTGGCCCTGTATGGCGCCACCCGCAAAAAGCACTTTGAACATATCAACGACTATGACGTGATCCTGACCACCTACGCCCTGCTGCCCAAGGACATCGATCACCTGGCCAAAATCCCCCTGCACATGCTGGTGCTGGACGAAGCGCAGTACATCAAGAACCCCAACAGCAAGGCCACCCAGGCGGCCTGCGAGCTGGTTGCTCGCCAACGCCTGTGCCTGAGCGGCACCCCGCTGGAAAATCACCTGGGCGAGCTGTGGTCATTGTTCCACTTCCTGCTTCCGGGCTGGCTGGGCGACGTCAAAGCCTTCAACCGCGACTACCGGGTGCCCATCGAACGCCAGGGCAGCGACGAACGCCTGCAGCACCTCAACGCACGGATCAAACCGTTTTTACTGCGCCGTACCAAAGAGCAAGTCGCTACCGAATTGCCGCCCAAGACCGAGATCATCCATTGGGTCGACCTCAACGAGGCGCAGCGCGACGTGTACGAAACCATGCGTCTGGCGATGGACAGGAAAGTACGCGACGAAATCACCCGCAAAGGTGTCGGGCGCAGCCAGATCATCATCCTCGAAGCCCTGCTCAAGCTGCGTCAGGTGTGTTGCGACCTGCGACTGGTCAGCGACACCCCGCCCAAAAAAGGCAGCACCTCGGGCAAGCTCGACAGCTTGATGCTGATGCTCGATGAGCTTTTTGCCGAAGGTCGGCGCATTTTGCTGTTTTCGCAGTTCACCTCGATGCTCGGGCTGATCGAAATCGAACTGAAAAAACGCAAGGTGCGCTATGCCATCCTGACCGGGCAAACCCGCGACCGCCGCACGCCGGTCAAGGATTTCCAGAGCGGGACGCTGCAAATCTTCCTGATCAGCCTCAAGGCGGGCGGCGTTGGTTTGAACCTGACCGAAGCCGACACCGTGATTCACTACGATCCATGGTGGAACCCGGCAGCCGAAAACCAGGCCACCGACCGCGCCTACCGCATTGGCCAGGAAAAACCGGTGTTTGTGTACAAGATGATTGCCCGCGGCACCGTGGAAGAGAAAATCCAGCACTTGCAGCAGGAAAAATCGGATTTAGCGGCGGGGATTCTGGATGGCCGAATAGCCGGAGACTGGAAACTGCAGGACGACGACATCGACGCCCTGTTTGCGCCGCTGCCGCCCAAGACCGAAAAGCGCTGAAGGTTACACAACACTCGTGTGGGAGCTGGCTCCCACAGACTCTCTGAAAATCAGCCCGCCAGCACCCGGGCCAAAGTCGCCTTTACCTTGCCCATGCCGTCATGCAGCGCCTGCTCGATTTCAGCCATGGTAATGATGGCACTCGACTTGCCCGCAGCCGGGTTGACCACCAGCGCCAGGCACGCGTAATCCAGCTCCAGCTCACGGGCCAGCGCCGCCTCCGGCATACCGGTCATGCCCACGATGTCGCACCCGTCGCGCTCAAGGCGGGCGATTTCAGCCACCGTCTCAAGACGCGGGCCTTGAGTTGCCGCATACACGCCGTGGCTGCTGTAGGAGCAACCCTCTGCCGCCAGTGCGCCGATCAACTGCTCACGCAACGACTCGGTGTAGGGATAGCTGAAGTCAATGTGGGTCACATGCTCCAGATCACCGGCGAAAAAGGTGTGTTCACGACCACTGGTGTAGTCGATCAGTTGATGCGGCACACAGAAATGCCCCGTGCCCATTGCCATATGAATCCCGCCAACAGCATTGACCGCCAGGATCGCCTCGGCCCCGGCCTGCTTCAATGCCCACAGGTTGGCGCGGTAGTTGACCTGATGCGGCGGCACACGGTGCGGGTGGCCATGACGCGCCAGAAACAACACTTCGCGCCCGCCAAACTCACCGATCTGGATATCTGCCGAAGTCGGGCCGTAAGGCGTATCCAGGGCCAGCGAACGGCTGATGGTCAACCCTTCAAGCTGAGTCAGGCCCGTACCACCAATAATTGCGTAAACCGTCATTGAGTCCTGCCCTTAATCAATTAGTTGAGCGTCTTTGAGTGCACCCATCGCCACCAGCCAACGGGGGCTCTGGCGATAGTCGGTGCTGGCCCAGGCCTGACCGCGCATGCGGGCGATCCGTGGCGAAGGCGTAACCTTCAAGCGCTGCGCAGCACTGAGTGCCAGCTCTGCCGCCGCACGGTCGTTGCACACCAGCCCCATGTCGCAACCGGCCGACAGGGCCGCTTCAATGCGACTGGCGGCATCACCCACCACATGCGCACCGGCCATGGACAGGTCATCACTGAAGATCACACCGTCAAATTGCAGTTCGCCGCGCAAGATGTCCTGCAACCAGCGACGGGAAAAACCCGCAGGCTGAATGTCAACTTGCGGGTAAATCACGTGAGCCGGCATCACGGCAGCCAACTGTTTGCTCAGACGGGCAAATGGCACCAGGTCATGGGCTCGGATCTGTTCAAGGCTGCGCTCATCAGTCGGAATGGCAACGTGAGAATCAGCTTCTGCCCACCCGTGTCCCGGGAAATGCTTGCCGGTAGCAGCCATGCCTGCATCGTTCATCCCGCGAATAAAGGCACCGGCCAGTGTGGCTGCACGCTCGGGGTCACCTTCGAACGAGCGGCTGCCCACCACGGCACTGCGCTGGTAATCCAGATCCAGTACCGGGGCAAAGCTCAAGTCCAGCCCCACCGCCAAAACTTCGGTGGCCATGATCCAGCCACACTGCTCGGCCAGGTACTCGGCATTCGGGTTATCGGCAATGGCGCGCATGGCGGGCAGGCGCACAAAACCCTGGCGCAGGCGCTGCACCCGGCCGCCTTCCTGATCGACCGCCAGCAGCAAGTCCGGGCGCAGTGCACGAATCGACGCACTCAACTCACGCACCTGGCGCGGGTGCTCGATATTGCGCGCAAAGATGATCAACCCGCCCACTTCAGGCTGGCGCAGCAATTGCCGATCTTCAGCCGTCAGCCAGGTACCGGCGACGTCCACCATCAAGGAGCCTTGCAAGGCAGAACTCATGGGAAATCCTTTAGAAAGAGAGCGCTCATTACCCGATCCGGATACGCGGGCACAGGCCTGCGCGCCGCACTCCAGAGAGGCAGCGACAAATCGACAGACGGGAACAAGTCAGGGCTGGGCATGGCAGCTAGCTTAGCGGAACTGAGCTGCCACGCCCACCCGCAGCAGGTCAAACCTTGGCAGCAGCAGCCGGTACGGTTTTGGTGCGTGGGCGAAGCTGGGCGCTGGCCATTGCCGGATCACTGACACCGCTTTCAGCGCGCATGCCGGCTGCAAGGAACGGCACCATCAGGCGCATTACCTGCTCGATGGAGGTATTGACGCCAAAATCGGTCTCGGCGATGGCGCGTAATGCCTTGATCCCCGACATGCTGAAGGCCGCCGCGCCAAGCATGAAATGCACACGCCAGAACAGCTCGATGGGCGGGATCTGCGGGGCAGCTTCGTTGACCAGCAACATATAGCGGCGGAACACCTTGCCGTACATGTCTTCGAGGTAACGGCGCAAGTGCCCCTGGCTCTGGCTGAAAGCCAGGCCCAGCAAGCGCATGAAAATCGACAGGTCATTCCCGCTGCGCGGCTGAATCACCAGCGCCTGCTCGACCAGCATTTCCAGCAACTCTTCCAGGCTCGGACGGTTCTCCGGCCTGGCCTGGCGGCGCTCCAGCTCACGATCGAGGTTGGCGCAAAAAGGCCCCAGGAAACGAGAAAAAACCGCCTGGATCAGCGCTTTCTTTGAACCGAAATGGTAATTGACCGCCGCCAGGTTAACCCCGGCTTTACTGGTAATCAGCCGTAATGAGGTTTCGGCAAACCCTTTTTCCGCGAACAGCTGCTCAGCAGCATCAAGGATACGTTCAACGGTTTCCGACTGGGCCATGACTACTCCGCCTGACAAGCATTTAAACACCTGTTTGAAACATACGTTTCAGATTGTAAAAAGTCAAGATGACGTATTCGTTTTACGACCGGTTGGTTTCGCATTTAACCACAGCCTCGGCCGGCAACACCCACCTGATAAAGTACGGGCCTCGCAGCTTATTGACGACCGTCCAGCGGACTGCCGGAAATGGGTGATTGCCAATAAGCCTTCACTGTATATAATCCCAGTCACTGTATAAAAAGACAGAGCGATCAACATGCTAAAACTGACGCCACGCCAAGCAGAGATCCTGGCTTTCATCAAGCGATGCCTGGAAGACAACGGATACCCGCCCACCCGTGCAGAGATCGCACAGGAGCTGGGCTTCAAGTCCCCCAACGCCGCCGAAGAACACCTCAAGGCCCTTGCCCGCAAGGGTGCCATCGAGATGACCCCAGGGGCGTCGCGCGGCATTCGCATCCCCGGCTTCGAGGCCAAATCCGACGAGTCCACGCTGCCCATCATCGGCCGCGTCGCTGCAGGCGCCCCGATCCTGGCGCAGGAGCATGTCGAAGAATCGTGCAACATCAACCCGACCTTCTTCCATCCGCGGGCCGATTACCTGCTGCGGGTACAGGGCATGAGCATGAAGGACGTCGGCATCTTCGATGGCGACCTGCTTGCTGTTCATACCTGTCGCGAAGCCCGTAACGGCCAGATCGTGGTGGCCCGCATCGACGATGAAGTGACGGTAAAACGCTTCAAGCGTGAAGGCAACAAGGTCTGGCTAATCGCCGAGAACCCTGACTTCGCACCGATTGAAGTCAACCTCAAGGATCAGGAACTGGTCATTGAAGGCTTGAGCGTCGGCGTTATTCGCCGCTAAAGGAGGCTTCATGCAGTTCCCACACACACCGCTGCCAGCACAACTCACCCTGTTCGAAGCGTTCATGGCGCAACCCATGACCCCGGCGATCAAAGACGTGCTCGAATCACCCTGGAGCGCCGACCCTGAAGTCTTCAGTGAACTGTCGCTACGCGGTGCTGCCGGAAACTGCCTGAACCTGCTTGCCCCGGTGCTGCGCGAACTGAGCGAGCAACGAAACGCCCGCTGGCTGACACTGATCGCACCGCCTGCGAGCTTGACCCAAAGCTGGTTACGCGACGCCGGGCTGAACCGCGAGCGTATTCTGCTGCTGCAGCCCAACGGCAATAAAAGCGCCTTGCAACTCACCTGCGAAGCGTTGCGCCTGGGGCGCAGCCACACCGTAGTGAGCTGGATCAACCCGCTGAACAGCGCTGCGCGCCAACAGTTGATCAGCGCAGCACGTACCGGGCACGGTCAAAGCTTGAATATTCGTTTGGGCTAAACAACCGATGCCGCCACAGGGCTAGTGCAGAACGCAATAGCCTGACTGTGGCTCGCGCATCAGGGCCGCTTAATGAAGAATGCGCGGTCCATCGTCTTTTTCGAGCTCGCCTTCGGCCAGTCGACCCGCCATCTGTACACCAACGCTGAGCATGGCTTTTGCCACCTCTACGTGCTGCCCCTGAAGAAACGCCTTGGCATCTTCAGAAAAGTTCAGCGTTACCAAAGACCCTTCGTCCTCAGCACGGCGCAACTCGATGCGGCCGTCTGGCAACTCGACAATTTCTAGAAAGGACGTTGGCATATAAATTTGTTCTCCACGAAAGCGCGGGAGTATATCAGCCATCCCGTGGAATATTCCCGGGATCTGTAGCGCTTTCCATTACAGACTGATGAATGACTGTACCGTTTCGGTTTCGACCCCGAGGGTCTGTTGACGCTGCATTGCGCCCCTGCGGGTCGCGTTTCGAATTTAGCCAGCGACGCGGCTCGCAATGAAACGTCAACAGACCCTAGCACTCATTGAGTCCGTCACGGAAACGAATGGCCAGGCCTTTGAGGTTCTGACGCCACTCTTCCATTGTTTCGCGGCTCAACTCCAGGGGCGCCTCGTCTTCGAGGTTGACCGCAATGATCAATGGCTGGAACACATCCGCCTTGACCTTCTTTGGCGCCTGAAGCGGCTGATACAGCGCGGCATGGGTTGCTACCAGCTGCGCCAGCCAGGTTTGCGGGGCCTGCGCCAGCTCAACCAGCTCTGCCAGTTCAGGGATTGCCTTCTCCTCCAGCACTTGCCGGGTAAGCAGCAACTCGACCCGAGGCGCATTGGCCTGAGGCAGGCGATAAAAGCCGGCTATCTCATGACACAACCCAAGCAACGCACCGTAGAGATGAAACACCGCCGATTCACGCTCAGCCTGAACCAGCGCCTGAGCATTCATGGCCCGACCTTCGCCCGCCTTGTTCATGGCCTCAAGGGCCAGACCCGCGAAATAGATTTTCTGATTGGTACGGGTATAGAGTTCGTGAGCCATACGGGCGCTCCACAGCAAATGAGTGATGGCAGTTTGTGCAGTCTCAGGGATCAGACCGTGCTCCTGCAATCCCTTTGTAGCCGCTGAGGAGAGCAACGAAGCTGCGTCCGAGGATGCAATCCTCGCGAAACCGGAAATCACAGCGCACCTGAAAGACCCCGCTTAATGGTTTGGCGACTGCTGCGCTCCTCAGCGGCTAAAAACAACCACGAAAACAAAAAACCGCGCAAGGCATGCAGCCCTTGCGCGGTTTTTGTTAAGCGGTCAGCTCAAATCAAGCGTCTTTTTCTTTACGCTTGTCTTCAACCTTCCAGCTCTTGCCGTCGTAGAACGCACGCCAGCCCGTTGGCTTGCCCTCGACTTCAGTCTGCACGTACTGCTCTTTGGTTTTGCGACTGTAGCGAATCACTGCCGGACGGCCATCCGGGTCTTTCTTCGGCGCATCACACAGAAAGTGGTACTTGGGATCTATCTCGTCCTTGTGCGGCACAATCTCGATCACCAACGGCGCGCGGGTTTCACGGTTTTTCGGGAACTGGCTGGCCGCCAGGAACAACCCCGAAGCACCGTCACGCAGGATATACGTGTCGTTTACCTTCTCGCACTTGAGCTCCGGCATTTTCACCGGGTCCATTTTCGGCGGCGCCGCTTCACCGCTTTTCAGCAGCTTGCGGGTATTTTTGCACTCAGCATTGGTACAACCGAAGAACTTGCCGAAACGGCCGGTTTTAAGCTGCATCTCGCTGCCGCATTTGTCGCACTCAAGGCTCGGGCCTTCATAGCCCTTGATGCGGTAGTTGCCTTCTTCAATCTCGTAGCCAACGCAGTCCGGGTTGTTACCGCAGATGTGCAGCTTGTGCTTCTCATCCAGCAGGTAAGCATCCATCGCAGTGCTGCAAATCGGGCAGCGGTGCTTGCCCAGCAACACCAGGGATTCGGATTCGCCTTCGTCGTCCGCAGCGATTTCGTCGCCCGGCACCAAATTGACCGTGGCCTTGCAACGCTCTTTCGGCGGCAGGCTGTAACCAGAGCAGCCCAGGAACACGCCGGTCGAAGCCGTACGAATCTGCATCGGACGACCGCATTCCTTACACGGAATATCGGTCATCACAGGCTGGTTGGCACGCATCCCGCCATCCGGCGCAGCCGCTACTTCAAGCTTCTTCTTGAAGTCGCCGTAGAACTCGTCCAGCACGTTCTTCCAGTCGCGCTCACCGTGAGCCACGTCATCGAGATTCTCTTCCATACCGGCCGTAAAGCCGTAGTCCATCAGGTCAGAGAAGCTCTCGGACAAGCGCTCGGTAACGATGTCGCCCATTTTTTCGGAGTAGAAGCGGCGGTTATGCAACGCCACATAACCACGATCCTGAATGGTCCCGATAATCGCAGCGTAGGTCGATGGACGACCGATACCGCGTTTTTCCATCTCTTTTACCAGGCTCGCTTCGGAGTATCGCGCAGGCGGCTTGGTGAAGTGCTGGCTCGGATCGAGCTCGATCAACTTCAGTACGTCGCCCTGGACCATGTCCGGCAGCACATCGTCGTCGCCCGGCTTGGCAATTTGCGGCATTACGCGGGTGTAACCGTCGAACTTCAGGATGCGGCCCTTGGCGCGCAGCTCGAAGTCACCAGCGGCAACACTGACCGTGGTCGACAGGTATTTGGCCGGCAGCATCTGGCACGCCACGAATTGACGCCAGATCAGCTCGTAAAGGCGCTCAGCGTCGCGCTCCATGCCCGTAAGCTTGCTCGGGTGCATGTTTACGTCAGAAGGACGAATCGCTTCGTGAGCCTCCTGAGCGCCTTCCTTGCTGCTGTACACGTTAGGTGCCGGCGGCAGGTAAGACGCGCCGAACTCGCCTTCAATGTAGGTACGCGCCATCTCGACCGCATCGGCCGAAAGGTTGGTGGAGTCGGTACGCATGTACGTGATGTAGCCCGCTTCATACAAACGCTGAGCCATCATCATGGTTTTCTTCACCCCGTAGCCCAGGCGATTGCTCGCGGCCTGTTGCAGGGTAGAAGTAATAAACGGTGCCGACGGCTTGCTGCTGGTCGGTTTGTCTTCACGCTTGACGATGCTGTAACTAGAAGCCTTGAGCTTCTCAAGCGCAGCCATGGCCTGGGTTTCGTTCAGCGGCTTGAAGGCCTCGCCTTTTTCACGGGCAACGTCGAAACGCACCTTGGCCCCTTTGGCAGTGCCAAGGTCCGCGTGAATTTCCCAGTATTCTTCAGGGTTGAACGCACGAATTTCACGCTCACGCTCAACCACCAGCTTCACCGCTACCGACTGCACACGGCCAGCCGACAGACCACGGGCAACCTTGGCCCACAGCAGCGGTGAAACCATGTAACCCACTACGCGATCGAGAAAGCGGCGGGCCTGCTGGGCGTTAACTCGGTTGATATCCAGTTCGCCCGGCTTGGAGAAGGCTTCCTGGATCGCCTTTTTGGTGATTTCGTTGAACACCACGCGCTTGTAGCGGCTGTCATCGCCACCGATGGCTTCGCGCAGGTGCCAGGCAATGGCTTCCCCCTCGCGATCCAAGTCGGTTGCGAGATAGATGGTGTCAGCATCCTTGGCGAGCCGGCGCAGCTCTTCGATGACCTTTTCCTTGCCGGGCAGGATCTCGTACTTGGCTTTCCAGCCATGTTCGGGGTCCACACCCATGCGCGAGATCAGCTGCTTCTGAGCCTTCTCTTTTGGCGACAGGGCCGGCGCTTCGCCCGCCGCAGCCTTGCCACGCTTGGCAGCCGGTTCTTTGCTGGCGCTAGCCGAACCGCTGGTGGGCAGGTCTCGGATATGGCCGATACTCGACTTCACCACGTACTCGTTACCCAAGTACTTGTTGATGGTCTTGGCCTTAGCCGGGGATTCCACAATGACCAGCGATTTGCCCATGGATCAGAAAATTCCTGAATTCTAGAAGTGAAAGGCGGTTCGCGCCTGACGCGGCACCGCTATATATAGTGGCTACAAGGTGAGGTCAAGCACAGGGTTCTGCGCGACCTTGCCTTATGGCCGGGAAAAAAGGCTGGGTTCGGCCTGGATCAGGGCAAAGCGCGGGACCTGTTCGCCCTCGACGATGACTGACTCCAGGAACATGCTCAGCGGGCGCACCCAAAAGCCGTAATCGCCATACAGGGCTTGATAAAACACTACGTCTTCTTCGGTTTCAGAGTGGCGAGCCACACTGAATACCCGATATTGCGGACCTTTGTAGTGTTGATAGAGCCCAGGTTGTAGCGGCATGTTGCGGCCCCTCTGCAAATAAAAAAATAAACCCGCTTAAAAACAAAAACCGGGGCACAAGGCCCCGGCTTCCATCAACGCAACGCTTAGACGCGTTCGAAGACGGTGGCAATGCCCTGGCCAAGACCAATGCACATGGTGGACAACCCGAAAGTGCCGCCATTTTGCTTCATTACATTGAGCAAAGTGCCGGAAATACGCGCACCCGAACAACCAAATGGGTGACCCAGTGCGATGGCACCGCCGTGCAGGTTAACCTTCTCATTCATCTTGTCGAGCACTTTCAGATCTTTCAGCACTGGCAGGGCCTGTGCAGCGAAAGCTTCGTTGAGCTCGATGAAGTCGATATCGGCCATATTCAAGCCTGCACGCTTCAACGCTTTTTGCGTAGCCGGTACTGGACCATAGCCCATGATCGCAGGGTCCACACCGGCAACTGCCATAGAGCGGATCACTGCCAGAGGCTGAATACCCAGCTCCTGGGCACGCTGGGCCGACATCACGATCATGCACGAAGCACCATCGGTGATTTGCGACGAAGTGCCCGCGGTCACGGTACCGCCTTTAGGGTTGAACGCAGGTTTCAACGCCGCCAGGCTTTCCAGGGTGGTATCTGGACGAATAGTTTCATCGTAGTCGAAAACTTTCAGGAAGCCGTTTTCGTCGTAACCCTGCATCGGGATGATTTCGTCCTTGAACTTGCCTTCTACCGTCGCCTTGTGGGCGAGCTGGTGAGAACGCACTGCAAAGGCATCCTGCTGCTCACGGGTGATGCCGTGCATCTTGCCCAGCATTTCAGCGGTCAGGCCCATCATGCCCGAGGCTTTTGCCGCGTACAGCGACATGTGCGGGTTAGGGTCAACGCCGTGCATCATGCTCACGTGGCCCATATGCTCGACGCCGCCTACCACGAATACGTCACCGTTGCCGGTCATGATCGCTTGTGCAGCGGTGTGCAGGGCGCTCATGGACGAACCGCACAGGCGGCTCACGGTCTGTGCAGCAGACGTGTGCGGGATCTGGGTCATCAGCGACGCCATGCGCGCGATGTTCCAGCCCTGCTCCAGGGTCTGGTTTACACAGCCCCAGATCACATCTTCCACTTCGCTCGGGTCAACCTTGACGTTGCGTTCCAGCACTTTGCTGATCAGATACGCAGACATGTCTTCAGCACGGGTGTTGCGGTGCATGCCACCCTTGGAGCGGCCCATCGGGGTGCGACCGAAGTCTACAATCACCACGTCTCTAGGATTCAAGCTCATAATTTCACTCTCACTCTAATGGGGCGCTTAACCGAAGAAGCTCTGGCCGTTTTTGGCCATTTCACGCAGCTTCGCAGTCGGGTGGTACAGCGCGCCCAGTTCAGCGTACTGATCAGCCAGGGCCACGAACTCTGCAACACCGATCGAGTCGATGTAGCGCAGAGCGCCGCCACGGAACAGCGGGAAGCCAATACCGTAGACCAGACCCATATCGGCCTCGGCTGCGGTTTCAACGATGCCGTCTTCCAGGCAACGCACGGTTTCCAGACACAGCGGGATCATCATCCAGTTGATGATGTCTTCGTCGGTCACGTCGCGCTGCTCGTAAACGATCGGTTTGAGGACTTCAAGCACGCTCGAATCAACGACTTTCTTCTGCTTGCCGCGCTTGTCCGCCTCGTAGGCGTAGAAGCCCTTGCCGTTCTTCTGGCCCAGGCGCTTGGCCTCGTACAGGGCGTCGATCGCCGAACGACGATCGTCTTTCATACGATCAGGGAAGCCTTCAGCCATCACGTCACGACCATGGTGGCCGGTGTCGATGCCGACCACGTCCATCAGGTATGCCGGGCCCATCGGCCAGCCGAATTTTTCCATCACTTTGTCGATGCGTACGAAGTCGACACCGGCGCTGACCAGTCTGGCGAAACCGCCGAAGTACGGGAACAGCACGCGGTTGACCAGGAAGCCCGGGCAGTCGTTGACCACGATCGGGTTTTTGCCCATTTTCTTGGCGTAGGCAACGGTGGTTGCAACGGCCAGGTCGCTGGACTTCTCGCCGCGAATCACTTCAACCAGCGGCATCATGTGCACCGGGTTGAAGAAGTGCATGCCGACAAAGTTTTCCGGACGCTTGAGGGCCTTGGCCAACAGGCTGATGGAAATGGTCGAAGTGTTGGAGGCCAGAATGGCGTCTTCGCGAACGTGATTTTCCACTTCCGCCAGTACGGCCTGCTTGACCTTCGGGTTCTCGACCACAGCTTCGACCACCAGGTCGACGTTGCCGAAATCGCCGTACGACAAGGTAGGACGAATGCCGTTAAGCACTTCGGCCATTTTTGCCGGGGTCATGCGACCTTTATCAACGCGACCGACCAGCAGCTTGGCGGCTTCTGCCAGACCCTGCTCGATGCCGTGTTCGTTGATGTCTTTCATCAGGATCGGCGTACCTTTGGAGGCCGACTGATAGGCGATACCGCCACCCATGATGCCTGCGCCGAGCACGGCAGCCTGCTTCACGTCTTTGGCGATCTTGTCGTAGATCTTGGCTTTTTTCTTCAGTTCCTGATCGTTCAGGAACAAGCCGATCAGGCATTGCGAAGCTGAGGTCTTGGCCAGTTTGGCGAAACCTGCGGCTTCCACTTCCAGCGCCTTGTCACGACCGAAGTTCGCGGCTTTCTGGATGGTCTTGATCGCTTCAACCGGGGCCGGGTAGTTCGGGCCCGCCTGGCCGGCAACGAAACCTTTGGCGGTTTCGAAAGCCATCATCTGCTCAATGGCGTTGAGCTTGAGCTTTTCGAGCTTGGGCTGGCGCTTGGCCTTGTAGTCCAGCTCGCCGCTGATGGCGCGCTTGATCATGTCCAGCGCAGCAGCGCCCAGCTTGTCGGCCGTAACCACAGCATCGACGGCGCTGACTTTCAGAGCGTCTTCAGCGCGGTTTTCTTTGCCGGAGGCAATCCACTCGACAGCGTTATCAACGCCGATCAGGCGCGGCAAGCGCACGGTGCCGCCAAAGCCCGGGTAGATGCCCAGCTTGACTTCCGGCAGACCGATTTTGGCGCTGTCGGCCATGACGCGGAAGTCAGCTGCCAGGCACATTTCCAGGCCGCCACCCAACGCGATGCCATTGATGGCCGCGACGGTTGGTACGTTGAGGTCTTCGAAATCGCTGAAGATCTTGTTGGCTTCGAGGTTGCCCGCGATCAGCTCGGCGTCCGGCAACTTGAAGTTTTCGACGAATTCGGTGATGTCGGCGCCGACGATAAAGACGTCTTTACCACTGGAAACGATGACACCCTTGACCGAAGCGTCTGCCTTGATCGCATCCACTGCCTGACGCAATTCGTTCAGGGTTAGACGGTTGAACTTGTTGACGGACTCACCCTTGAGGTCGAACTTCAGTTCGACGATGCCACTTTCAAGAGCCGTAACCGTGATGGCTTTACCTTCGTAAATCATCAACTGATCTCCAGGATATGGAAGCTGAACAGTACACGTCGGACGCTAGCGTCTGGCTGGCAATGACGATTCCGTCAATGCTAACGCCAATCCACCAGGCACACCCGCCAACGCGATAATCGGGGTTATGGGAGCGTTGCCTACGCGGCAAACACTCAATTCATACGCCCGTTTGATTTGGGTGTCACACCTTCAGGGAAAAGCGATCGCTTGTCAATTGTCCAAAACAATGATGACAAAACGACCCGTCAGTCAGTTCAAACACTCACTTCACTTGTGGCAGCGAGCCTGCTCGCGACGGCATCACCCCGGTGCCGCTCATGGACCGCAGCGTCCGCATCGCGAGCAGGCTCGCCCCCGCAGGTTTTGTAGTGATCTCAAGGCTATTACGCCAGTGCCTTCAGCACTTCATCGATGGCTTTCAAGTTATCGACATCACCCTTCTCGCCCCACACCAGCACGATCATCTGCTTGTCGGCCTCTACCTTGTATACATTGGCGGGCAGCTTTTTGAACTGCGTCAGCAGGCGTTCATCCACACACTCTTCCTGCCAGCGGTTAAGCCATTTTCCCGGTGCCGATTGCCAATAGCCCCAAACATCAGGCTTAGTACTGCGGCGCGGGCGATGGTACTGCGCGCAGGAAGCAGGCGGCTGCGGCTCAAGCCAGTGCGGCCACTCCTGGGGAGCCAGCTGCATGGACAACCCCATGCGCCGCGCCTCCATACGCAGATTCATACGCCCACTCTGCCCCCGAGAAGGCCGCAACCACGCCAAGGGGCTCAGAACCAGTGCCAGGATTGACACCACTATCCATACCGTCATATCTGTACTCTCATAACTTGATAAACGAGTGACCCGGACTTGAACCAAGGCTCTGGAAAAGGGCCATACTCATAACTAATCGCCATCTACAGGAGCACCCCACATGCCCTACGAACATATTTTGGTCGCTGTCGACCTGACCGACGATTGTGACCCCGTGATCAACCGTGCCAGCGAAAGCGCCAAGGCCAACGGTGCCAAACTGTCACTGATCCATATCGTCGAACCGATGGCGATGGCGTTTGGCGGCGACGTCCCGATGGACCTCTCGCAATTGCAGCAGCAACAGTTCGATCAGGCCAAGGAACGCCTTGAGCGGCTGATCGCCAAATACCCGCAACTGCACAAGGATTACTGCCACCTTAACTACGGCCAGCCACGCCAGGAAATCCATGCCCTGGCCAAAGCGCAAAAATGCGACCTGATCGTGGTCGGCAGCCACGGCCGTCACGGCCTTGCACTGCTGCTGGGCTCCACCGCCAACGACGTGCTGCATGGCGCTCCATGCGACGTTCTGGCTGTCAGCCTGAAAAAATCTGACTAAGTTTATCTGCATGTAACAACAAAAAAGCCCGGCACCTTGTTAAAGGGCCGGGCTTTTCAGTTCAGCACGGTGTCAATCAGGCATCCAGCTCAGCCCAACGCTCAACCAGCTGCTCAAGCTCGGCTTGCAATGTTTCTAGCCTGGCAATGACTTCAGCCGTTTTGGCAGCGGGTAACTGATAGAAACCTGCATCAGCCATCTCTGCTTCAACCGCAGCAATTGCCTGCTCTTTCGCGTCGATATCTGCCGGCAACGATTCCAGCTCACGCTGCAATTTGTAGCTCAGCTTCTTTTTCGCGGCAGGAGCAGCCTGTGCAGCGACTGGAGCCGGTGCCGCCTCGACCACGGCAGAGTTCAAGTCGGCTTTGCCGGACTTGCTCTCGGTCACGCCCAGAAGGCGCGCAGAGCCGCCCTGACGCAGCCAGTCCTGATAACCGCCCACGTACTCGCGAACCTTGCCTTCGCCCTGGAAAACCAGAGTGCTGGTCACCACGTTGTCGAGGAATGCCCGGTCGTGGCTGACCATCAGCACGGTGCCCTTGAAGGTCAGCAAGACCTCTTCGAGCAGCTCCAGGGTTTCAACGTCCAGATCGTTGGTTGGCTCATCGAGCACCAGCAGGTTGGCTGGCTTGCTGAACAGCTTGGCCAGCAACAGACGTGCACGCTCACCACCCGACAGCGCCTTGACCGGCGTGCGGGCACGCTGAGGGCTGAACAGGAAGTCGCCCAGGTAGCTGAGCACATGGCGGCTCTGACCGTCGATATCGATAAAGTCGCGGCCTTCAGCCACGTTATCGATCACGGTTTTTTCCAGATCCAGCTGGTGACGCAACTGATCGAAGTAAGCTACGTCAATGCGCGTGCCCTCTTCAATCGTACCCTCGGTAGGGACCAGACCGCCCAGCATCAGTTTGAGCAGTGTGGTTTTACCGGTACCGTTAGCGCCCAGAAGACCGATACGGTCGCCGCGCTGCAGCACCATCGAGAAGTCCTTGATCAGGAACGGACCACCCGGGTGAGCAAAACTGACGTTTTCCAGCACCATCACTTGCTTGCCGGACTTGTCTGCCGTGTCCAGCTGGATGTTGGCCTTGCCGGTACGCTCGCGACGTTCGCTGCGCTCTACACGCAGTTCTTTCAGGGCGCGTACGCGGCCTTCGTTACGGGTACGGCGGGCCTTGATGCCCTGACGGATCCACACTTCTTCCTGGGCCAGACGCTTGTCGAACAGCGCGTTGGCGGTTTCTTCCGCGGCCAGGGTGGCTTCCTTGTGGACCAGGAAGCTGGCGTAGTCGCCGTTCCAGTCGATCAGGCCGCCACGGTCCAGTTCCAGAATCCGGGTGGCCAGATTTTGCAGGAATGAACGGTCGTGCGTGATGAACAGAACCGCGCCCTGGAAGTCCTTCAAGGCTTCTTCCAGCCACGCGATCGCGCCGATGTCCAGGTGGTTGGTCGGTTCGTCGAGCAGCAGCAGATCCGGTTCGGAAACCAGTGCTTGCGCCAACAGAACGCGACGACGCCAGCCGCCGGACAATTCGGCGAGAGTTTTATCCGCCGGCAATTGCAGACGGCTCAATGTGCTGTCTACCAATTGCTGCAAGCGCCAGCCATCACGGGCTTCGAGGTCTTGCTGGACGTGCATCAGCTTGTCCAGGTCGGCATCGGTCACGATGTTCTGGCTCAGGTGATGGTACTGGGCCAGCAACTCGCCAACACCGTCCAGGCCTTCAGCCACAACGTCGAACACGGTCCGTTCGTCGGCCACAGGCAACTCTTGCGGCAATTCGCCAATCTTGAGGCCGGGCGCGCGCCAAACAGAGCCGTCATCGGGTTTTTGATCACCTTTAACCAGCTTCATCATGCTGGATTTTCCGGTACCGTTGCGGCCGATGATGCACACCCGCTCTCCACGGGCGATCTGCCAGGACACCTTGTCCAACAACGGCATAGAGCCGAAAGCAAGGGACACATCGCTGAATTTGAGCAGGGTCATGAGCTTCTCCAAAAACTGGGCGCGCATTCTACCCGATTTGAGCCCTCAGGCGGCCGGGTATTTCTTGTACGGCGCCCACATCACTTCATTTAGTGCCAAGTTGCGCCGCTTGACCGGCAAGGCTTTCACGCACTACTGGCAAAAGGCTAAGCTACAGAATAATCAGCGCAGGCCTGCCCTGCGCCCGTCGCGTTTTTCATCTGTACGGAAGCCTCATGCGCAGTCGTCTCTTCAACTTTTTATCCTGCCTGCTTCTCACCAGTTGTGCCGTGCAAGCCGCCCATGGTGCAGACCTGACCCAACAACGCCAGCTCTACGACCAGGCCAAGCGCGCCCTGGCCAAAGGCGACTCCGGCCCTTATTTCCAGAACGCTGCAGCGCTGCGCTCCTATCCGTTAACGCCGTACCTGGCCTACGACGAGCTGACCGCACGACTGAAGTCCGCCAGCAACACCGAAATCGAGCAGTTCCTGGCCGAACACGGCGACCTGCCGCAAGCCAACTGGATGAAACTGCGCTGGTTACGCTGGCTGGCAGACCGTGGTGACTGGGCAACCTTCGCCAAGTACTACGACCCCAAGCTGAATTTCACCGAGCTTGACTGCCTCAATGGTCAATATGAGCTGCAACACAACCGCAAGGCCGAAGGCTATGCCAGCGCCCAAAAACTGTGGCTGATCGGCAAGGCTCAGCCAGCCGCCTGCGACGCACTGTTCAGCCAGTGGGCCGCCGAAGGCCAGCTGACCGAGCAAAAGCGCTGGCAGCGGGTCAAGCTCGCGGCCGAGGCACGCAACTACGCCCTGGCCACGTCACTGGCCAGCGGGCTGAACACTCTGGGCCCGCAAGCCCGACTGATGATCGACGTAGCACAAAAGCCCGACATGCTGAGCCAGCCTTCGCGCTTTGCCCCGGCCAGCGAAGCCATGTCTGATGCCGTGGGCCTGGGCCTGCGCCGCCTGGCACGCCAGGACCCGGAAAAAGCCGCGTCCCTGCTCGATACCTACGCCACCAACATGCATTTCTCGCGCGACGAAAAAGTCGCCATCGCCCGGGAAATCGGCTTGACGTTCGCCCGCCGCTACGACAGCCGCGGCCTGGACATCATGACCAAGTACGACCCCGAGCTGCGGGACAATACCGTCACCGAATGGCGTCTGCGCCTGCTGCTGCGCCTGGGCCGCTGGGAAGACGCTTATCAGCTGACCCGAAAACTCCCACAAGACCTGGCCACTACCAGCCGCTGGCGCTACTGGCAGGCCCGCAGCCTTGAGCTGGCCGAGCCGAAGAACCCGCAAGCACTGGTGCTGTTCAAAAAAGTCGCCAACGAGCGTGATTTTTATGGATTCCTGGCAGCTGACCGCGCTCAATCGCCCTACCAGCTCAACAACAAGCCGCTGATGCTCAGCCCGCAACTGATCAAAAAAGTGCGCAACACCCCGGGTGTACAGCGCGCACTGGAGTTCCATGATCGCGGGCAAATCGTTGACGGCCGCCGTGAGTGGTACTACGTCAGCCGCCTGTTCAACCGCGATGAAATGGTCGCCCAGGCCAAACTGGCCTACGACTTGAAGTGGTATTTCCCGGCTATTCGTACCATCAGTCAGGCGCAGTACTGGGATGACCTGGACATTCGCTTCCCGATGGCCCACCGCGACACGCTGGTGCGTGAAGCCAAGGTTCGCGGCCTGCACTCCAGTTGGGTTTTCGCCATTACCCGTCAGGAAAGCGCCTTCATGGATGACGCCCGCTCCGGCGTGGGCGCCAGCGGCTTGATGCAACTGATGCCAGCTACCGCCAAAGAGACCGCGCGAAAATTCAATATTCCGCTGGCCTCCCCCCAGCAAGTGCTAAACCCGGACAAGAATATCCAGCTGGGCGCTGCCTACCTGAGCCAGGTACATGGCCAGTTCAACGGCAACCGGGTACTGGCTTCAGCGGCTTACAACGCAGGGCCAGGCCGCGTGCGCCAGTGGCTCAAAGGCGCCAGCCATCTGGGCTTCGACGTCTGGATCGAAAGCATCCCGTTTGACGAAACCCGCCAGTACGTACAGAACGTGCTGTCTTATTCAGTGATCTACGGGCAAAAGCTCAATATCCCACAACCCGTGGTGGACTGGCATGAGCGGTATTTTGATGACCAGTAACTGATGCCCACCCGCACACCGGAAGGTGTGCGGGGAATCAAATCCTGTGAACAAAAAACCCTGTGGGAGCCGGGCTTGCCCGCGATGGCCTCAATGCAGACTGCATGAGAGACCGCGTCGCTTGAATCGCGAGCAAGCCCGCTCCCACAGGGTTTGGTAGCGTTATTCCAGAACCGTTACCGCCATCCCGACTTCCAGAACACCATTGCCGTCATTCACCAGGTTCTGACCGAACATGGTGCCTTCTTCCTGTTTGCGATAGGTCATCAGGGTCGCCAGCGGCTCGCGGGCTTCATCACGCACGCCGGTCTGCGGATCGACAGTGGTCAGGATGCAACGCGAGCAAGACTTGACCACGCGAAACTCGACGTCGCCGATGCGGATACGCTTCCAGCCGTCTTCTGCGAATGCTTCGCTACCCTCAATCACCAGGTTGGGCCGAAAGCGCAACATGTCCAGAGGTCGCCCGACCTTGTGTGAAATATCATCCAGAGACGCCTGACCAATCAGCAAGAGCGGATAGCCATCGGCAAAAGCCACTTTGTCATCATCACGGCCATAACCCGACTCAGTGGTACGTGCGCGCTCAAGGGGAACATGCACCAGCCGTACCGGCTTTTCGACAAAGCGGCTTAGCCAGTCGGCGGCGGCATCACCGGCGTCGGGCACCCGCAGGGTGTCGCGCCAGATGGTCACGCCGCGCAGATCGGTATCAACGTCCGGCACGGCCACGTCCAGCGTCTCAAAACCCTGGGCATTCAGGGTCAAGCCGCCGGCAGCGTTCCACAGAGCCGACAGCTGGCTCATTTTTGGATCGGCACGCTGGGTCAGGAAGCGCCCGCTCGCCTCGTCCACCAGCATCCAGCGTCGATCACCGACCAGGCCCAACTTGTCCAGTCGGGCCTGGGGCAGGCTCTCGCCCTTGCCGGATTTCAATGGAAAACGATAAAGCGCGCTCAGACGCAGCATGACTCAGGCTCCCTGCTGGGTAAAAAAAGCCACAGTATACGAGCCAATCACGGATGCAAAGATGCGCGACTTCACGCAGACACTTGGTCCAGCATCAGACGCTGGCGAACAACATCCACCAGTTTGTCCGGCTGAAACTTGGACAGGAAATTGTCGCAACCGACCTTTTTCACCATCGACTCATTGAAGCTGCCGGACAGCGAAGTGTGTAACACCACATACAGACCGCGCAGACGCGGGTCGTTGCGAATCTCGGTGGTCAGGCGGTAACCGTCCATTTCCGGCATTTCAGCGTCGGTGAAAATCATCAGCAACTTGTCGGTCATGACCTGACCAGTGTCGGCCCAACCCTTGAGCATGTTCAGTGCCTTGAGGCCATCGCTGGCGATGTGCATTTTGACCCCCAGTTGCGAAAGCGTTTCGCGCAGCTGCGCCAAGGCTACGCTGGAGTCGTCCACCAGCAGCACCTCACGCCCCCGGACCTGCTCAAAGATCGGGTCGGCCAGTTTCTCGCGCGAGACTTTGGCGTTGTAGGGCACGATCTCGGCCAGGACCTTTTCCACGTCGATGATTTCGACCAGTTGTTCATCAACCTTGCTGATGGCGGTCAGGTAATGCTGGCGCCCTGCACTTCCCGGCGGCGGCAGAATGGCTTCCCAGTTCATATTGACGATGCGGTCCACACCGCCCACCAAAAACGCCTGCACCGAGCGGTTGTACTCGGTAACGATAATTGTACTGTCGGGCCCCGGCACCAGGGCCCGCATGCCTATCGCCCGGGACAGGTCGATCACCGGCAAGGTTTTACCGCGCAGGTTCACCACGCCACACACATGGGGATGGCGGTGCGGCATGAGGGTCAATTTCGGTAGCTGCAGGACTTCCTGGACCTTGAACACGTTGATCGCGAACAACTGCCGACCGGCCAGGCGAAACATTAGAAGTTCCAGCCGGTTTTCACCGACCAACTGGGTTCGCTGGTCTACCGTGTCGAGAATGCCGGCCATGAATAACTCCTGAGCGTGGGGGGCTTGATGCCTGAAGCTATCGGCCGGCTTTCCGGGAGCTTGATATCGCAAAGCCATCAACCACCCCCTGCGTCTACCGCCCCAGCAAGGGTGAGCCCTCTGGCAAGTGAACCTTCAGGGCGCCCTTGCGTACCGTAAAGCGCATGTCGTCGCCTTCCAGAGGCTCGCCATCCAGGTTCATGGAAAGCCCCTCGGCTGCCTTGATTTCAACCCAGGGCAAGCGCGCCCGGACAAACAGGTTATCCAGGCCCCAACCGTCTGTCATAAGGCTTTTCAGGGTGCCAATGACTTCCTGGGGGGCAGGCAAAATGCTGATATCCAGCAAACCGTCATCCGCCAGCGCCTCGGGGCACAGCTCATGCCCGCCGCCCGCCTGGCGACCATTGCCAATCCCCAGCGCCAGCAACTGGCCTTTCCAGTGAAAGTCCGGCCCCTGCAACTCGGCGTAGGCCGCGTGCAGCTCACTGAACCGTGACAACCCGGTAAACAGGTAGGCGGCACCGCCCAGCACCTTTTTCAGGTCTTCGGACGTATTGGCCGTGACCTGGCTGCCGAAGCCCCCTGTGGCCATGTTCAAGAACAACTGTCCTGCGACCTCCCCCAGATCAATCGCCCGGGCAGGCACATCCAGCAGGGCCAGGGCTTCACGGGGCTCGAGCGCAACTCCGGCAGCCCGGGCAAAGTCATTGGCGGTGCCCAGCGGCAACAGCACCAGGCTGGCCTCGGTATCGGCCAGCGCCATGGCCTCACAAACATCACGCAACGTGCCATCGCCACCGCCCGCAATCAGGCGGGTGTGGCCCGCATCCAGCGCCTCGCGCACCAGACGCTGGGCATCCCCGGCCTCCCATGTAAGGCGCACCGTCAGCTCCCACCCGTCGGCACGCCGCTGCTCAACGGCCGCCCGCACCTCTTCGTTGAGCGCTTGCTTGCCATGCAAAATCAAAAACGCCTTTCCTGCACTCATGTTGCATCCCTCGACATAAACGGTCTGATGGCTTGGACAACAGCCAGACAAAAAAGGCCCATGCACCTGCGATTTAACGTTCACGACTCGATCAAAGCCGCAGAACCCGTCAGACTTCAGCACCTGACAGCTGTCCATTGATTCTAGAGACGTTCTGAATGAGCACACTCGTTCCCTGCATCATCGCCGGTGGCGCTGGCACCCGGCTATGGCCAGTGTCGCGTGAGGCCCTGCCCAAGCCCTTTATGTGCCTGCCCGATGGCGAAAGCCTGCTGCAAAAGACCTTTCGCCGCGCCATCGGCCTGGAGGACGTCGGCCAGCTGCTGACCGTGACCAATCGTGATGTGTTCTTCCGCACGCTGGACGAATACCGCCCCATGAATAGCTGCGCGGTCGAGCTGGACTTCATTCTTGAACCCTTCGGGCGCAACACCGCACCGGCCATCGCCGCTGCCGCCCTGCACGTGGCACGACGTTATGGCGAAGATGCGCAACTGCTGGTACTGCCCGCCGACCACCTGATCACCGACATTGCAGCCTTTGCCAGCGCCGTGGGCAGCGCCCGGGAACTGGCTGACCAGGGCTGGCTGGTGACCTTCGGCCTTCTGCCAACCCGGGCTGAAACCGGTTTTGGCTATATCGAAAAAGGCCAGGCGTTGGGCAGTAGCGGGTTTACCGTCGCGCAGTTCGTGGAAAAACCCGATACCCAAACGGCCCGGCACTACCTGGACGGTGGCCGGCACCTGTGGAACAGCGGCATGTTCTGCATGCGCGCCGACAGCGTGCTGGCCGAGTTCAAAAAACATGCACCCCAGGTGCTGGACGCCGTGACTCACTGCCTTGAACACAGCCAGACGTTTGAGGGCAAGCAGCAGCGTCATCTCGAGCTGGACAGCGAGTGCTTTGCCCGGGTGGCCGACATTTCCATCGATTACGCACTGATGGAGCACTCGCAGAAGGTCGCCGTGGTGCCCTGCCAGCTGGGCTGGAGCGATATTGGCTCATGGGAGGCGGTACGCCAGTTGAGCCCGGCAGACGCCAATGGCAACCAGTGCAACGGCGAAAATGTGCTGCACGATGTGCATAACTGCTACATCGACTCGCCCAAACGTCTGGTGGGCGGGGTGGGCCTCAATGACCTGATCATTATCGACACGGCGGACGCACTGCTCGTGGCCGACGCCAGGCGCAGCCAGGACGTCGGGCATATCGCCCGGGCGCTCAAACTCCAGGGCCACGACGCTTATCGCCTGCACCGTACCGTGACTCGCCCGTGGGGTACTTACACCGTGCTCGAAGAAGGCCCGGGGTTCAAAATCAAGCGCATCGTGGTCAAGCCTCAGGCCGCGTTGTCCTTGCAGGTCCATCAGCACCGCAGCGAACACTGGATCGTGGTCAGCGGCACGGCACAAGTGACCAATGGCGAACTCGATTTCGCCCTCGCCACCAACGAGTCCACCTTTATAAAACCCGGCAGCCCCCACCGCCTGAGCAACGACGGGCAGGTTGATCTGGTGATGATTGAAGTGCAAAGCGGCGAGTACGTGGGTGAAGACGACATCGTGCGCCTGAACGACAGGTACGGCCGCGCGCCTGTGGCATAAAGCCTTTGGAACAAGGCACAAAACTTGTGGGCGCCGGCCTTGCCCGCGATGGCATCGCTGCGGTGTCAGTGAAACACCGAGGTGCCTGCATCGCGATGCAAGCACGCTCCCACAGATGGTCCGACACTTTTAACCCAGCACTTCACTCAACGGGATAAACCCCACCCAGTCGCCCTCAACCAGCGTGCGATCTTCGAGCACTTCCACCAGCCCTTCGGCCCAGGCGGCGCTGCGCAAGACACCCGAACTCTGGTTTTTGTAAATCACCGCACGGCCTTGCTCCAAGCGGGCGCGCAGGTATTCGCGGCGATTGCCCGGCTTGGGCCAGACGAACCCGGCAGGCACCTGGAATTTCAGTGGTTCGACGGCTTGTACACCCTGAAGGCGCAGCAGGTAAGGTCGTGCAAGCAGCGCGAAAGTCACCAGGGTCGACGCCGGATTGCCCGGCAAGCCAATCACCGGCACACCACGAAAATGCCCGCAGGTCAGGGGTTTGCCCGGCTTGATTGCCAGTTTCCACAAGGCCAGCTCGCCTTCTTCGCGCAACGCAATGCCCAGAAAATCCGCCTCGCCCACAGACACGCCACCCGTGGACAAAATCAGGTCAACTGCCCCCAGCTCACCCAGGCGCTGACGGGTCGCAGGCAAGTCATCGGGCAAAATACCCGCGTCCACGACCTCGCAGCCCAGACGGTTCAACCAGCTGCAGAGCAACACGCGGTTGCTGTTGTAGATTTGCCCCGGCCCCAGCGGCTGCCCCGGCTCGACCAACTCGTCGCCCGTCGACAACACCGCCACCTTGACCCGCCGGACCACTTGCAGCCCGGCACAGCCCAAGGAGGCTGCCAGCCCCTGCTCGATCGGCCCCAAGCGGGTACCCGCCGGCAGGACAACTTCGCCAACAGTGGTTTCCTGCCCTTGAGGACGAATATTCTGACCTGCATGCAAGGCTTCGGTAAAAATGACTCGGCCGTCAGCCTGAACCTGGACGTTCTCCTGCATTTCGACGCAGTCCGCACCCGCCGGTACCGGCGCGCCAGTGAAGATCCGCGCACAAGTGCCCGGGACCAAAGGCTCGGGGGCGGCGCCAGCAAAAATGCGCTGGCTGACCGTTAACGGCTCGCCAGACCAGTCGGCCACGTTCAGCGCATAGCCGTCCATGGCACTGTTGGGCCATGGCGGCAGGTCAAAACCAGAAACCAGGTCATGGGCCAACACCCGGCCTTCACTCGCGGCCAGGAGCACCGTCTCGGCGCCCTGGATCGGAGCAGCTTCAGCCAGCGCCAGCAGACGCGCCAACGCCACTTCAACCGGCATCAACTCGCCCGTACGACCCGGCTTACCCACGGGTTTCACAGGCCGCTACCTGCTTCAGATGGGCGACGAAATTGCACGGGCGATGACGCGAATCCAGCTGCTCGGCCAAAATCCCGTCCCAGCCGGTACGTACCGCGTTGGTCGAACCCGGCAGGCAGCACACCAGCGTACCGTTGGCCAAACCGGCCAGGGCCCGGGACTGCACGGTCGAAGTGCCAATATCGGCCACCGAGATCTGACGGAACAGCTCGCCAAAACCATCAACCTGTTTATCCAGCAAGCAACTCACTGCTTCAGGCGTGCTGTCGCGTGCGGTAAACCCGGTGCCACCGGTAATCAGCACCACTTGCACTTCGTCATCGGCAATCCAGTTCGCGACCTGGGCGCGGATTTTGTAGAGATCATCCTTGAGCAGTACCCGTGCGGCCAGGTTGTGCCCGGCAACATTCAGGCGGTCGACAAAGACCTGGCCCGAGGTGTCGGTTTCCAGGGTGCGGGTGTCACTGACGGTCAACACGGCGATGTTCAAAGGTACGAAAGGTGCATCAACCTTGGCTTTCATAGACGAGGTCCAGTTGTCGAAGAAACAGCCCGGTGTTATATCACAGCCCTACTTTTAGCTGGTTGCACGGAGCCCCCCTATGAGCGTGTTTCAATGTTCCGTTGTGCTGCTGGCGGGTGGGCGCGGCCAGCGCATGGGCGGTCAGGACAAAGGTCTGGTGATATGGAAGGGCCAACCGCTGATCGAGTTCGCACAGCGCGTTGTGCGCCCCCTGACAGATGACCTGATCATTTCGTGCAATCGCAACCGCGAACACTACGCACGCTATGCCGACCGGCTGGTCAATGATGGCAATGAAGATTTTGACGGGCCTGTGGCGGGCATCCGCGCCGGGCTGGCGGCAGCCCGGCACTCTCACCTGCTGGTATTGCCCTGTGATGTGCCCAATATCGACAGCGACTTGCTCGACGCCCTGCTTGGCACCGCCCGCGAACACCCCGGGCAGCCGGTGATGGTGCGCCACGGCGAGCATTGGGAACCGCTGCTGTGCGTGATCCCGACCGCCCTGGCCCCGGCATTCGAAGCGGCTTGGCAGGCGGGCGAGCGCAGCCCGCGCAAAATCATGCTCCAGCTCAATGCTCGGGCCTGGCAATGCGCAGAGAATGACCCGCGACTGAGCAATTTCAATACACCGGACTTGCTGAAATAATCTGCCCCTGCACCACGCGGACTATCATCGCGGTCGCAATGAAACAGGAACAGCCCCTGGCACTAGCCATGGAACTTGCAGGCGATGTATACGTCTCAGGGACAGTAATCAATAAAAGCACATTCATTTGTTGGAGAAACACCATGACTCATCGGACTCTCGCAGCCCTAATGCTCGCTGCTGGCCTGGCCGCCCTTGCCGGTTGCTCGTCGCCATCCGTGATCACGCTCAACGACGGCCGTGAAATCCAGACAGTCGACTCACCCAAGTACGATGACGACTCGGGCTTCTACCAGTTCAAACAATTGGACGGCAAAGATACCCGCATCAACAAAGACCAGATTCGTACCGTGAAAGAGCTGTAAGCCTCAATTCAAGCGTCAGCACAAAACCCGCCTTGCGCGGGTTTTGTTGTTTATGCGCTTACCAGTCCAGATGAAGCCGGCTTTCAAAGTACCGTTCTTCGCCAGTCAGCGGATCGACAAAACGCAAGCTCCGGGCCAGCAGCTTTAGAGGGTTGGCATAGTCATCGACGGCGTCCTTGATCACGTCGGGATAGAACGGGTCATTGCAAATCCCCGCCCCCAGCGCCGCCATGTGGACTCGCAGCTGATGCTTTTTGCCCGTCACGGGGTACAGCGCGTAACGCCACAGATCACCGTTTTTCTCACACACATCGACCAGGGTTTCAGTGTTGCTGGCCCCCGGCCCTTCTTGCATGCGAAAAAACGGTTCGCCCTCCACCAAACGGCTTTTGTGCACCCGCGGCAGCTCCAGATCCGGCAAGGCCCGAGCAATGGCTTCGTAGCGTTTGTCGATCTTTCGCGTGGGGAATAACGACTGATACGCAGAACGACTGTCCGGGTTGGCAGAGAACAGCACCAGGCCTGCCGTGTGGCGATCGATCCTGTGCAGCGGCACCAGGTGCGGGTTATCCAGGGTCCGGATCAGGCGCCGCAACAGCGTTTGCTCAACGTACTCGCCCGCCGGGGTCACCGGCAGGAAGTGCGGTTTGTCCGCCACCACCAGATGCTCATCCGCATACAGGATGGTCTCCTGCACCGGGATCGGCGTTTCGTTGGGCACTTCACGAAAGTAGTGAATGCGCAGGCCTTCCTTGTACGCCAGCTGCAGGCTGATCGGAACGCCATTCGCATCCAGCACCCGGCCACGGGCGATGCGGTCGAGCCACTGTTCGCGGCTGATGGCGCGAAAGTGCTCACACAGACAATCGAGCACCGTCAGCCACGTGCCCGGCGGCAGGTACAAAGTGCTGGCTTGATGCTCGGCGGCGTTAAAAGGCTGGGGCGACATAGAAAACTCGGGGGATAAAGGCAGCCGCCGATTATCGCGCAAAGGCATAGGGTCTGTTGGCGTTTTGTTGTGAGCCGCGTCGCTGGGTCAAATTTTGCCAGGCAAAGCGAAGGGCGAAGGGCGAAGGGAATGGTTGTTCCATTCTCAAGCCCAGCAACGCAGCCTGGCGAAATTTGACACGCGACCCGAAGGGCCGATAGCCCATGTGGCGCAGGGCGGCGTTGCTCGCAGCTTATTTAGAACAACTAAACCACGCTGCTCGCGCCTTGCCCTGCACCACATGGACTATCGGCGCGACCACAACGAAACGTCAACAGACCCTAGGGTTTATCCGAGAAAGTTCACCACCTGCTCAGTATCAAACGGCCAGTCCAGTTCCGCGCCCGTATCGACACGGCGCAGTGCGGGAATACGCAAACCGTAGGTTTCAAACATCGATTCGCTGTCGGCAATATCGACCAGCTCAACCATCAGCCCATGCTCGACCAGCGGCATCAGAACCGCCTCGGCCAATTCACACAGGTGGCAACCCAGGGTGCCGAACAGTTGACATTCGGGAGGCATGATTAACGACCTAAGTAATAAAGTGTTCATCTTAAGAGCCTTGCCCCGTGACGTCGACCCGCAGCGGGCACCGCCAGTCAATTGCGCAAACCTGAATTCAATCGCTCTATTGCGCTGCTTGCGACTACGCTTGACCCACATCAGCGACCGCGCGTCACAAATGCCGGATGCTCGCGACTTTTTCACTTGATCTGACCAGGAAGACTTTTGTGTTTGCCAATTTGTTAATCATCCTTGCCTCGTCATTGGTGGTAATCGCTCTGTTCCGGCGCCTGAAATTACCGCCGGTGCTGGGCTATTTGTGTGTCGGCCTGCTGGTGGGCCCGACCGCCCTGGACTGGATCAACGACAGCCCGAACCTGCCTGACCTTGCTGAACTGGGGGTCGTATTCTTGCTGTTTTCCCTGGGGCTGGAATTCTCGCTGCCCAAGATGCTCAAGCTGCGCCGGGTGGTGTTTGGCCTCGGAAGCCTGCAGGTGCTGGGCTGTGGCGCCGCACTGGGCGGTTTGCTGTATGCATTCGGGATGAGCGCCAACGGCGCATTCTTGCTCGGTGCGGGGCTTGCCCTGTCGTCCACCGCGATCGTCAGCAAAGAGCTCACCAGCCTGGGTGAGATCTTCAGCCGACACGGCCAGAACGCCATCGGCGTGCTGCTCTTCCAGGACGTTGTCGCGGTGCTGTTGCTCACCCTGGTGCCAGTGTTCTCAGGCACCAGCGATCAGGCCTGGTACTGGGCCTTGCCGATCACCCTGGGCAAGACGGTCATCCTGTTTTTCGGGCTGCTGTTTGCCAGCCGTTTCCTGCTGCCACGCCTGTTCCACGAAGTGGCCGCGTCACGCTCCGCCGAGCTGTTCGTTCTGCTGGCCCTGGTGATCGTACTGCTCACCGCCTGGCTTACCCATCTGCTCGGCCTGTCGCCCGCGCTGGGCGCCTTTTTGGCGGGGATGCTGCTGGGTGAGAGCCACTACCGGCACCAGATCGAGGCTGATATCCGGCCATTCCGCGACATCCTGCTGGGCCTGTTTTTCGTCAGCATCGGCATGCTGATTGACCTCCAGCTGTTCGTTCACGATGGCTTCCTGATTCTGGGCCTGACCCTGGCCCTGATGTTGATCAAAGGCGCCATCGTCGCGCTCCTGGTCAAACTGCGCGGCAGCGACGGTGAAACCGCCTGGCGCAGCGGTCTGGCCCTGGCCCAGGGCGGGGAATTCTGCTTTGCCCTGATGGCGCAAATGCAGCTCAACTCGTTGATCCCGCCTGAAATGGCCGGTTACCTGCTGGCGGCCACCTTTTGTTCGATGGTGCTGACACCCCTGCTGTTGCGGGCCGCGCCGAAAATCGCCGCGAGCCTGCACCGCCAGTCATATGAAGAGGCCGAACTGGAAGAAATCACCGCACAAAATGCCGAATTGCATGGCCACGTGGTGATGTGTGGCTATGGCCGCGTCGGCCAGTCCATCGGCCGTTTTCTGCGCCACGAAAATAAAGAATTTGTCGCCCTGGACTATGACCCCGACCGCATCCAGGAAGCGCCAAAAGAGGAGAACAACGTGCATTACGGTGACGCCCGCCGCGGTGATTTGCTGCGCGCCGTCGGCCTGGATCGTGCGCGACTGCTGGTGATTGCAGTAGACAACACCGAAGTCGCCATGCGGGTGCTAGAAGAGGCACGTCTGATTACCATCGAGGTTCCCATCCTGGTCAGAACCCGCGATGACAGCCAGCTCGCAGAGCTCAAGGCCGCGGGTGCGACAGAAGTGGTGCCCGAACTGCTGGAGTCGAGCCTCATGCTCGCTTCACACGCGCTGATCATGCTTGGGCTGCCAGACAAACTCGTGCAACGCCGGGTGGATGAAGTGCGCCATGATCGCTATCACTTGCTCGAAGGCTGCTTTGAGACTGAAGATCCGCGTGATGCATCAACCTCCCGCGAAAGCGATTGAGTTAAGGTAAGGTTTTATACCTGTTGGCTACGGATACCTCTGAGACCTGTAGCCAACCTGCTCAAGCAATGTCACAGAATCTGAGTGAACCTTCGCCGAAGGCCTACACTCGAATCTTCAACAAGCCACTAACGGAGTTAATCATGGCCCGCAAAACAGCAAAGAATGCTCAAGAAATACTGATGGCCGATTTCCAGGCTCTGGTGCTCGACACCGAAAAGCTGCTGGAGCACACAGCCTCGCTGGCCGGAGATCAGGTTGAGGAGCTGCGTGCCCAGATCAAGGACAGCCTGTTTAAAGCCCGCGAAACACTGGAAGAAACCAAGGGCACTTTGCAGGACCGTGGCCAGGCTGCCGTGGTGGCTACTGAAGATTACGTTCAGGCAAATCCTTGGCAGTCCGTGGGTATCGCGGCTGGTGTGGGTTTTTTGATTGGCCTGCTGGCAACTCGGCGCTGATATGACAGACGAATCCGGTTCCCCCCGTTCTTCACCGCGGCGCCTGGGTGCCGCATTCCTGGGTCTGCTGCACAGCCACGTCGAACTGCTGGGCATCGAACTGCAAGAGCAGAAGGCACGCACTGTCAGCCTGCTGTTGTTTGCCGGGTTGGCACTGGTGTTCGCGCTGTTGCTGCTGATCGGGCTATCGGCGCTGGTGCTGATTTTGCTCTGGGACAGTTACCGCCTGAGCGGCATTCTCGGGCTTTGCCTGTTTTATACGCTGGCCGCTATTTTCTGCGGGCTGCGTCTTAAAGCCGCGGTGTTCGATGAGTCCTCTCCTTTCAACGCCACGCTCGAAGAGCTGGCCAAAGACCGCGAGCGTTTGCTGCCATGAACCTGCCTGAAATGCCAAAAAATGCCTCACGCCAGGAACTGCGCAAAACGTTGATTCGTTTACGCATGGAAATGCACCGCCAGGAGATTCGTCACGAATCGCAACAGTTGCTGCAACCGCTGCAAAAAATGCGCGGCATGACCAGCAACTGGCAAGAAAACCTGGGCATCAAGCACGCGCCTCTTTGGGGCGTCGGGATTGTGTCCCTGCTCGGTTTTCTGACGGGCAGAAGCGCAAAAAGCAAAGGGGGCGACGGGACATCGCGCTGGATCGGCTTGACCACAGGTCTGTTGCCACTGATCAAAATGGTCATCCAGGCCGCTTCGCGCAAGCCTTGATACTCGCTTTGTGTAGCCGCTGAAGAGCCTAGCGAGGCTGCGATCGAGGTGATGCCGATCGCAGCCTTCGGCAGCGGCTACAACATACTGCCCATAAGCGATAAGCTGCGTTATCAGCCATTAACGGAGCACAGCGCCTTGGATTGGCAAACCCTGCTTAATCGCGAACGCCTCGGCAAGCCTCACCACAGCCCGGAAGAACTCGGGCGCAGCCCGTTCCACAAAGACCACGACCGGATTATCTTTTCGGGCGCATTTCGCCGTCTGGGCCGCAAGACCCAAGTCCACCCGGTCAACAGTAACGACCATATCCACACCCGGCTCACCCACTCGCTTGAAGTCAGCTGCGTCGGTCGCTCGCTGGGCATGCGCGTGGGCGAGACAATCCGCAGTGCCTTGCCACAATGGTGTGACCCGGCCGATCTGGGCATGGTGGTGCAGTCCGCCTGCCTGGCCCATGACATTGGCAATCCGCCCTTCGGTCACTCCGGGGAAGACGCCATTCGCAACTGGTTCGGGCAAGCCGCCGAGCGTGGCTGGCTGGACGACATGAGTGATGCCGAGCGCAATGACTTCTTGAACTTTGAAGGGAACGCCCAGGGTTTCCGGGTGCTGACGCAACTGGAGTATCACCAGTTCGATGGCGGCACGCGCCTGACACATGCAACCCTGGGGACTTTCCTCAAATACCCCTGGACTGCCCGCCATGCCGACTCGCTGGGGTATAAAAAGCACAAGTTCGGGTGCTACCAGAGCGAGCTGCACCTGCTCGAAGGCATCGCCCACAAGCTGGGCCTGCCCCAGATTGAAGACCAGCGCTGGGCACGTCACCCCTTGGTGTACCTGATGGAGGCAGCCGATGACATTTGTTACGGCCTGATCGACCTTGAGGATGGCCTGGAGATGGACCTGCTGCAGTACAGCGAAGTCGAGTCGCTGCTATTGGGGCTGGTGGGCGATGACTTGCCCCAGACCTATCGCCAGCTCGGGCCCCGGGACTCTGAGCGACGCAAGCTGGCGATCCTGCGCGGCAAGGCCATCGAGCACCTGACCAACGCAGCCGCACGTGCCTTTGTCGAACAGCAGGAAGCCCTGCTGGCAGGCACCCTGCAGGGGGATCTGGTCGAACATATGCACGGCCCGGCCAAGCGCTGCGTCCTGGATGCCAAAGACATGGCACGCAAAAAAATCTTCCAGGACAAACGCAAAACCCTGCATGAAATCGGCGCTTACACGACCCTGGAAATCCTGCTCAATGCTTTTTGTGGCGCAGCACTGGAGCAGCATGGCGGACGAGCACCATCGTTCAAGAATCGTCGCATTCTCGACTTGCTGGGCAATAACGCCCCGGACCCAAACGGGTCATTACATCGCTCGTACATGCGCATCATCGACTTTATCGCCGGCATGACCGACAACTACGCCACTGACATGGCAAGGGAAATGACCGGTCGCTCCAGCCCGGTCTGATCGCTGTTGCCCACCCGAAAAACCGGGCGGGCAACATCGTTTAAAACACTAAACACATACAACTTAACACTACTTAAAGAATATACATTATTGTAGGAGCGCTCTTACAAACACAAAAAACATCTACACATTCGAAACTCCAGACCATAAATCCGACTAGACAAACAGCCAATTCCCTAAACCCCCCAAACAATTAGTGAGCACACGCCTTATTTGCCGTAGGGATTTTCCCATACTACGCTTGCGGGCTACTCAATTCGTGCCTCCACTCTTACATCTGAGATAAGGTGCCCGCTTTCTATACAGCACTTTATGGGGAAGCAATATGAATACCGTTTTTATTGTTGATGACCATCCGGTTATCCGACTGGCCATTCGCATGTTGTTAGAGCATGAAGGTTATGAAATAGTCGGCGAAACCGACAATGGCGTAGATGCAATGCAGATGATCCGCGAATGCGTCCCGGACCTGATAATTCTTGATATCAGCATTCCAAAACTGGATGGCCTGGAAGTGCTGTCCCGCTTCAACGCAATGAATTCGACCCTTAAAACCCTGGTCCTCACAGCTCAGTCTCCTACGCTTTTCGCCATGCGTTGCATGCAATCCGGCGCGGCGGGCTATGTGTGCAAACAAGAAGACTTGAGTGAACTTGTCAGTGCAATAAAAGCTGTCTTTTCTGGCTACAATTACTTTCCAAGCCAAGCATTGACTCCTGAAAACTGCAGCGACAGTAACTTATCCGAAGTCGAGCTTTTTAAATTAGTCAACGACCGGGAACTCATGGTACTTAAGCTGTTCGCTCAAGGTAAAACAAACAAGGAAATCGCCACTGGCATGTTCCTCAGTAATAAAACCGTGAGCACGTACAAAAAGCGACTCATGCAAAAATTAAAAGCCAATTCACTGGTTGATCTTATCGAGCTGGCCAAACGTAACGCCTTGGTGTGAGAAACAGGATGCCCACGCGGTTAAACAAGTATCTATCACTGTTTGCAGGGTTAATCCTGTGCGCATCAGTGCACGCCGAAACACCCCGCACTGAAACCTACTCTTTGCTCAGCCGCTCGGGCACCCATCACATGGAAGTGCCACTGGATAAAGCGCAACGTTATTGGCTCCAGGAAAAACGCGAACTCCTGGTAGGAACCTCCACTCCCGACTATCCCCCCTTCGACATGACCGACAGCCGTCAGGACTACGAAGGTTTAACAGCCGACTATGTCGGCATTCTGGCCAAAGCCCTGAATGTGTCGATCCTGGTTCAGCGCTTTGCTTCCAGAGAGGCTGCAATCACCGCGCTTGAAGAAGGCAGAATTGACCTGCTCGGCACTTCAAACGGCTTTGAAGCCTCCAACCAGAACCTGTTGCTGTCCACGCCATACGCCATCGACCAGCCCGTGCTGGTAACCCGCGAAGGGGAAACACGCTCGCTATCGCAAGGCCTGGCGGGCTTGCGCTTGAGCATGGTGTACCACTACTTGCCACTGGATGAGGTCAAGGCGCTCTACCCCAACGCAATCATCCAGTCATACCCTTCCTATCAAAATGCCATTAATGCAGTGGCTTTCGATCAGGCGGATGTATTTTTGGGGGACACCCTGTCGACCCATTACATGATCAACAAGGGGTATCTGAAAAACATCAAAATGGCCAACTTCAGCAAACACGAAGCCAATGGTTTCAGTTTTGCCGTACGCCGTGACAACGTGCAACTGCTCGAGATTATCAACACCACACTCAACGCCGTCCCCAATGGTGAGCAAGAGAACATTGCCAAACGCTGGAGCGCAGGCAGTGACATTCTGCTGTCCGATCAAAAACTTCAACTTACCGAGCGTGAAAAACGCTGGCTGGCCCAACACCCGGTGGTCAAGGTGGCGGTCAACGAGGCCATGGCGCCACTGACTTTCTTTAACGCCAACGGCAATTTCAGGGGCATAACTGCCGACCTGCTGGAGATGGTCCGCCTGCGCACGGGCCTGCGTTTCGAGATACAGCGCGCCCATAGCCTCAACACCATGATCCAGATGATCGATCAACACGAAATCGACATCATAGCCGCCATCAGCCCGTCTGCTTCCCGGGAAGAGACCCTTAACTTCAGCCGTCCTTATCTCGTTAACTCATCTGTCCTGCTCACGGCAAAAGGCCCGGAACAACCTTCAAGCCTTGAACAACTGGCCGGTAAAAAGCTGGCCCTGACCCAGGGCAACCCCCTGACCGAATACCTGCGCACTGAATACCCAAAAATACAACTGGTCCAAACCGAGGATATCTATAGCGCCACAGAGCTGTTGGCCGAAGGCAAAGTGCAAGGTGCGGTCAATACTCTGGTCATTGCCAATTACCTGCTGAACTCCCGCCTGTTCCAGGGCCGCTTGCAGATCAGCGCCACCATTGGCGCCCAACCTGCAACGTTTTCCCTCGCCACGGCACGGGACGCCACCGAACTGGGCTCCATCCTCAACAAGGCCCTGTTGAGCATTGCCCCTGATGAACTGGGCATCATCAACAGTCGCTGGCGAGGCTATATCCCTGCCTCTGACAGTTACTGGCGCAACTATCACCGCCTGATTTACCAGATCATCATTGGCGCCAGCCTTTTGCTGCTGTTGTCAGTGGTGTGGAATGCCTATATGCGGCGTCAGATCTGCCAGCGAAAACTGGCTGAACGGGCACTCAACGACCAGTTCGAGTTCATGCGGGCACTGGTCGATGGCACGCCCCATCCCATTTATGTAAGAGATCGGGAAGGCATTCTCAAAACCTGCAATAACAGCTACCTCGAAGCTTTTTCGGCCAGGCGCGAAGAGATCATTGGCAAAACAGTGATGCAAACCTGCAGTTTTTTGAACAATGAATGTGAAGCCCATGATTATCAGGCCGACTACGTGCGTGTGATGCGCGAAGGCATACCGCTTGTCGTTGATCGCCCGCTGAATATCGGCGACAAAACGCTCACCATCTACCACTGGATTCTTCCCTACAGGGATTCGCTGGGTGAAGTACAGGGCATTATCGGAGGCTGGATTGACATCAGTGAGCGCCGCCAGCTGCTGGATGAGCTGCGCACGGCCAAAGAACTGGCAGATGAAGCCAACCGCGCCAAAAGCACGTTCCTGGCAACCATGAGCCATGAAATTCGCACGCCAATGAACGCAGTGATCGGCTTGCTCGAACTCACCTTGAAGCGTGCAGACCAGGGGCATCTTGACCGGCCCTCCATTGAAGTCGCCTACAACTCGGCCAAAGATCTGCTGGAGCTGATCGGCGATATTCTCGACATCGCCCGCATCGAATCCGGCCGCCTTAACCTGTCCCCCGAACGGGTCAACCTGCGCAACCTGGCCAATTCAGTAATTCGGGTTTTTGATGGCCTGGCCCGGCAAAAAAACCTGACCCTCTCACTGATCTTCAAACCTGAAAGCAGAGCCCCCGACGTACTGATCGACCCGCTTCGATTCAAGCAAATCCTGACCAACCTGATCAGCAATGCAATCAAGTTCACCAAATACGGGCAAGTGACCCTGGAGCTGGGCTTGCGGCCGACCGGCACCCCCGATCAGGTTGAGCTGCTGTTGAGCGTTAAAGACACCGGCATCGGCATCAGCCAGCGCGACCAGGCACGCCTGTTCGAACCTTTCGCCCAAGCGGAAAGCAGCGGGCAACTGGCCCTCAGTGGCGCAGGGCTGGGGCTGGTGATCTGCCGTAGCCTGTGTGAAATGATGGGTGGAACGCTTGAACTCAGCAGTCAGCCAAACGTCGGGACTCTCGTTCGAATAACACTCAAGATGCCAACCCTGCCACCTTGTCTGGCCACCACCACCCAGGAGCCTGCAATCAATCCCGCCGCCCGCCAGCTCAACGTACTGGTAGTGGACGACCATCCCGCCAACCGCCTGCTGATGTGCCAGCAACTGGGGTTTTTAGGGCATCGGTTTACCACCGAACATAACGGTGCCGAAGGACTGAAAGCCTGGAAAGAAGGAGCATTCGACCTGATCATTGCTGACTGCAACATGCCTGTCATGAACGGCTATGAACTGGCCCGGGCCATACGCGAGCATGAACAGGCGTCACATCTACGCCCCTGCACGGTATTGGGGTTCACAGCCAATGCCCAGCCTGAAGAGCGCCAGCGCTGCCTCGACGCTGGCATGGATGACTGCCTGTTCAAACCCATTAGTCTGACCCTGCTCAGTCAGCGTCTGACCACGCTGGAGTCGCTCCATACCGGCCCCCAGGTGTTCAACGTCGAATGCCTTTACTCGCTTTCAGGGCGCAATAACGCGCGGACAAAACTGTTGCTGGAGGAATTGTTGCGCAGCAACCAGCAGGATCTGAAGGCACTGCTCGAGCTGCCGGCTGACGGGGGGGTGCAAGGGTTTATCGACATTGCGCACCGGATCAAGGGCGCCGCCCGCATTGTGGGAGCCCATAGCCTGATCGAGCACTGTGAAACGCTGGAGCAAGCCAACCTTTCAAATCTCGTAGTGGCCCGCAATGAGGTTCAGGCGGCCATGAAAACCCTAGAGCAGGCATTGGCTCAACAGCTGGAAGAGCTGGCGAACAACGGCTGAACCGCAGATAGCCCCGGGCCGACCAAAGAGCAAGCTGGCCCGGATTTACTATGCTTACAGGCACCAGCACACTGTTATCTGCGGAGTAACTGCTCATGCGCAATACTGCGCACTCCCATAGTCGCCCGTTCCCTCTGCATGTCCACATCAGTGCGATGTTTACATTTTTGTTGTTCCTGCTGGGCATCGTACTGGGCGTATTCAACTACCAGCAAACGACCCTGATCATCCTCAGCAGCAGCCAGAAGCTGTTCAGCCCCATAGAACATGATGTACAGCAGGACCTGCTCAACACCTACCAGCCCATTCGGCACGCCCTGAATCTACTGGCCCTCAACCCCGATGCCATAACGGATCAGGTCGAGCTTCGAACGGGGTTGCTGCAACCCTTCGTACAAACACTCGAGGACAACCACACGCTGGCAGCGTTGTACCTTGGAGATGACGCCGGTAATTTTTTCCTTGTCAGGCCTTTGCGCAATGAAGCCGCCAGGCTCCGGGTGAAAGCCCCGTCACAGGCGAGCTACGAAGTCTGGACAATAGAGCGCTCAGCACATCCCGGCGCAGTGGAATCAAAAAAGCAGTATCTGGATGCATCCATGGTTGTACTGGAGCAGCGAGCCATTACCAATGAAGTGTATGACCCCCGCATCCGCAGCTGGTTTATCCCCGAACGCACCAGCACCGATCATCTGACCACTCCCCCCTACCTTTTTTTCACCACCCGGGAGGTCGGCACAACCTTGTCCAAACGCAGCACGGCTAAAACGGTCATTGGAGCGGATGTCACCCTTTCCGAACTCTCCAGCACCCTCGCCAGGCATCAGGTAACGCCCGGCACACAAATCGTTTTGTTCGGTGACGATGGCCGGGCGATCGCCTATCCGGACGCCAGCAAATTATTGAACGCCCAGGATCCCAAGCAGCTCCCCAAAGTTTCGGAATTAAGCCCGGCCCTGAGCACCCTGATCAGTCAGGGGGTAGATGCTCAACAGCGTCTGAACGACGGTCAGCGTCAATGGATCGTTACACGCTTCACGGTGAGCGACAGCGGTTCCAATGGCTTGCAATTGGCCATGATGATCCCGGAGGACGAGCTGCTGGCAGATGCTTACCATTTGCGCTGGCAAGGAGCGCTGGTGACCCTGGCCGCCCTGCTGCTCTGCCTGCCCCTGGGCTGGATAACGTCCCGATTGCTGGTCAGACCCTTGCAGGCGCTGGTGCAGGAAGCCGATGCCATTCGACGTTTCGATTTCAACTACCCGCTCAGGCAGCACTCGCCGGTGCTCGAAATCGACCAGTTGGCGGCGTCCATGGGCCGCATGAAAGAAACCCTCGCCAGTTTTTTTGAAATTACCTCCAGCCTCTCGTCCCATACCCGGTTTGAACCTTTATTGCAGTCAGTCCTGGTTGAGACGCTCAAGATTGCCCAGGCACAGGCCGGCCTGATTTACCTCACCAAAAACGAAAGCACGCTGCTGGAATTAAAGGGATTGATCATCAATGACCATCCCCGGGACCTGACGGCACTGCCACAGCCTGAAGTGGACCCGGGCGACAGCCAGACCCCGCAGTGGCTGCGCGAACTGTGTGAAGGCAAGGACAATGTTGCATGCACCCTCGACCTTGAGCAGGCCGGGAGCCTGCAGCCCGTGATGCGTGAACTGGGCAGCCAGAGCATCCACCTGATCGGTATCCGCCTGCACAACCGCCAGGGCGAGACCGTGGGCATTCTGGCGCTGGTGCTGAACGACAGCGGCTCCAGCGCCGACAAGGATCACTTGCGAGCTGACCGGGTGGCCTTTATCCAGGCCGTGTCCGGCACGGCGGCAGTGGCGATTGAAAGCCAGCGCCTGCAAGCCCGTCAAAAGCAATTGCTGGATGCGTTGATCGAACTGCTGGCGGGCGCTATCGACGCCAAAAGCCCCTATACCGCCAACCACTGCCAGCGCGTTCCGATCCTCACGCTGATGCTGGCCGAAGCGGCCGCAGCCAGCCAAAAGCCACCGTTCGAGCAGTACAGTCCCTCGGATGAACAATGGGAAGCCCTGCGCATTGCCGCCTGGCTACATGACTGCGGCAAGGTCACTACACCCGAGTATGTGGTCGACAAGGCCACCAAACTGGAAACCCTGTACGACCGTATTCACGAGATCCGCACCCGTTTTGAAGTGCTCAAGCGCGATACCTGGATCAACTACTGGCAAGCGCGCGCCATGGGCGGGGACGATCAGCAACTGACGCTGATACGCGATGCCTGCCTCTGTGCGCTGGATGACGATTTCGCCTTTGTCGCCCGGTGCAATCTGGGGGGCGAGGCCATGGCGGAGGCAGATCTGGAGCGTTTGAACACGATAGCCAGGCGCACATGGAGCCGGACACTGGACGATCGCCTCGGCGTGTCCTGGGAAGAGAACAATCGCCAGTCCACCCGCGAGCCACAAGCATTACCGGTGACCGAACAACTGCTGGCTGACAAACCCGAACACCTGCTCCCCCGGGCCGAATCCGAAGTGATTGCCCCTGACAACCCATGGGGCTTCAAACTCGATGTGCCCCACTACAAATTCAATCGGGGAGAACTCTACAACCTGAGTATCAGGCGCGGCACATTGACCGCAGAAGAGCGCTACATCATCAACAATCACATCGTTCAGACCATCCTGATGCTAAACAGCCTGCCCCTGCCCGGCTACCTGAGCAACATTGCCGAAATTGCCGGTGGCCATCACGAAAAAATGGACGGCAGCGGTTATCCAAAACGCCTGAAGCGTGAGGAGATGAGCCTGGAGTCACGGATGATGGCGATTGCCGATATTTTCGAGGCATTGACCGCCTCTGATCGCCCCTACAAACGCAGCAAAACGTTAAGCGAGGCGCTGAGCATCATGGCCGCCATGTGCCACGATGCTCATATTGACCCGCAGCTGTTCGCGCTGTTTATGCACGAACAGATTTTCATGCAGTACGCCCGGAAGTTTCTCGACCCTCAACAAATAGATTCGGTCGACATCGATGCGCTAATGCGCAAGGCCGGGCTCACGGGGAGTTAGCAGTCGCTCAGGCGCAGGAAGATAGCCGCCAGTGCTTCAACGCCCTGCTGGTCCTGCTCGGTAAACCGTCCGATGCTTGGGCTGTCCAGGTCCAGTACGCCAATCAGGCGGCCGTCCTTGAGCAGCGGAACCACCAGTTCACTGTTAGAAGCGCTGTCACAAGCAATATGCCCGGCAAACGCGTGCACATCCTCAACCCGCTGTGTTTGCCGGCTCGCCGCCGCAGCCCCGCATACGCCACGCCCGAAAGGAATGCGCACACAGGCAATCTGCCCCTGGAACGGCCCCAGCACCAGCTCTTCATTGCGATTAAGGTAAAACCCGGCCCAGTTCAGATCGTCCAGCTGGTGGTACAAAAAAGCCGAAAACTGCGCGGCATTGGCGATAAAATCCCGCTCATCGGCCAACAACGACTCCAGTTGGGCCTGCAGCAGGGTGTAGCCATTCAGGCCTGAACCTGCGGCGTTCAAATCAATCATTCGCTTGCTCCAGCAATTTTAAACCCACCCAATAACGCGCGAACTGATAGGCGCAACGGCCGTTGCGGTTGCCACGCCCGGTCGCCCAGCGCACGGCAAGAATATCCAGCGCCTCGTCGCGCTGCCACTGCAAACCGGCTTTGCCGGCCAGAACGTCGATCCAGTGCTCGACCACGCTCAGGAAGTGTTCCTGGGTAAACGGGTAGAACGACAGCCACAGACCGAAGCGGTCCGACAAGGCGATCTTGTCTTCCACCGCCTCGTTGGGATGAAGTTCACCGTCAACGTTCTTCCAGTTTTCGTTGTCGCTTTCCTTTTCAGGCACCAGGTGTCGACGGTTCGATGTGGCGTAGAGCAAAACGTTGTCCGGGGCTTGCTCCAGCGAGCCATCAAGCACACTTTTCAGCACCCGGTAATCACTCTCACCGGCCTCGAAGGACAAGTCATCGCAAAACAGCACAAAGCGCTGAGGCAAGCCCTGCAACTGCTCCACCACACGCGGCAGGTCGGCCAGATGGTCACGCTCGATTTCAATCAGGCGCAGGCCGGCCGACCCGTACTCCGCCAGCAGGGCCCGGATGATTGAAGACTTGCCAGTACCCCGTGATCCCCAGAGCAAGGCATGGTTGGCCGGCAAACCGTCGAGAAACTGCTTGGTGTTGCGGGCCAGCTGGTCACGCTGGGTATCGACGCCGATCAGGTCCGAAAGGCGCATTTCAAGGCTGACCTCGAGCGGCATCAAATAACCCGAGCGACCTTCACGCTGCCATCGGGCTGCGAGACAATCGTGCCACCCGATCGACTGGCGCGGCGCCGGCAACAGGGGTTCAAGACGTGCAAGGACCGCTTCGGCCCGCTCTAGAAAGGCATCCAGTTTAGAATCCACAACATGTCCTCGGACTGATACATAATGATGGCGTATTGCCATGAAAGGTGATCAACACCCATCCGCGATATGACTCACTCGCATTAGCCGCAAATACCGCAGTTATGCCTGCCGGTAAACCCGCTAATCGACTACTCTTGCACGCCGTAAGGAAATGGAAACAGGTGCAACACCCCATGGATACAAAACTCACCCATCGCCTGTCTTTCAAACAAGCCAAGCTGACAGTAATGGTCGGCCTGATTCTCGGGGCCATGCTTAGCCTGCTGCAAATCGGCATCGATTATGCCAGCGAAACAGCAGCCATCAATCGCGAAATCCAGTCGCTGCTTGAGATCAGTCATAGCCCGGCCTCACGCATTGCCTACAACCTTGACTCCGAACTGGCACAGGAACTGTTGTCGGGCCTCGTGCGCTCACCTGCGATCACCGGTGCAAAACTCACCGACAGCGACAATCTGGTCCTCGCATCGGTGCAGGATCAACCTGAAAGCGGGCGCTATCGGGCACTGAGCGACTTTCTTTTCGGCTCCAGCCGCTCCTTTGACGAGCGACTGTATTTCGACCACATGCCTGAGCGGAGCATGGGCGTGTTGCACCTTGACGTAGACACCTACCCTTTTGGCAGCCGGTTTTTGCACCGGGCGGAAGTCACGCTGATCAGCGGGTTTGTACGCAGCATTATCCTGACGTTTATCCTCCTGGGGCTGTTTTACGTGATGTTGACCCAGCCCCTGGTGCGGGTCATTCGCGAGATCAGCAACAGCAAGCCGGGGGACCCCGGGCAATCGAAGGTGCAGTGCCCTCCCGGCCATGAAGACGATGAAATTGGTGTCCTGGTCAACGCTGCCAATCAGCAGTTCGAAGCCATGGCACGCGAAATCGAGCATCGGCGCCGCGCCGAAAACCGCCTGACCGAGTATCTGGCGCAGCTGGAAACCATGGTCGCGGAGCGCACCCAGGAGCTGGAGGCCACCAACGACCAACTGCGCCACTCCAATGAAGAACTCGAAGCCGCGCGCAGCACTGCACTGGAAATGGCCCAGGCACGGTCAGCGTTCCTGGCCAACATGAGCCATGAGATACGCACACCGCTCAATGGTCTGCTTGGCATGCTCGCGCTGTGTCTGGACAGCCCGCTCAATGCCGAACAGCACCAGCAGCTGTCGATTGCCCATGACTCGGGCAAGGTCCTGGTCGAACTGCTGAATGACATTCTCGACCTGTCTAAATTCGATGCCGGGCAATTGGAACTTGAACATATTGCGTTCGATCTGGGCACGCTGATCGAAGACACCGCCAACCTGTTATCACAGAACGCCGCTCCCAGTGTGGAGCTGACGTGCCTGATCGATCCCGATTTTCCGGCACTGGTACTGGGCGACCCTACCCGGGCGCGCCAGATCGTCAGCAACCTGCTGTCCAACGCCTTGAAGTTCACCCGGTTCGGCCGGGTAGACGTGCGCCTGAGTGCCAAAAACGATCAGGTACGCATCGAAGTATGCGATACCGGCATCGGTATCGCCCAGGAGGCTCAGGCCAGGATCTTCAGACCCTTCACCCAGGCCGGCGCCGGCATCACCCGCCAGTTTGGCGGCACCGGCCTTGGGCTGACGCTGACCAACAGCCTGTGCGAGGTGATGCAGGGTCGATTGACCATCAGTTCGGAAATCGGTTTTGGCAGCCAGTTCTGCGCCGAACTGCCCCTGCCCTGCCACACCCCGGCTATCCGGCCAAAACCGCTGAGCGGCAGGGTGATTGTGGTGAGCGCGGCAAGCAGCGGCCTCAACGAAATGCTCAGCAGCTTTTTGCCTCTTTGGGGGCTGGAGTTCAAACGCTACTCGATGGACGATTCGTTGGCCGGTACCGATCCGCAGTTGCTGATTACTGACTGCCCGGAGTGCCTGTTTGGCCTGCGACCTGCCATCAGCGCGCCGATTTTGCTGGTCACTGCCTATGGCATCTTCATGCCCGGCGAGCAAGTCAATGCACTCGCGCCACTGCAGCAAAAGGCCAGGCCCTTGTCGCGTCTCGCCCTGTACCAAACCTTGCAACACTTGCTGCAAAAAGAAGAAGACAAACTCCCGAGCATTCGGACCAGCAACACGCCGGTGCAGCACCGCGCGCGAATCCTGCTGGTCGAAGACAACCCGGTCAACCAACTGGTGGCCAAGGGCATGCTGAGCAAGCTGGGGTGTGACGTAGTGGTCGCGTCCCACGGCGGCGAAGCCCTGAGCCGACTGGAACAGAGCACTTTCGATCTGGTGTTGATGGACTGCAACATGCCGGTGATGGATGGCTACGAAGCCAGCCGGCAAATTCGCCAGCGTGTGCGCTGGTCAAAGCTGCCCATCGTTGCCCTCACCGCCAATGCCATGCCCGAAGAGCGCGAACGTTGCCGCTCGGCCGGGATGAACGACTACCTGGCCAAACCCTTTCGGCGTGAAGAACTCGCCGCCCTGATCGACACCTGGGTAGCGCCAAAAGCCTGAGCCTTCACACCAGCAATGCTTCGATGTCCGCCTTGAGGGCTTCCGGTTTGGTGGTCGGGGCATAACGCTTGACGCTTTTGCCGTCGCCACTGACCAGGAACTTGGTGAAGTTCCACTTGATGCCTTGCGAGCCCAGCAACCCCGGGGCGCGTTTCTTGAGCTGGATAAACAGCGGGTGCGCCTGACTGCCGTTGACGTCGATCTTCTTGAACAGCGGGAAGGTCACGCCAAAATTCAACTCGCAAAACTGCGAGATGGCCGCCTCATCGCCCGGCTCCTGCTGCCCGAACTGGTTGCACGGGAAGCCCAGAATAACCAGCCCCTGATCCCCGTACTGCTGCCACAAGGCTTCGAGCCCCTTGTACTGCGGCGTAAAGCCGCACTTGCTGGCGGTATTGACCACCAGCACGGCCTTGCCCCCGAAATCCGCCAGGGTTTTTGCCTCACCGCCCAGAGTGGTACAGGGAATGTCGAACAGATTGTCGTTCATCACGGTGCCTCAAAAAGTCAGTCGCGGGGAACCAGGTCCAGGCACACCGAGTTGATGCAGTAGCGCAACCCGGTCGGTGGCGGACCATCGGGAAATACATGGCCCAAATGCGCATCACATTTGGCGCAGACCACTTCGGTACGCACCATGCCGTGGCTGACGTCACGGATCTCGATCATCGCATTGTCGCCAATCGGCTGATAAAAGCTCGGCCAGCCGCAACCGGAATCGAACTTGGCCGCCGAGTCGAACAACGGCTCGTTGCAGCAAATGCAGTGGTAGACACCGTCCGTTTTAGTGGCATTGTACTTACCCGAAAACGGCCGTTCGGTGCCTTTAAGGCGGCACACGTTGTATTGCTCAGGATCGAGCATGGCCTTCCATTCTTCTTGGGTTTTGCTCAACTTTTCCATGGTTCTGCCTCTGCAACTGAAAAACCACGACCAGTGGCTTTTCCAGGGGTCGGGTGGCACGTATGATTGCGCCTCGCTAAGCGCCAGTCTGGCACCCGCCCCAGCTGCATTCAAACGGATTCTTGAAGCGAGGCGGTGTTAGCGCAGGATTTCCCAGTGCAGGGGTGCTCACTCTGTCTGGATCGTTCATTTTCGGGATCACATCGCCATGCAGGTCAGCAAATCAAACAAGCTCGCCAACGTCTGTTATGACATTCGCGGCCCAGTGCTCAAGCACGCCAAGCGTCTGGAGGAGGAAGGTCATCGCATCCTCAAGCTGAATATCGGCAACCCGGCGCCTTTTGGTTTTGAAGCGCCGGACGAAATCCTTCAGGACGTGATCCGCAACCTGCCGACTGCCCAGGGCTACAGTGACTCAAAAGGCCTGTTCAGCGCGCGCAAGGCGGTGATGCAGTACTACCAGCAAAAGCAGGTAGAGGGTGTCGGCATTGAAGACATCTACCTGGGCAACGGCGTGTCCGAGCTGATCGTGATGTCGCTGCAAGCGCTGCTCAACAACGGCGACGAAGTTCTGGTGCCGGCACCTGACTACCCGCTGTGGACTGCTGCAGTAACGCTGGCCGGCGGTCACCCTGTGCACTACCTCTGTGACGAACAGGCCAACTGGTGGCCTGACCTGGCCGACATCAAGGCCAGGATCACCCCCAATACCAAGGCCATGGTCATCATCAACCCGAACAACCCAACGGGTGCGGTGTACTCCAGGGAAGTGCTGCTGGACATGCTGGAGATTGCACGCCAGCACAACCTGGTGGTGTTTTCGGACGAAATCTACGACAAGATCCTGTACGACGATGCCGTGCACATCTGCACCGCGTCGCTGGCGCCGGACGTGCTGTGTCTGACCTTCAACGGCCTGTCCAAGTCGTACCGGGTAGCAGGTTTCCGCTCGGGCTGGATCGCCATCTCCGGGCCCAAGCAAAACGCCCAGAGCTACATCGAGGGCATCGACATGCTGGCCAACATGCGCCTGTGCGCCAACGTGCCCAGCCAGCATGCCATTCAGACGGCACTGGGCGGCTACCAGAGCATCAACGACCTGGTGCTGCCGAACGGCCGTCTGCTGGAGCAGCGCAACCGTACATGGGAACTGCTCAACGATATCCCTGGCGTGAGCTGCGTGAAACCCATGGGCGCGCTGTACGCGTTCCCGCGCATCGACCCGAAAGTGTGCCCGATCCTCAACGACGAGAAGTTCGTACTGGACCTGCTGCTCTCGGAAAAGCTGCTGGTGGTTCAAGGCACCGCGTTCAACTGGCCATGGCCCGACCACTTCCGTGTCGTGACCTTGCCCCGTGTCGACGAACTGGATATGGCCATCGGCCGGATCGGTAACTTCCTGAAGACCTACCGTCAGTAGTTTCTTTATATGCTGTGTGACCTATCAAAAGTCGCACAGCATGTGTCTGATGAAATATTCTTCACACCTGCCTCCCATCCCCCTCCCGCACTGCCGCACTTATCCCGATAACGGGTCAATCCCCTGTATTTACGAGGTTCGGATGGCACTTTCGGCGTGAAAAAAAGTCAATCCGTATTAGGAAACGCCGGCCAGGCGACTAGAATCGGTCTGTAGGACACAGTTTGAAATAGTCACTCGGTTGAATAGCCTGAAGCAGCACCTTATATACCCGCATACGGCAACACCCCCAAGTCGAGGAGATTCTTACAACCATGATGCGCATCCTGCTGTTTTTGGCCACTAACCTGGCGGTCGTGCTGATTGCCAGCATCACCCTGAGCCTGTTCGGCTTTGACGGGTTCATGGCGGCCAACGGGGTTGATCTGAACCTCAGTCAGCTGTTGGTATTCTGTGCAGTCTTTGGTTTCGCAGGGTCCTTGTTCTCGCTGTTCATTTCCAAATGGATGGCAAAAATGAGCACCAGCACCCAGGTGATTACTCAGCCTCGTACCCGTCACGAACAATGGTTGATGCAAACCGTTGAGCAATTGTCCCGCGAAGCCGGGATAAAAATGCCTGAAGTGGGTATCTTCCCGGCATACGAGGCCAATGCCTTCGCCACGGGCTGGAATAAAAACGATGCGCTGGTTGCAGTCAGCCAGGGCTTGCTGGAGCGTTTCTCACCCGACGAGGTGAAAGCGGTACTGGCTCACGAAATCGGTCACGTCGCCAACGGCGACATGGTCACCCTGGCACTGGTGCAGGGCGTGGTGAACACCTTTGTCATGTTCTTCGCCCGTATCATCGGCAACTTTGTCGACAAGGTCGTGTTCAAGAACAATGAAGGGCGCGGCATTGCCTACTATGTGGCGACCATCTTCGCTGAACTGGTACTGGGCTTCCTGGCCAGCGCCATTGTGATGTGGTTCTCGCGCAAACGTGAGTTCCGGGCAGACGAAGCCGGTGCGCAGCTTGCTGGCACTGCGGCCATGATCAGTGCCCTGCAGCGCCTGCGCTCCGAGCAGGGCCTGCCGGTGCACATGCCTGACACCATGGCGGCCTTTGGCATCAACGGCGGCCTCAAGCAAGGCCTGGCGCGGATGTTCATGAGCCACCCGCCACTGGAAGAGCGTATCGATGCACTGCGTCGCCGCGGCTAACCCCACGGCAAGCACAAAAAAGGGCAACCGAGGTTGCCCTTTTTTTGTGCCCGCATTCAGGCCTTGCCGGTTTTCTCCAGGCGATACACCCGCTCCACCAGGCGCGTCACACCGCCCTTGAGGAACTTCCATTCCTTATCGAGCACATCCGGCTGCTCGATAATTTCCAGCGCCCAGTCCGGGGCCAGCAAGCCCTGGACCTCGGCGTCCGGCACCGAGAACGGCGGCCCTTTCATTTCCGACTGATCGTAGTCGAGAGTAATCAGCAGCCCCTTGCAACCCGTCGGCAGGATCCTGGACAGATGCCGGGCATAGGCTGCGCGCATCTCGGGAGGGAATGCGATCATTGCCGCACGATCGTACAGCCCCACACAGGACGCCACATCGGCCGCCGTCAGCGCAAAGACATCACCGCACAAGATGGTCACCGGGCCCGCCTCGTACACCTTGAAGGCGCCCTGCTGACGAATCTGCGGCTCGACCTTCTGTTCGCTGAAGAACTGCTCCACGGCTGTCTGGGTCAGCTCTACGCCCAGAACTTCAAAGCCGCTGGACGCCAGCCAGCTCAAATCCAGGCTTTTCCCGCACAACGGCACCAGCACACGGCCGCCCTGCTCCAGTTCGAGCCCGGACCAAAGCCGCTGCAGGTACGGGTTGACCGCCTGCAGATGAAAGCCGATCTGATTGCGGTCCCAGCGGTCGTGCCAAAATTCGGGCTGCATGATTCACCTTTAAATTCGATAGATAAGTACTAAAACTTATATTGGATTTAGATCAATGATCGGGATGAAGATGAAGCATCTTAACCTTGAGGACGTCTTTCATGCTCCCCAGCCTGTTTATCTCCCATGGCTCGCCAATGCTAGCACTGGAACCGGGCGCCAGTGGCCCGGCACTCAAGCGCCTGGCGGCCGAGCTGCCGCGCCCGAAAGCCATCGTGCTGGTTTCCGCGCACTGGGAAAGTCCCGACCTGAGGGTCGCCAGCCATCCGGCACCCGAAACCTGGCACGACTTCGCAGGCTTCCCGCCGGCGCTATTTGCGGTGCAGTACCCTGCCCCCGGCGAACCGGCACTGGCTGCGCATATCGTCCAATTGCTGGCAGACCATGGCTTGCGGGCCCGACTGGACGCCAAACGCCCTTTTGACCATGGCGCCTGGGTGCCGTTGTCGTTGATGTACCCGGCAGCCGACATTCCCGTGGTGCAGGTGTCCCTCCCCAGCCAGCTGGGCCCGGCCGCACAGACCGAGGTGGGCCGCGCCCTGGCCGGCCTGCGCAGTGAAGGTGTCCTGATCATCGGTTCGGGCAGCATCACCCACAACCTGCGCGAGCTGGACTGGCACGCCGGACCCGAAAGCATTGAGCCGTGGGCCAAGGCCTTTCGTGACTGGATGATCGACAAACTCGCCAGTGATGACGAAGCAGCACTGCACCACTACCGCCAACTGGCACCCTTTGCCGCCAAAAACCATCCCAGCGACGAGCACCTGCTGCCGTTGTACTTTGCCCGCGGCGCCGGTGGTGCGTTCAGCATTGCCCACCAGGGCTGGACGCTGGGTGCGTTGGGGATGGATATTTATAAATTTGCCTGACCACTTGCGGGAGCGGGTTTGCTCGCGATTGTAGCGACTCGACTTGCCTGACAGATCCGTCGCCGACAGCACGCATCCTCAAATCCCAGGCAAAAAAAATCCCCGAACCGGTCGGGGATTTTTTTAGCGATCAATCACAGCAAGCCGTGATCAATCTTCGCGATAGCGACGCAGCTTGAGCTGCTTGCCAGCAACGCGGGTGTCTTTCAGTTTGGCCAGCAAACCTTCCAGACCTGCTTCCGGCAGTTCTACCAGGCTGAAGCTGTCACGCACCTGGATACGACCGATTGCTTCACGTGCCAGGCCACCCTCATTGAGGATAGCGCCCAGCAGGTTTTTGGCAGCGATACCATCACGCGCACCCAGCGCGGTACGGCAGCGAGCACGGCCTTCGGCCAATGGAACCGGAGCACGACGCTCACGATCACCACGGTCCGGACGGTCGCCAGTACGCTCGGACGAACGCTCACGTGGAGCGCTGTTCGGCACCAGTGGGCGATCGCGCTCGATAGCAGCCAGGGTCAGGGCCTGACCGTTGGTTGCCTTGCGCAGCAGAGCAGCGGCCAGAGCACGAGGGCTGCAACCGATATCGGCAATCAGGCGATCCAGCAGATCACCGTGAGTTGCTTCAGCGTCAGCTACCAGCGGGGTCAGGCTGTTGGTCAACTTCTTGATGCGGGCATCGAGAACAGCTTGAGCATCCGGTAGGCGGACTTCGGCAACCTTCTGACCGGTTACACGCTCGATCACTTGCAGCATGCGGCGCTCACGAGGAGTTACCAGCAACAGCGCGCGACCTTCGCGACCTGCACGGCCGGTACGGCCGATACGGTGAACGTAGGACTCTGGATCGTAAGGCATGTCAACGTTGAACACGTGAGTGATACGTGGAACATCAAGACCACGAGCAGCAACGTCGGTCGCCACAACGATGTCCAGACGGCCATCCTTGAGGGATTCGATCACGCGCTCACGCTGGTTCTGAGCAATGTCACCGTTCAGCGCAGCAGCTTTATAGCCTTTGGCTTCAAGGGCACTTGCCAGATCCAGGGTCGCTTGCTTGGTGCGAACGAACATGATCAGGGCGTCGAAATCTTCAACTTCCAGCAGGCTCAATACAGCCGAGGTCTTCTGGTCAGCGTGAACCAACAGGTGAGCCTGTTCGATCGCGGTAACGGTCTGAGTCTTGGTCTGGATCTTCACGTGTTGCGGATCGCGCAGATGGCGCTCAGCAATGGCACGGATCGACTGCGGCAAGGTTGCCGAGAACAATACGGTCTGACGGGTTGGAGGAAGAGCCTTGAAGATAACTTCAAGATCGTCCATGAAACCCAGTTTCAACATTTCGTCAGCTTCGTCCAGAACCAGGTGGTTCACGGTCGACAGAACTTTTTCGTCGCGACGCAGGTGGTCGCACAGACGGCCCGGAGTGGCGACAACGATCTGTGCGCCATTACGGATTGCTTTCAGTTGTGGACCCATAGGGGCGCCGCCGTAAACGGCCACAACGGTAACGCCAGGCATTTGCTTGGCATAGGTTTCGAAAGCGGTTGCTACTTGCAGCGCCAACTCACGGGTTGGCGCCAGGATCAGGGCTTGCGGCTCGCGCTTAGCAGGATCGATGCGGTGCAGGATCGGCAGGGCGAACGCTGCGGTTTTACCCGTACCGGTTTGCGCCTGACCAATCATGTCGTGACCGGCCATGATGATCGGGATCGATTGATGCTGAATAGCCGAAGGTTCTTCGTAGCCAGTCGCGATGACAGCTGCAAGAATGTTCGGATTAAGATTAAAAGCGGCGAAGCCGCCGGTTTCCTGGGTCATGGGTCTGCCTCTAAGTGCATCCGCAAAGACCCATGCTCCAAAGCTGCGCATGCCGTGTAAGACTCAAGAGTCGCCCTGGCTGCTTTGTCGGCGGGGATTTGCGAAAACGTTAAATGAATGGAGCGTTCAGGAGTTGTCCGCGAAACGGACGAGCAGCCGAAGCGTGCTTCGGGAAATGCGACACCTAAACGTGGCCCGGCTAAAGGCCGGCGCGCACTATACCGGATTTATCAAAAAAAAGAAGGGTTTTTTTAGGGAACAATCGTCTGTACCCCTCTGTAGACCGGGCTTTAACGATATTTTCGACCTCAAAAAAACCCGCAACGCCTGCCCACTCAGGGGCAAACGCTAAAACGTTTCATCCTGGAGCCTCAAGTCGCCGGGCGGATTGCCTTGATCAGCGACTCCAGCGAATAGCCCAGGCGCGGTGCCAGAGCCTGTGCCCGGGCGCTCAGCGCGTTGATATCCAGGGTTTGCTCAAGGTCGGCAGGCACCATCAGGATGACGTTGCCCTCTTTCACCGGCAACTCCCAGTAATGGCGGTGATACAACCCGCGCAGCAAGGCCGCACCCAGAGGCTTGCCGTCATCGGTAGCCCACTGATTGATGATGAGCCAGCCGTTGGGGGCGAGTTTCTTTTGGCAGTTTTCGAGGAATGTCCACGCCAGATGACCGGCAGCAGGCCCAAGGTCGTTATAAAGGTCGACAAAGATCAGATCGGCCGGCTCGGCGCTGTCCAGCAGCTCGAGGGCATCACCAATGCGGATGAACAACCGCGGATCATCGTCCAGGCCCAGGAATTCAATAGCCAGACGCGGAACGTCCGGGCGCAGCTCAATGGCTTCAACATCTTCAAGGGGCAAAAACTTGAGGCACGCCTGGGTCAGGGTCCCGGCGCCAAGGCCCAGGAACAAGGCGCTCTCAGGGGCCTCATGGCACAGCGCGCCGATGAACATGGCGCGGGTGTAGTCGTATTCCAGCCAGCTGGGATCAGCGGTGAACACACAACTTTGCTCGATCGCATCGCCAAATTCGAGGAAGCGGTAGTCTGCCACCTCCAGCACCCGAATCATGCCGAAGTCATCATGGACTTCGGCGAGCAGACGCTCAACGCGCTCCTCAGACATTTCCTCTCCTTGCCGCACCACGGTACTACCCGCAACGCTGTAAAAAACAACCACTCGGTGTCGAGCGCAAAGGCGCGATTGTCGGCCATTGCAGCGCAACAGGTCACGCACTAATTACTGCTACCATGGCCCATCCCCTACAAATACTAGAGTCTGCGATGAGCCCAATCTGGACCCCTGACAGCTGGCGTGCCCTGCCGATCCAGCAGCAACCCCACTACCCTGACGCCGCGCATCTGTTGCGCGTCGAGCAAAGCCTGGCCAGTTACCCGCCGCTGGTATTTGCCGGGGAAGCCCGCGAGCTGCGTCGCCAGTTTGCCGAGGTCACTCAAGGTAGGGCGTTTCTGCTTCAGGGCGGCGATTGTGCCGAAAGTTTTGCAGAGTTTTCTGCAGCCAAGATTCGCGACACGTTCAAGGTCTTGCTGCAAATGGCCATTGTGATGACCTTTGCGGCAGGTTGCCCGGTGGTCAAGGTCGGACGCATGGCCGGGCAATTCGCCAAGCCGCGCTCGGCCAATGACGAAACGATCAACGGCGTCACGCTGCCGGCCTACCGTGGCGACATCGTCAACGGTATCGGCTTCGATGAAAAAAGCCGCGTGCCCGATCCGGAGCGCCTGTTGCAGTCGTATCACCAGTCCACCGCCACGCTCAACCTGCTGCGCGCCTTCGCCCAGGGCGGCTTTGCCGACCTGCATCAGGTGCACAAGTGGAACCTGGACTTTATCGCCAACTCGGCGCTGGCTGAAAAGTACAGCCAACTGGCCGACCGCATCGACGAAACCCTGGCTTTTATGCGTGCCTGCGGCATGGACAGTTCGCCGCAACTGCGCGAAACCAGCTTCTTTACCGCCCACGAAGCGTTGCTGTTGAACTACGAAGAAGCTTTCGTGCGCCGCGACAGCCTGACCAACGATTACTACGATTGCTCGGCGCACATGCTGTGGATCGGTGACCGTACGCGCCAGCTGGACGGTGCCCACGTCGAGTTCCTGCGCGGGGTAAACAACCCGATCGGGGTCAAGGTCGGCCCCAGCATGAACAACGAAGACCTGATCCGCCTGATCGACATCCTCAACCCGGACAACGACCCGGGCCGCCTCAACCTGATCGTGCGCATGGGCGCCGACAAGGTGGGCGATCACTTGCCGCAGCTGATTCGCGCCGTTGAAGGCGAAGGCAAACAGGTGCTGTGGAGCTGCGACCCGATGCACGCCAACACCATCAAGGCCAGCAGCGGCTACAAGACCCGCGACTTTGCGCAGATCCTGGGCGAGGTGAAGCAGTTCTTCCAGGTGCACGAGGCTGAGGGCAGCTACGCCGGCGGGATTCACATCGAAATGACCGGGCAGAACGTTACCGAGTGCATCGGCGGGGCCAACCCGATTACCGAAGACGGTTTGTCGGACCGCTACCACACCCACTGCGACCCGCGCATGAACGCCGACCAGTCGCTGGAACTGGCGTTTTTGATTGCCGAGACGCTAAAGCAAGTTAAGCGCTGATCCACCACCTTGCGGATGAAACTCTTGTGGGAGCGGGCTTGCTCGCGATGCAGACACCCCGGTGCCTCAGACAAAGCGGGTTGATGCCATCGCGAGCAAGCCCGCTCCCACAGGTCGGTTGAGGTGAGCCCGTCTCACTTGTTGAACGGATCGTCCCAAAAAGCCCGATGGCTTTCGATCTCGATATCCGCCCTGCTCAGCCCAAGATCCTTGAGCGCCGCATCACTGATCTGCCTCAGATTCGCCCTTTCCCGCGACAGTTGATACCAGCGGGATATACGGGCAAACCACATCACACTTTTTCGACCTTTCATCACTTGAGCCCTCCTGGGGTATGGCTCAAGTCTCGGCCCGGGCTTAAGATCAATCCAACGAATGTTTCTTATGCGATACATCTGTGAGATTGATCAATGGCCGAATTCCCCAGTATCGACACTGACCTGCTGCGCACCTTTGCCGCGATCGCCGATCATGGTGGTTTCACCCGTGCCGCCGAAGTGGTCAATCGCACCCAGTCAGCGGTCAGCATGCAGATGAAGCGGCTGGAAGAAGACGTGCTGCAATGTGCGCTGTTCCAGCGCGAGGGGCGCAATGTCAGCCTTACCCCCGAGGGGCACGTACTGCTCGGCTACGCACGACGCATCCTCAAGCTGCACAGTGAGGTGTTCAACACACTGCGCCAGCCGCAGATGGTGGGCACGGTCAAAATCGGTTCGCCTGATGATTACGTCATGCGCTTTTTGCCCGGCGTACTGTCTCGCTTTGCCCAGGACTACCCGCTGATCAGCGTGGAGGTGCATTGCGAGCCGTCGTCGCAATTGCTGCAGCGCAACGATCTGGACCTGACCATCGTGACCCGCAAACCTGGCACCGAGATGGGCCAGATCCTGCGCCAGGAGCGCTTCGTGTGGATGGTGGCCCAAGGGTACTCGCCCCACGAACAAACGCCCTTGCCCTTGGCGATGTTCAATACCGACTGCTTTTGCCGAACCTGGGCGTGCAATGCACTGGACATCCAGCAGCGCGAATACCGGGTCGCCTATACCAGCGCCAGCCTGGCCGCCATCAATGCCGTGGTGAGCACCGGGCTGGCGGTGACCGCCCAGCTGCAAAGCCTGCTCACACCCGACTTGAGGATTATTGGCGAGGCGGAAAACCTGCCACAGCTGCCCTCCGCCAGTATTGTGCTACTACGCAAACCCAACAGCGGGTCTTCGCCCATCATTGAGTGTTTTGCCGAGTACATCGTTGAGGGCTTTAAGCCTTGATCGCCAACAAGGCTGCGCACAGCAGCAAAAAGGCGCAATACAAACCGCGCAACAGGCGCTCGGGCGCCGCATAAGCAAGCTTTACCCCCCAACTGACACTCAGCAGACCACCAAACGCCATCGCCAGCCCCATCACCCAGTTGACTTCGCCATGCAGGGCATAGGTCAACAGAGTGACGCTGGTGCTGGGTGCCGCCAGTGCCAGCGACAAGCCTTGGGCCATTATCTGGGTAGTCCCGAACACACTCGTCAGCACCGGCACTGCGACCACCGCTCCGCCCACGCCAAACAACCCACCCGTGGTACCGGCAAGCACACCCAGCAGGCCAAACCAGGGCCAGCCAAAGCGAGAACCGGTCGCCGGCTGACCGGGCGAGCCGTACAGCTTGAACAGGTTGTAGAGGGTGATAGTCAGCAAAAAGCCAATAAAGCCCCAACGTATAAAGCGCGCATCCACCCCCACGGCCAGCGTTGCTCCCAGCCACGCGAAGCAAAAACTCATCAACACCAGCGGTAATGCCTGACGCAAATCGATCTTGTTGCGCTGGTTATAGCGATACAACGCGAGATACACGTTAGGCACGGACATCACCAGAGCGGTACCCTGCGCCATTTGCTGATCAAGGCCGAACCAGAGCCCCAGCACCGGGATCGCGATCAAGGCGCCACCTATCCCGAACAACCCGCCCAACGCCCCCAGCACGACGCCCAACGCCCCATACATTGCAAAATCGATCAGCATTGCGGCCCCTCTTAGTGAACGCCCATGCTAACCAGTCGCCTGCGCGGGGCAAAGCGCTAAACCGGGGCTTTTTGCCAGGCAAAAAAAAGCCCGACCATGAAGTCGGGCTTTTTCATCGCGCGGTTGACGCCAGGTTTAAACCTTGGCGCGGCCCTTGTAGGAGCCACCGTCACGGGTATCGATTTCGATCCAGTCGCCGATTTCAACGAAATCTGCAACGCTCAGCTCGGTACCGTTTTTCAGTTTTGCAGGCTTCATCACCTTGCCCGAAGTGTCACCGCGAGCGGAACCTTCGGTGTAGTCAACCTGACGCACGATAGTGGTCGGCAGCTCTACGGAAACCAGGCGGTCTTCGAAGAAGATGGCTTCGCAAACGTCGGTCATGCCTTCTTCAACGAATGGCAGAACGGCTTCGATGTCTTCAGCGTTCAGCTCGTACATGGTGTAGTCAGTGGTGTCCATGAACGTGTAGGTGTCGCCGCTGATGAAGGACAGGGTCGCTTCTTTGCGATCCAGGATCACGTCTTCGAGCTTGTCGTCAGCGCTGTATACGATTTCAGTCTTGTAGCCAGTCAGCAGGTTTTTCAGCTTGGTCTTCATGATTGCGCTGTTACGACCGGACTTGGTGAATTCAGCTTTCTGAACCAACCAAGGGTCGTTTTCGAGCTTGATGACTGTACCGGGTTTAAGCTCTTTACCAGTTTTCATTGCGAGTATCCGAATTTGGATTGAGATTTACAAAAATCTAGGCCGCGTATCATATCCAATTTCTATAAAACAGTACTAGCGCTTGCGCAAGATCGGCCTGCAATGACTGTTCCAGACACCATCGCTCGGCGTGTGCCGTGATCTCGGGCCAGTGCTCAAGCAGTAAATTCCAGCTTTGCGCCATGTCGGTGCCGCCATTCCAGGCGTGCCACAACCCGGTAAAGGCCTGTGCGGCGGCTGGCGAAAGGTCTTTGACATACAAGGCGAGGAACGCATTGAGCTTGACCCAGTGCGCGTCTTCTTCCTGCTCATAGATATGCCAAAGCAGCGGCCGCCCCGCCCATTGCGCCCGCACAAACGAGTCTTCACCGCGCACCGCATTGAAATCACAGCTCCACAACAGGTGGTCGTAGTCCTGTTGCCTGACGAACGGCAGAGCCTGAACCGTCAGGACCCCACGCTGCTCAGCAACCCCCGGCGCCAGATGATCCACGCCGAGCCAGCGCAGCAGATCACCCATTATCCGCCCCTGGGGCACCAGCAGGTGGGTCGGCACGCCGCCAGCCGCCATGGCATCCAGCCAGCTGGCCAGCCCGGTGTTTTCATAGGCAAACAGTGAGATCAGCCGCGCATTGCTGGCCGGAAAAACACCCAGCCCCTGCAAAAATGCCTGCCTGGCCCCGGGGTCCTGCTCAAAGGCACGACGGCGCTGCAACAGGTCAGCTTCACGCAGCAGCCCCCCTGTCCCCGAATCAAACCCCGGAAAGAAGAACATCCGCTTCAGGCCGTCGGGCCGCATGGAAGGCAAGCCGTGGCAACCACTGACCCAGTCTTCGGCACTCAAGTACTCGAGATTGATCCACAGCGCCGGCGTTTCCCGCAGCTTCATCGCCTCTAAATAACCTTCAGGCAATTTGCAGGCGAAGGCCTCCACCACCACATCGGCGACATCCACCGGCTGCCACGGCTCAGGCCACCGGCACACCTCGACCCCCTGCTGCCATTGCCGCGCAGCACCCGCATCCGCCTCGGGGCACAGCGGCACAAACGCCTGCAGATCATCGACCCAAAGGCGAACGCGCTGCTGGTGCTCGGCCGCCAGTTGCCGGGCCAGACGCCAGGTCACACCAATGTCGCCGTAGTTATCGACCACACTGCAAAAAATATCCCAGGAGGCTTTCATTCCGGGCTCCCATATTCAAAGGGTGGATTGTCCGCATAATTCAACGCGCAAAGAAGGCTTGAGGCGGATTAATCTGCGGGGCACTCGTGCGACAATCGCGGCTCGCCTCTTTCAAGCCAGACCCATGATCAAGACCGCCGTGCACCTGCTGCTGCTGGAAAAACTCGAAATAGATCTCGATGTGCTCCAGCGCGCAGCGCAAACCGCCTATGAAGCTGCAACCCACGCGGAAAACATTGCCGAGAACAAGTACGACACCCTGGGTCTTGAAGCGTCGTATCTGGCGACAGGCCAGGCCCGCCGGGTAGAGGAGATCCGCCAGGCGCTCAAAAATTGCCAGGCCATGACCCTCGCACCGTTCAGCGCGGCGCAGGGCATTCAGGTCGGGGCATTGGTCCGTCTGGAGGCCGAAAACGGCAGCGGGCAGTGGCTGTTCCTCGCCCCCGACGCGGCCGGGCTCAAGGTCAATCACGACGGGCACACAGTGACCGTCATCACCCCGCGCTCACCGCTGGGTGCAGCATTGCTGGGCAAGCAGCTCGATGACGAGGTGCAGATCAACGTGGGCGGGGCTGTGCAAATGTTTACCGTCTGCGAGATGCACTGAACGACCCGTGGGAGCGGTTTTGCGCAAAGCTTACTTGGCAGCAGCCATCATGCGGTTCACTTCACTGCGTACCATGTTGGCGTATTCCGGAGGCGACATCGCGTCCAGTTCCGAGCGCACCCATTCAGCCCATTTGCCCTTGCGCTTGGCGCGCTCACCGAACAAACGAGCCGCATCCCCTTTGGCCTTGCCCAGATTGCTCTGCCAAAGGTCATACAAACGGGACTTTTCATCTTCAAGCGCAGCACGCTCGGCGAGAGGCTTGTTGGCGAGGTTGAAGCTCATGAGAATTTCCTGCGGCGTAAATTTAGGTGACATCTTACACCCTAGAAAGCAGTGTCTTAGCCTGGTTTTTGACTACTCTGTCAGCTCACGACAACACTTGGCCCAAAACAGATGCAACTTTTTAGCATTGGGTTGACTCCATTACTCATCACCCTTTTTACCTGCAAGGAGTACCGCAATGGCTCGAAAAACTGCCGTACAAGCTGAAGATCAAATCAAGGATCAAGCGTTCAGCGAGCTGCAAGATCTGATTGCCGAATCTGAAAAGCTGCTCAAGGACAGCGCGTCCCTGATCGGCGAAGAGGGCGAAACCCTGCGTGCACAGGTAAGCCTCAAGCTCAAGCAAGCGCTGGACTCGGTCAGTAACGTACGCGAGCGTACCAAGCCTGTGGTGGACGCCACCGAGAGCTATATCGGTGGCCATCCGTGGCAAACCGTGGCCATCTCGGCCGGCTTCGGGCTGGTAGTGGGCCTGCTGCTGGGCCGTCGCAACTAAGTCACGCAAAACAGCTTCAAGCAAAGCCCCAGGCTGTCAGAGCCCGGGGCTTTGTTGTTTATAAATTAAAATCATCGACATATTCAGTGACATTCACCCACAGCGTTCTGATACTTCGCCGCTCTTTCCATGCCGACGAGATGGTCAATGTCCGCCTCTATAACGACTACCAAACCCTTAAGTACCGCCCTGATCCTGCTGATGGCCACCGCTACCGGCCTGGCTGTCGCGAGCAACTATTACGCACAGCCCCTGCTGCACACCATCGCCCAGGAACTGGGTTTGAGCATGAGCAGCGCCGGCACCGTGGTGATCACTGCACAACTGAGCTACGGCGCCGGCCTGTTGTTACTGGTGCCGCTGGGCGACCTGTTCGAGCAACGCCGCCTGATCGTTACCATGACGGTGCTCAGCGCCCTGGGCCTGCTGTTAAGCGCGTTCGCGCCTTCGCTCACATGGCTGTTGATCGGCACCGCGATGACTGGGCTGTTTTCAGTATCGGCACAAGTCCTGGTACCCATGGCTGCCAGCCTGACCGACCCGCAAAGTCGCGGACGGGTGGTGGGCACACTCATGAGCGGCCTGCTGCTGGGGATATTGTTGGCGCGCACTGTAGCCGGAGCGCTGTCGTCTGCCGGTGACTGGCGAACCATCTACCTGGTAGCTGCTGCATTGATGCTGATCAGCTCCATTGCCCTTTATTGCGCCCTGCCCAACCATCACCAGAGCGCCGGTCTGAGCTACCCGAAGTTGTTGGGTTCGGTGTTCAAGCTGTTTGTCGAAGAACCTGTATTGCGCCTGCGCTCGCTGTTGGGGCTGCTGACCTTTTCGCTGTTTGCCTTGTTCTGGACGCCGCTGGCCTTCCTGCTGGCCGTGCCGCCTTACAGCTTTTCAGACGCCGTGATCGGCCTGTTCGGTCTGGCGGGCGCAGTCGGCGCCGTGGCAGCAAACTGGGCCGGGCGCATGGCCGACCGCGGCAAAGGTCAACTGGCCACTACCGTCGGTCTGCTGGCCCTTCTGGCGTGCTGGCTGCCCATGGCCTTTGCCGGCCACTCATTGGTCGCCTTGCTGATCGGCGTACTGGTGCTCGATTTTGCCGTGCAACTGGTACACGTCAGCAACCAGAACGCGGTATTCAAAGTCCGCCCCGCTGCTCGCAACCGTCTGAACGCCGGTTACATCACCTGTTATTTCATTGGCGGCGCGCTGGGCTCGCTGGTGGGCGCACAGACCTATCCGGTATATGGCTGGGATGGCATCGTGGTGGTTGGCTCGGTGGTAGCAACGCTGGCACTGGCCGTGTGGGGCTACAGCCTGCAGCGCGAAAGCAAGCTGCAGCCTGTCGGCTAACCGCCTATGTGACGCTTTTCATCGTATGGCGAACTCGCTAGCATGCGAGAAAACGCCCTGACGACAGTCTGCCCGCGCAGACCGTCCTAACGATCCGAGACGCCATATGATCCCTAAAGAATCCCGTAACGAATTGGCCCTGGATACTTTTATCAAGGCGCACCCTGAACTGATCGAAGAAATGAAAGAGCTGAGCGCCGAGGACCGCCAGCAACAGATTTTGTGGGCTTTTGAAGATGAAGCCGAAAGCCGCGGCCTGGAAGCCTGGGAGCTGGCACTGGAACTGATCGCCCGCTCGCCCGAGGAACTCAAGAGCATGCGCCTTGAAGTACATCAGGAAGTCGCCGAAGCGCTGGACATGAGCTGGGAAGAGTACTGCGGCTTCAACGAAATCGCCGTCTGAACCCGTCCACTCACAAGCGACGCCCGCTCATTGACCGGGCGTCGCTTGCATTCAGGCATCAGGACTTGTGATGCGCATCTACCAGCTTTTGGGCCATCACCAGATGCATCTCCAGTTTGGGCAAATACTTGTCGGCAAACGCCTGCAACTGGGGTGAGTCAGGGCTGCTCACCTGCTGTTTGAACAGCTCGATGGCCTCCTCACGGGTTTTAACCTGATTGGCCGCATACGCCGCATCAAATGAATCCCCCTCCTGCACTTCAAGCATCAGCTTTTTGGCCTTGTCGAGTATCTGCTCGTCGGTGGAAACCTGCAGATCCAGCTTGCCGGCAATGTCCTTCAAATCCCGGTTGGCGTTGGTGTAGTCCTTGATCACCTCCACGGCATAGCTTTCTATGTCCGTCGAAGAGGTTTTACTGATCGCCATACGACTGGTTTCAATCTCCGCAATCCCTGCTGCGTGCGCCTCATCAACAAAGTCTGCCGGACTGGCTGCGACTGCTGTGGCCGCCACGATCAGGGAGCAGACCAAGGCACAGCCTGCCACGAAGCGTTTAGGGCCAATCAGGGTTTTCATAATGTCCTCCAGAAAAAGGCAGGTTTATTCCCTGCACAGAATCTGAAGGCCCATGGCCGCAAAGGTTTAGACGAAGCCGGTTTTTCTGACGGGTGGTAGCTTCAGATACGCTGCCCGAGCCAGGATTCATTGGAAGCAACCCTGAGAACTGCACAACCTATGGCCTTGCCGTCCTTTCAGCGAACCGTGAGCCATACTGTCCGGGAACACTTCCAGCCAAACAGGTGAAACCTTATGGACATCTTCAGGGACATGCTCAACAACTGGGAATCCAGGTCTCAGGAATCAAGTGAGCGGGTTGAATACACCCTGGCGTTGCACAAGCATGACCTGGTCAAAATCAAGGCTTTCGCACAAGCCTACGGGCTGGATGAGGCCACTATCACCCAAGGCCTGATCCACAGTGCACTCAAGCAAGCAGAACAGGCCATGCCATACGTGAAGGGTTCTGAGGTCATCAGGGTAGAAGAAGGTGAAAACATTTATGCCGACGCCGGCAGGACACCTGCATTCATTGAAGCAGAACAAGCTATCTCCAGGGCTCTGGATGTGAAAAGCCAGCCATCCTGAACCAGGCCTCGCAAGAGACTTGCGAACGGTGCGAAGCGCTTTTATCACCTTGAAACGGGTTGGCCCGACCTGAGCAGCCTGGCAAACCACGTGGATGCCAACACAGGCAAACCCGCCCCCACAGATTGGTGACAGCAGGCCCCTTCGAGCCGGATCCCGGCTACTTGCGCCACGCCCGGATGCAGGCACCGGGGGTCAACGCACCGTAAACGGCAACTTATCCAGCGTACAACCGTTGCCCTTGAGCGCTGACGGCTCGACCATTCGCAGAGGCGCTCCGGTGTCCTCGTCAAAAACCTTGACCTGGCATGAGTCGAAAGTCTCGGGGTTTTCAATAATCCCGCCCTTGATCACATAGCGCGCACCCGGAGCGAACTCACTGACGAATTCGACCTTGCAGGTACGACCGGCATTCGCCGCGCCATCCACCACCAAATGGATTGGCTTTGCTGCTTCTACAGGGATAAACCCTTCTGGCCGGGATGTTTTGTCCCGCACGGCGAACAATTGCCGACCCGGTTTCACCGCCACTGTTCTGCCGTACTTGCAACCCACCACCGGCGCCTCGGTCAGGGTCAGGTAATTGCGATAATTGCTCAACGCGTCCATTTCACTGCGGATCAACGCCTGGGGCGCGCCGGGAGGGGGCGCATAGTGCTGGACCTGTGCGCAGCCTGCTGTCAGTACTAACAGCACGCCGAGTGGGAGCCATTTCATGATCGTCTAAATCCATTTGAGTTCGAATTGGAGCACTCAACGGGACGACAGACGTATTGGGCGTTCCAGCCTGAGATCTATCGTCCTTGATGATTGCCAAGGCCCGATAGTAACGCAGCTCACGCCTGAACGTGTGCCAGCGCCGCTGGCCAGTAGTGCGAGCGCCGCAATCACTTCTCAGGACCAACGCCCTCTCACTACTAGCCCCAGCAATTCACGATGCCCGCTGACCCCTGTTTTTCGATAAAGCCGCTTGATGTAGGTCGCGGCACTTGAACGCTGGATGCCCATCAGGGGGGCAATCTCATCGGCTCCCAGCCCACTGAGCAAGTGCCTGAGCAACTCACGATCCCGACGAGTCAGTTCAGGATAAAGTTGCTCGACGCGCTGGCTCAGCAAGGACGGCATCTGATTGGCTTCGATATAAGCGCGGTAGTGCAACCTCGCGACCTGAATCAGCAAGGGCGCAACCGACTCGATAAATTCTATTTCACGCTGATTGAAGTTGCGGTGCTCACGACCTCGATAAAAGTTGATCGACAGCCAGCCGCCGCCCTCCTCCTGATGGTTGAGCAAAGCCATGCGCTGGGAAATTTTCGGTTGCTCGTAACAGATTCGGCGGTAGTCACGATGAGTGATGTCTTCGACCGACTGAATCTGAGCCAGAATTCGCGTACCACCGTACTTGGCCCTGTGACTGAGCATTGCCTGGCGATTGCCATCCAGGCTGTGAAAACGCTCGACGTAATCCTGGGAAATACGCGATATCTGCACCAGCCTGGACTGATCGGAGCACGATAACACCTGCGGCTCCTGGCCTTCGGGATAAGCGAAAACGGTACATTGAGCCAGCGGCATCACACCTCTTACCAACGTCAATAACTCTGCCGCCAGCCAGGTTCGGCAATCCTCGCCAACACGAGCCAGCAGATGGGCGATTTGCCCCGTCGTCAGCGGTATCTGGTGGTAAACGGTAGTGAGCGGCCAGTGGTTCATTCAGGGACCAGTTCGCGCGATGACGGTTGGCTTTCGTGGGGTAGCGTGCGCACCAGTATGGCAGCCATCAATAGCAACAGCGCCGCGTACAGGCAACCGGCCGTATAAGTGTGGGTCAGGTCTTTGAGCCAGCCTACTACCAGAGGGTTAAGGGCCGACCCTAGATTTCCCACAGCGTTGATCAGTGCGATGCCCACAGCCCGGGCCTGGAAGCTCAACGAACGATCTGGCAGGGTCCAGAAGATCGACATGGCTGTATAGGAACCTGTTGCCGCCATGCAGACCCCGGCCAGTTGCACGATCGGCTCACTGGACAGAGCCGTGCAGAACCAGCCCGCAGCAGCCATCAGCATTGGCAACGCCAGGTGCCAGCGACGCTCCTGGGTCAGATCGGAGTGTCGGCCCCAGAGGATCATGCCCACAATGGTGCATATTTGCGGAATTGCCGACAAGAAGCCAACCAGCGTATTGCTCTGACCTGCGCTGAAGCTCTTGACGATCAACGGTGTCCATACCGCGATCATCGCCAACGTATTCACCAGGCAAAAGTACACCAGACAGAACCGGACTACCGCTGGCGACAACAGCTCTCGCCCTATATGAGCGTGAGGGGACGGTGCCTGGCGGTCCCGCAGCATCAACTCGGCCAGCTGCACTTTATCCTGATCACTCAGCCAGCGTGCCTGGCGCGGGTGATCGTCCAGATAACCGAACACCACCAGTCCAAGTACAACGCTGGGCATTCCTTCGAGCAGAAACAGCCATTGCCAGCCAGCCAGGCCCCATTGACCGTCAAGCCCCAAAATGGCTCCGGACAAGACCGAACCAAAACCCGCAGTAAACGGCATGGCGATCATGAACAGCGCATTGGCTCGAGCCCGGTACGCCGCAGGAAACCAGAACGTCATGTACAACAGCACACCCGGCAGGAATCCAGCCTCAGTGATACCGACCAATGCACGCAACCAATACAGGCTGGTCGCATCATGCGCCAACAGGGTTGCGGTCGACGCCAGCCCCCAGGCGATCATCATGCAGCCGATCCAGCGGCGGGCACCAAGCTTCGCCAGAACCATGTTGCTGGGAATGCCGCACGCGATGTACGCCAGGTAGAAAATTGTCGTTGCCATGCCGAACTGGGTACTGCTCAAACCCAGGTCGTCCATCATCGTCAGCCCGGCAAAGCCAATATTGATGCGGTCCAGAAATGAAAAAACGAAGCAGATGAAGAGAAACCACAGCAGGCGTTTCGAGACTTTGGCAATGACAGGCGCGTGAGCGCCCGCCTCCGCGCCAAGGGGCGCAGCAGGACGGGATGGCATAGGGTGATCCTGTTTTTGTAATTATTGGATGACGCAAGGTTTACAGGTCCTGCACAGCGCACTCGATCAGTGACTCGAAGTGCTCGACATTGTTCAGTACCTCGGCCGCCAGCAGCGCCAGCTTGACCAGAAACAACTCACTGTCGCTGCCTGTACGATCAATCGCCTCTGCGAGCCGATCATAAACGCGCTCGAGGTCTGTCACGCTTATCGACTGACTCATGATTGCCCCCTCCCGTTGTGGCCAAGGGCCTGATTGAATCCATGGCGCAAACGCTCGGCATCCAGATGGAGCCAGCGAGCACAAACGTGTTGGTCCGGGCGTGCCAGATAGGCGGCGCCTGCGCGCTGCACGCCATAACGCGCGCTGAACAGGCCGTCCGGATCGGCCAGGGTCAGGTCAGCGTGTTGCACCTGGCCACTCCCGTTCATGGCAATCGCAATCACTTGTATCGGTAGCCCGTGACGCCGCAAGGCCTGGACCTGGGCATGGACGCCGGCATCGAGTTGCGCCGCATCAGTGAAACAAATCAAATGAAACGCGGGCGCCAGTTCGTCAAACAAGTAATGCTGCTCGGCCAGACGAACATTAAGCAAAGGCGCACCATTACGCGGCCCATCGGTGAACAGCAAGTTGTCGTCATTCACTGCATTGAGTCGCGAGTCTGCATAATCGTGAGCCCTTGAAGTGCGCCAATGATACAGCGGGCGCACGAACTCACGGGTCAACGACAGTGATAGCACCGCATCGCGTAACAGTCGATAGCCGCGACTGGGTGGCGCCATGAATCGCGTGCTCTTGCCTGCCTCTTCAATAATTTCCCTGGCAGCCTTGACCCGCTCGTCGCTGTAAGAAGCCAGAAGTCCGTCCCCGGCCAGGCCCTTGATATGCAGTGCCAGCTTCCAGCCCAGGTCGTGGCAATCCTGGAACCCGGTATTGGCACCACGCACGCCAAAAATCGGTAACAGATGCGCCGCATCTCCGGCGAAAATCACCCGGTCATTTATATACTGCGCCAGGGTCAACGCCCGGGCCGAATACACAGAGCTCCAATCCAGCTCCCATTCCGGGTTCTCAACGTTGAGCATCGCCAGTTGAGCATTGATGCGCTCATTCAAGGAGTCAGGGTGCAGCGCCTGCTCGGGCGTTTCGTCCGCGGGCAACTGGTAATCGATGCGCCAGATATCACCGGGCTCACGGTGCATCAAAACAGTGTTGCCAGGGTTCCAGGAGGGATCGAAAAACGCCAGGCGTTCGGTCGGCAGATCGAGCTTGATACGGATGTCGGCAATAACGAACCGCCCTTCGTAGGACGCACCTTCAAGCTTGAGCCCCAGCATCGAACGTAGCCCGGAGCGGGCGCCATCAGCAGCCACCACCCAATCTGCATCCAGGGTGTAGGTATCTCCCGGTGTATCGACTTGCAATACCGCGCGGTCGACGCCTTGCTCGATCCCAATGACCTTGTTGCCCCAACGCAAATCAATCAGGGGCTGGGCCTGGACGGCCTCCACCAGATGCTGCTCGAGGTACTGTTGTTGCAAGTTGGTCATCGGTGCAAAACGGTCGTGCTCGTCAACCGGTGCTTCCATGCGAAAAACTCGTTGGCCGCGGTAGAACGAATTGCCGCAACGCCAGGGTAGGCCTTGCTCGGCCACCACCCCGGACACTCCCACTTGCTGGAAAATCTCCATGGAGCGGCGGGTAAACACGATCGCGCGGCTGCCTTCACATACTTGCTGCTGAGCCGACAGAACGGTGCTTCTGACACCGTAGCGTGCCAGTTCGAGCGCGAGCGTCAGGCCTATGGGGCCGGCACCCACAATAACAACGGGCGAACGCTTCACGACGCCCGGAGATGGCATGAAGGCGGGGTAAACCTGATAGGGGAAATACAGGGACTGATGGGGTACGACTTGCGGTTGATGCATGGTCCGGTGGCTCCCGGTTTATTGTTATCGGGGAACAGGTTTTGTCCGCGACCACTCTAAATCCAAGGACTGAGGCTGATGTCCCCTGGAGAGGACATCTTGTTGGAGCGTTAGCGCTGGTTTAAAACAGCTGATTCCCGACCACATATCTCCATTCATGCCTTACAGGTATCGCACTACCCCCAAACGATATCTGCACGCCCCTGAACTGCAAAAGCACTCACAGCCCCATATTGTTCCCATATCGCCCTTTTCCAGACGCCAGAAACCACAAACCCCCGACTTTCTCTAGGAAAATCAGGGGTTTGTGTTTACTTAATGTGGCGGTGAAGGAGAGATTCGAACTCTCGATACAATTTCTTGTATACACACTTTCCAGGCGTGCTCCTTAAGCCACTCGGACACTTCACCGTATCTCTTCAAACAAGTTCTGTCTGTCGAGGCGCGCTAATGTAGTCGAAAGCTTTCGATATGACAAATGTTTTTTTCAGAATTTTCATGTGCTTACGCAATTAGCTGTTTTTGAGCCATGGCCAGGGCGGGTGATTCTGCCAAATCCCGGCCTTGGCACCTTGACCCCTCCCACCATCACCGTTGCTGCGCCGCCTTCTATATAAGCCTCTATATAGAAGGCACAGGCCAATCGCCTGACTCATCAGTCAGTCATAGCCCTTTACCTGCGCCGTGGGGCTGGGTAACGTCTGCTCCACTTCAAAACAAGGAATTGCGCCATGAGTGACTTGATTGCCTACCACCTGGAAGACGGTATCGCCACGCTGACCTTGAGCAACGGCAAGGTGAATGCCCTTTCCCCCGACGTGATCACTGCGTTCAACGCAGCACTGGATCAGGCCGAGCAGGATCGTGCCGTCGTCATTATTACCGGGCAGCCGGGCATTCTCTCCGGTGGTTACGACTTGAAGGTAATGACGGCCAGCCCGGAACAAGCCATTGAGCTGGTAAGGCAGGGGTCGACCCTCGCTCGCCGCATGCTGGCGCATCCCTTCCCCATCGTGATCGCCTGCACGGGCCATGCAGTGGCCAAGGGCGCATTCCTGTTGCTATCGGTGGATTACCGTATCGGCGTCGAAGGCCCGTTCAGCATTGGTCTGAATGAAGTGCAAATCGGCATGACCATGCACCACGCCGGGATTGAACTGGCCCGCGACCGGCTGCGCAAATCGGCATTCCATCGTTCAGTGATCAATGGCGAAATGTTTAACCCGACCACCGCCGTCGACGCAGGCTTCCTCGATCAGGTGGTCAAACCTGAAGAGTTGCAGGCCGCAGCCCTTGAAGTGGCCCGTCAGTTGAAAAAGATCAATATGAAAGCCCACAGGAATACCAAGCTCAAAGTGCGCAAAGAGCTACTGGAAACCCTGGACAAGGCCATCGAGGAAGACCAGCTCCACCCGCTCTGATCCGGGCCCTCAAAAACCTGCCCCGATTGCAACCTGCGGTCGGGGCAGCGCTTCCCTCCCGCCTCTCGTAAATCCCCCTCAAACATCTCTAGCCCGCACCTCGACAGCCACACTGAAACAAATACTAAAACTTCAGCTATCTCCTAGTTGTGTCGGGGTAATTGCTGAATCCAGTGCACATCCGTACACTGCGCCCACTTTAGTTTCAGCGGGCTTATAAATGCTATTTTTGATACGTATGTTATTGATGTGCCTGCATTTTATGATCGCAGGGGTACTGGGCGTACTGCTGGGTATATGCCGTCCCTTCAACCCGGACAACAGCCGCCTGTGCGCGCGACTGTATGCCTGGCCGTCCAGATGGATCCTGGGCTACAAGCTCAAGACCGAAGTCGGGCCGTTGATGGACAAGCCGCAAAGCTGCGTGGTCATCGCCAACCATCAGTCCAACTACGATCTGTTTGTATTCGGCAACGTAGTGCCGCGACGCACTGTGTGCATCGGCAAAAAAAGTCTGAAGTGGGTCCCCCTGTTTGGCCAGTTGTTCTGGCTGGCCGGCAACGTGCTTATTGACCGGGGCAATGCCCAAAAAGCCCGTCAATCCATGCTGACCACCACCCGCACCCTGCAAGAAAAAGACACGTCCATCTGGGTCTTCCCCGAAGGCACACGCAACTTCGGCAAAACCCTGCTGCCGTTCAAAAAAGGCGCATTCCAGATGGCAATTACTGCCGGGGTACCGATTGTGCCGGTCTGCGTGAGCACCTATAGCCAGCACCTCAAGCTCAACCGCTGGCACAGTGCCGATATTCAGATTCGCTCTTTGCCTGCGATCCCGACTGACGGCCTGACCCTGGATGACATGCCACAGCTGATGGAACAATGCAGCGAACAGATGCGCGAGTGCATCGAAGCCATGGACCGCGAGCTGCTGGCCCAACAAAATCGCGATGTGCCAAGCGTCAACGGGAGCAACACCGCAGCCTCTAACCCGAACGCCTGAACGGTTATAGACTCAAAGAGATCAATTGCGCGCTAAGCTGCATCTTCGTGCCATAACCCTTTGAAGAAGAAGCGATTAGAACTATGGGGAGAGTTGTTGCTGCTGCGGTTTACAACGCAGGCAAGAAAGTCACCAATATCACTCTGGACGAAGGCATTGCCTGGGCTAAAAAACCCGGGCACTTCGTCTGGATTGGTCTGGAACAACCCGACGCGCAGGAACTGAGCAACTTGCAGCGCCAGTTCAACCTGCATGAACTGGCCATCGAAGACGCCCTTGAGCAACACAGCCGCCCCAAGCTCGAAACCTTTGGCGATGCGCTGTTTATCGTTATCTATTCGCCGATTCGGCATGAAGGCAAACTGGAGTTCGTCGAAACCCATATTTTTGCCGGCAATGGCTACATCATCACCAGCCGCAATGGCCACTCGGCTTCGTACAAGGCCGTACGCCAGCGCTGCGAGGCACGCCCGCTGCTGCTGGATCATGGCGAAGACTTCGTGCTGTATGCCCTGCTCGACTTCGTGACGGAGAGCTACCAGCCCGTCAGCGAAGCCATCCACGCCGAAATCGACCAGCTCGAGCAGAACATTCTGGGCAACGCCCTCAATGAAGCCGACATCGTGCACCTGCATGCCCTGCGCCGCGATGTGCTGCGACTGCGACGCTATGTGGCGCCCATGGTGGAAATCAGCGAAGAGCTGCAGCGCCTGACCTTCCCCTTTATCGACAAGAACATGCGCCCGTATTTTCGCGATGTGCAGATTCACGTCACCCGGCAGATGGAAGACCTCACCACCCTGCGCGACATCGCCACCCAAACGATTGAAATCGTCGTTTTGCTGGAGTCGTCACGCCAAAGCATTGTGCAGCGCAAATTCGCAGCCTGGGCAGCCATTCTGGCCTTCCCCACTGCGGTGGCGGGCATTTACGGGATGAACTTTCAGAACATGCCGGAGCTGAGCTGGCATTACGGCTATTTCGGCGTGCTGGGATTTATTGCCGTAGGCGTTACCGGGCTGTGGGTCAGCTTCAAGCGCTCCGGCTGGCTGTAGACTTGAGCCGCAAGCTTGAAGCTTGCGGCTTGATGCTTACGACTTCTGCGCCACAAAGCGCATCATCCACTCGGCCACGGTCCGACCATGATGGTCCTGACCCAGGCTGGCAATACCGGTGCTGTATATCTGCTCGCCCAGATGTTCCTGGCGCAGATCCAGCAAGGCCCGCGAATAGTCGTGGATAAACTCGGGATGCCCCTGGAAGCACAGCACCTGGTCGTTGATGTGATAAGCAGCAAACGGGCAAAAATCGCTCGAAGCAATCACCGTGGCGTTTTCCGGCAAGGCCGTTACCTGGTCCTGATGGCTGATCAGCAGCGTCAGCTCCTCAACCACGGGGCTCATCCAGGGCGCCTTGGCTGCCAGTTTGTACTGATGGGTACCGACGCCCCACCCCTGTGTGGCACGTTCGCTCTTGCCGCCCAGCAGCAACGCAAGCAACTGGTGGCCAAAGCAAACGCCGAGCAGCTTGTCACCACGCTCAAAGCGGGTCAGCAGGTAGCTTTTCAGGGTTTGAATCCAGGGGTCGGTGCCAAATGAATCGGCTTTGCTGCCAGTCACCAAATAAGCATCAAACACCTGGTCGTCAGACGGGTACTCGCCATGCATCACGTTAAAGACGCTGAATTGCGCCGCAATTGGCTGAGTGGAGAACAGCCGTACGAACATTTGCCCGTAGCCCTGATATTGATCAACAAACTCTGGACGCAGAATGTCGGTTTCCAGAATGCAAATGCGTAGCGACATAAAAGTACCTGGCACGATAAAAGCGAAAGTAATGATGGCAACGCGACAGAGCCTGCCTTGAAACGGCATTTCAAGGCAAGTACTGAACGTAGCCCACGCCTGCGGCCAACTGCCATCTCAACGGCTTCGCCCTTACATTTGTCGGGCAAAAGATACCGGGGCAACGCGCCCTGACGAACGGTAGGGGGCTAATAAAATAGGCCGGTTGCGAGCCCGTTGCGTCTAGCAACGGGGTGACAGCGCGAGTTAAAAAAACCTAATAGCTTTTTAGAAACTTACTGCACTTGGATGATGTTAAAGGGTTCTAAGCCATATGTTATGAGGGCTCTAATGTTAAGCCTGTCGCTGGGGCCGTACTTTTTAAAGGACTGGAGCCCCTGTCGCAGGCATTGTCGTTCGGGAATAACAAAAAAAGGCAGATAGCCATGTTCAAACATACGAAAGTACGTCAGGCCGGACTCATCCTCTTTGCTACCACCCTGCTGCTGATCTTGCCGAATTTGACCAAAGTCATCGGCTAAAGACGCGCCTGAATGCCGAAGACGTGCAGCCGCTGCGCGTCTTCGACGGCTACAGGTTTGCGGCACCAAAACACTTCCTGCAAAAACCGGAACGGCCAGCCCTCAGGCCAGCCGCTAACCAGTCAAACCTACGTCAATTCAACAGGCCACGCACCTCCTGCTTGACGCCCCAACCCTCGATAATGCCGCCGAGCGGTACCACTACAGCTTCGAAGTCCTGCTCGAAATCACCGATACCACCGTAGGTGGCGTACATCACCTTACTCAACTCCAAATGCCATGCGCCGTCATCGCGCACGTTGATCTGTGCATTCAGGGACTCACCACAAAATTTGCCTGCAGCTCGGCGCGCCCGCTCCTCGTCCGGGAAGATCGCGTAAAACTCGATGGGATGGATGCGTGAAAAATCAAAACCGCCTTCTTTCATGCGGCGCAGCACATAGCTGCTGAGGTCTTCTTGATGGGCTGTGCTCATGAAACGTCCTCCTCGCAATGGATAGACATTCAGCACTCCCTTCCGGGCGCAATCAGGCCTTTAGAAGGGAGGAAATAAGCATGTAGCGAACAAGATCAGAGCCAGTCGAATACTTCGCTGGTCTGGATGCAGAGTAGCCCTGGTGTGCGGCGTCTGCCAAGAGGAGAGCACATGAATTTCAACAAGTTTTTTCAGCAACCGGGCCGTTCAAAAAGACGGATACCCGGCGCCTGGGCAGATGCGCTGCCCGGGGCCAGGCGAACCCTGCGAAGGATTACGGCTTTTCAGCACGCTCCTTGAGGCCCTTGAGGGTGTTGAACGGGGCATCGACCACAAACTTGTTGGCCAACCAGGACGGCACGCTGCCACCTGGCTCGGTGTGCACCTGATAGGTCACTTCGGTGAGGTTGTCGCCTTTTGGCACAAGCTTCCAGAAGCCATCAACCTGGGCAACCCGGACAAAGCCTTTTTCTTCAGGAACGTAGGTCGGCTGGCCCTTGAGCGTGCGGGTCAGGCTGCCATCAGCGCCTTGGGCCGTGGTCACCAGCAGTACCGAGTCACGCGGCGTTACCGGCCATGGAGTTTTGAACTGGGTGTAGGTCCAGCTCTGGTCACCTTCATGCTTGAGCAGTTTTTGCGTCTGGCATTCATGAATCCAGGCACAGGCGCCCGCCACGTCTTCCTGCAGCTTGCTGATCCTGGCTAGTGGCGCCTTGATGGTGGTCACCCCCTGGTAAGCCTTGTACTGGGAACCGGCGACTTCACTCAGCGACACCTTGATGCCGTCCTGGTCCTTGGCGACCTTCCAGTCTTCAGCCTGGGCCACGCCCGTTATCAGAACACTCAAACCACATACCAATGCCACTCGATGCAACGAACCCATTGTCTTATTCCTTATTGTTGAAGGTCTGTTAACTGGACACGAACACACTATGCCGCGGTCATCTGCTCCCACCAACCGATCAGGTTGATCGCTTCTTCCCGGTTGCTGCCGCACACTTCGATGTCGGCCTTGAAGTCGCCACATACAGCCGGGCGCTCAGGCTGACCGAACAAACCGCACAGGTAGTCGACAGAAAGATGCAGGCAGCGTTCCCCGGCAGGCTTGCCGTTGGGCATGCCGGGCAGCGGTGTGCTGATGGAAGGGGCTATGCAGCAGGCGCCACAGCCTTCACGGCAATTCATGACGTTAGCTCCTCGTTCGGGGCAAAGTGTGTTGATGACAAGGGATAGTACTCGCTGGAACAGGTGTTTGAAATTGACCGTTCAGCAGAATATGCCGATAAATGGCAGTGACCGGACAGTCAGTTTAGAAGCCTGTTTTTCACTGCCAGGCACTTACTTATTGCTTGAACTCGAAATCCAGCGCGGCACCTTCGATCTCGTTGTGTCGGGCGTCATTGCGCAATTGCAGGTTCATCTCGTTGCTGAGCAAACGCCCGTTGAGCTGAAACGGGCTCTCTTCAGCCGGCTTTTCGCCAAACATGTTCGGCAGCAACGGTTTGTGCGCAGGCATGGGGACAGTGCCCAAAGGACGGAGCTGGCGAACCATCTCAGGCGGCAATCGCAAATCAAGGTTCGTGGTGGGCAAACGCTTTTTGGCGATTTCATGGGCCGATGTGGACTTGGACGCCATTGGCTTACGTCTTTTGACGGGGGCTTTTTTCGTACTCTCCACAGGCTTTGCCGCAGAGCGGGCAGATTTCGCCTCGGTGGTGGCTGCCCCGGATTGTGCCGGGGCTGCTGTCGCAGCAACAACATTGAGCGCACTCAAGACGCACACCAGCACAAACCCTGCACAAAACTTCGTTTTCATAACTCCACAGCTTTAACGGTTCAGGGGCGTATGCTCGCGCTTTACGCACAGGGTGACAAGTTGATTATAGTCAAAATGCCATCCCCGCTGCTGCCGGACCACCGCCATACAGACCAGCCGCTTCCTGGCAGAGCTGGCTGGCAAGCATTCCCAGGGTCATCAAGGCCCGATCGGCCTCCCGGTTCCAGGGTGTGCCACAGTTCAGCCGTATGCAGTGATTGAACTGCTCGGTGTTACTGAAAATCAGCCCCGGTGCGATGCTGATCCCTTGTTGCAGGGCCCGGACATGCAACTCCTGGGTATTGACCCGGCCCGGCAGGCTGACCCACAGGATAAACCCCCCGCCAGGGCGCGACATCTGCGTGCCTTCCGGAAAGTGCTGCTGCACGGCCAGCTGGAATGCGCTCAGGTTTTTTCTGTATTCCTGGCGGATATAGCGCAAGTGGCGGTCGTACCCTCCGTTTTCAAGGTAGGCCGCCACGGCCATCTGGGTCACGCTGCACGCAGAATGCGTGGTGAATGTCTGCAGGCGCTGGATTTCTTGCTGAAACTTGCCAGCTATCATCCAGCCGATGCGCACTCCGGGGGACAGGGTTTTGGAGAAGCTCGAACAGTAGATCACCCGGTCCAGGCGGTCATAGGCCTTCAAGGCCTTGGTGCGCCCCACCTCAAACATCAATTCGCCATAGATGTCGTCTTCAACAATCTGGATATCAAAGTCCGAAGCCAGGCGCAGCAACTGCTTTTGCCGCTCTTCAGGCATTGTCCCGCCCAGAGGATTGCTCAGGCGCGTGGTCAGGACCAATGCCTTGATCGACCACTGATTGGCCGCCAGTTGCAGGGCTTCAAGGCTCATGCCGGTGGCCGGATCGCTGGGGATCTCAATCACTTTCAGCCCCAGCAGATCAGCCAGTTGCAGCAGCCCGTAGTAAGTCGGCGACTCTGCCGCAATCAGGTCGCCGGGACGGGTGAGTACCCGCAACGACATTTGCAGGGCATCGACACAGCCATGGGTGATGATGACTTCAGAAGGGTCAACCACCACTCCCGCGTCACGCATACGGATTGCTACCTGCCGGCGCAACGGCTCAAAGCCCGGGCTGAACATATAGCTGAATGCCCGCGGGCTATGAAAGCGCGTGACCTTGGCCAGCTGCTGGTGCAGCGCACGTACGGGCAAGTAATCGACACTGGGCACGGCCGCCCCGAGCGGAAACACACCTTCACGACGGGACTCGACCAGTACCTGCTGAATGATGCTGCTGCGGGTGACCAACCCCGGGCGCTCTACACGTGCGATATCAGGGGTCGGCGCCGTCAGTGCGGGGGTCTGGTGTACGTAGTAGCCCGACTGCGGCCGCGCCCGGATCAAACCCTGATCTTCAAGGTTGGCGTAAGCCTGCAGCACGGTGGCATGGCTGACATTGAGCTGTGAACTCATCTTGCGCACCGACGGCACACGCTCGCCCGGCTGATAAACGCCACGCCGAATATCCTCAGCCAGTTGCTGAGCAATACGTTGGTAGAGCAAAAGGTTGGTCATGGCGTAGCACTCGATGTTCAGGCATTTTTTTTATTTAGAACAATACCGGAACAGTTTAGAAGTGTACGGGCACAGTTGTCACTTTTCTAAGCCGTACACCCCGAATGCGGGGGGAACTGTATGGGTGCAATTTAATGAAATGAACAGCTGGTTCGACTGGATCATATTTGGCGAGCACTGCAATTCCTGTGGGAGCCGGGCTTGCCCGCGATGGCATCACCGCGGCCTGCCAGGGGCACCGGGTCGATCCAGTCGCGGGCGAGCCCGCTCCCACAGTTAATCCATGCCCGGCTTTAACGTGCAGCGCCCAGCTGACCTTTTTCGTCAGAAAATACGATTTCGACACGACGGTTTTGCGCACGACCACGCTCGGTAGCATTTACGTCCACTGGATACTGGTCGCCGTAGCCTTCCACCTGGATGCGCTTTTCGTCGATGCCCAAGTCGACCAACACATCCGCCACGGCTTGTGCCCGGGCAAGGGACAGTTTGAGGTTGTCTTCCGTGCCGCCGGTGCTGTCGGTGTAGCCCTCGATGCGCACAATGCGCTTGGGGTTCAGTTGCAGGAACTGCACCAGCTTGAGCACCGTCCGGTTGGCGGAGTTTTTCAGATCGGCAGCGCCGGTATCGAACAGCACGTCACCCAGGGTCATCACCAGACCACGGTCAGTCTGGGTGGTGGCCAGGCTGACGATCTGTTCTTCCAGCCATTGCCCCTGCTGCTGAACACTCAACAACTTGGCTTCACGCAAGGCCAGCTGCAGGCGCTGGCGCTCCAGTTCGAGCCTGGCCGCGCGCTCTTCGTTCAGCACCTGCTGAGTGTGCTCGCGGGCGATCTCACTGTAGCGCTGGCTCAAATAGGCGTAATGCGCCACGTCTTCCCCACTGCCCCAGTAGCTGGACAAGCGGTCAGCACGCGCCAGGGATTCACCGGCGCGGATCACATCCTTGGGCGCGATGCGCAACACGTTAGTGTCTTCCTTGACCGCCTGGAAGTCCGTACTGGCCTGTTGCAAGGCCTGATCACTGTTGTGATGCCCGGCACATCCGGCCAGGCTGACGCAACCTAGCGCCAGCGCGCCCATGAAAGCTTTGGACTTGAGGCTCATTGCGCCTCCGCCAGTTGTTTGCGCAAGCGCGAGATACGGGTATTGAGCACGTTCAATTGTTCCTGGCTTTTTTGCGTCAACACGCGGGCTTCGGCCAATCGGGCGTCGAGTTCGGCTTGTTCGGCCTGCATGCGGGCATCTTTGTAAGACTCTTCAGCCATATCTGCCAGCGCTTGGGCCAGCTTGCTTTGCGCCTGTTTCAGCTCAGCCAGATCGTCGGCTTTCGCGCCTACGGCCCTGGCTTGTTCCAGAGCTTGTTCGGTCAAACGCAATTGTTCATTCGGCGCAGGATCGGCTGCACAACCCGCCAGAGCCAAAACGGCCAGGGCAGCGAAAAGAGGTCGAATTGTCACGAGGAATTCCTACTGTTTTGGGGCGCTGAGCGGTTGTTGCAGCTGGGTTTTCCACCGCTCCAGATTGCGTTGCAATGCCGCCTCGGTCAGGCCGGACGCGGGCAATTCTGTCATCTTTTTGGCGAGCTGTCCGCGCAACCACGGCTCATTGCAGGCCGAGTCATGGGAAACCGCCAAAAACAGCCCCGGTTGATCGATAGGGTGCGGGTGCGCCAACAGGTCATCGGCAATGCCCAGGGTTTGAGCGGTGGCCATCCCGGCGTAGCGGCCGGCCAAAACGTATTCAACCTGCCCGAGCAACAACTTCTGGAAGGCCTGGGTCAGGCCGGGCTGGCGCTCCAGGTTCAACTGGTGTTGCGCAAACTCGTTGAAGGTTTCGCTTAACCGGGCTTTCTCCGAGACGGCGCCCGTATGCCCATGCAAATCGGCAGGCGTTTCGTAGCTCAGGGTCGATGCCTTGAGCGTCCACACCAGATAGTCGTTACGCACCAACGGCGGATGAATGTAGTCGAACGACGAAAGCCCGGCCACCGTCAGTGGCGCATCCAGCAGCATGTCCATGCGCCCGGTGCGCACTTCGTCCTGGGCCTGGGCGCGCTTGCCACCATAGAGCACTTCAACCTTGATCCCCAGCTCCTGACCCGCCTGCTGTATCAGGTCGGCACTGACACCGATCAAGTGCGCCGGGTCGGCCGGATCGCGCCACAGGTAAGGCGGGGCATCGGGGCTGCCGGTGACGATCAGGCGCTCGCACTTGCCCGCGGCTTCAGACAGCAGTGGCAAAAACGCCAACCCCACCAGCAGCCTGCTCATCTGACGCATATCCATACACCCTGCACCCCACACACAATTGAGACCTGTAAAAAAACCCGGTCACCCGGGCCGTGAAGAGCGGGCAAGGCACTGAGTGCCTTGCCCTTCCCCACAGCCCCGATGACCGGGCTCTTTATAAGTGAAGCAACTGGATTAAACCAGCTTCTCCAGCTCAGGTACGGCTTCGAACAAGTCCGCTACCAGGCCGTAATCGGCCACCTGGAAGATCGGTGCTTCTTCATCCTTGTTGATCGCAACGATCACTTTGGAGTCTTTCATGCCCGCCAGATGCTGGATCGCACCGGAGATACCGACCGCGATGTACAGCTGTGGCGCAACGATTTTGCCGGTCTGGCCGACCTGCATGTCGTTGGGTACGAAACCTGCGTCCACTGCTGCGCGGGATGCGCCCACAGCGGCGCCCAGCTTGTCGGCCAGGGTGTACAGGAGTTTGAAGTTGTCGCCGTTCTGCATGCCGCGACCGCCGGAAACGACGATTTTGGCTGCGGTCAGCTCAGGACGGTCGGACTTGGCCAGCTCTTCGCCAACAAACGACGAAGTGCCTGCATCGTGAACCGCTGCAACCGCTTCAACCGCTGCCGAACCACCTTGTGCAGCAACCGGGTCGAAACCGGTGGCACGTACGGTGATCACTTTGATTGCGGCCGTGGACTGCACGGTGGCAATGGCGTTACCGGCATAGATCGGGCGCTTGAAGGTGTCGGCGCTTTCAACCGAGATGATCTCGGAGATCTGGTCCACGTCCAGCTGTGCAGCAACGCGCGGCAGGATGTTTTTGCCGTTGGAGGTGGCAGCAGCCAGGATGTGGCTGTAGCCCTTGCCCAGTTCAGCTACCAGGGGAGCCACGTTT